>CAYZTZ010000188.1:0-5528 GCA_964481255.1 uncultured Acidobacteriota bacterium | reverse complement strand
AGGTCCGCTCAAGATTGGTTGACGCTTTGAAACTAGACCTTGTGGGCCCATGGGCGACGCACGCTTTTGCGCGGGAATGGCTGCCCGGCTGGGTGCGGCCGTCAAACTGGTATTTGACAGGTTTCCTGATCCCGTCCGGGACGCCGCCGGAGAAAAGCTCAGACATTGACGAAGACGATGACCTCGCCTTGGTTCCCGATTCGGCGGGGCTGGCCGAAGAATCGACAGAAGATCTCAGAGCCGCCAAGAAGGGTTATTTCCCATCCTCGATTGGGATGAGCTTTTTGATTTCCAAGGACACCTCGGGACTGAGCGTGTGCCTGCGCTGGGGAGACTATGAGCAAGGCGAGACCGCCGGAGAAGACGGCAAGCCCTTCCCGGTTTGGAAGCGGAAACCGCGCGAAGAGACGGTGGAAATGATGTTGAGCGGCGGCGGGAGCCCGGTTGTCCGCGATGTCCCCAATTCGGGCGGTCTGCAGCTTTATTTTGTGGAACGGCAGATACCGGCCGAAGAACTGAAGGGACAAATCCCGCCCGGAACGCGCTCGGTCTCGCTCTTTTTCGTGAACCGGCGCACCCCAAACAAGGAGGAACCCGACCGGGCTTATGCATTTCAGGCGGAAATCGAGGTGCGAAGCGATTGCCCGTTCGTCCCGCGCCCGGACCTTCGCGGCGCGCACATCGAAGATTGGGATGAGCAGGTGGCGGATCTGCACTACGCCGATTCGCCGGAGTATGCAACCGGGCATGGCGTATCGGCGGAATGGGAAATAACCGACGGTGCGTGCCGGATTCTGCGAACTTCCTGGATCCCAGGCGCCGAAGTCGAAAAAACGGTGACGTCGGATATCGAAGGCGTCGAGCTTTCGATGGAAAAGCTGGGAGCGCTTGCGGGCGGTTCTGATGTTGAAGCGGCCCTGCGTCCGCTTGTAAGCGCGTATCGCGAATGGATGGACGCAAAGAGATCCGGCCTTGACACGCTTTCCGGCACACGCAGGGAAACAGCCGAGGAGCTGCTGCGCCTTGCGGGGATCGCCGCCGACCGCATCGAAAGCGGCATACGCATTCTTGCCCATGACGCGGATGCTCTGGACGCCTTTCGATTGGCGAATCGAGCGGTCGCCGGCGCTCTTAAGCAACGGCTGAAAATAGCAGATCCCAAATGGCGCGCGTTCCAGCTCGCGTTTCTGCTGCTCAACTTGCCCGGCCTTGCCGATCCAAAAGACCCGCAGCGGGAAACGGTTGATTTGCTATTCTTCCCTACCGGCGGCGGCAAAACCGAAGCGTACCTCGGCCTTGCGGCTTTTGTGATGGTTTTGCGGAGATTGCGCAATCCGGGAGAAAAGGGTCTTGCGGGAGCCGGCACCAGCGTGATTATGCGCTACACATTGCGCCTTCTGACTCTGGATCAGTTGTCGCGCGCAGCCGGCCTCGTCTGTGCTCTGGAGCTTGAGCGCAAAAAGAACCCCGGTAGATATGGAGCCTGGCCTTTTGAGATCGGTCTTTGGGTAGGCAAAGCGGCGACCCCCAATATCCTGGGATATAGAGGTGACGGGCGCTCGGACTCTGCCCGCTCCAAGGTGCGTCAATTTAAAGCCGATCCGAGGGGCAATCCTTCGCCGATTCCGCTTGAGAATTGTCCCTGGTGCGGCACGCGATTCGGACCCGACTCTTTCGCCTTACTGCCCAACGACGACCATCCTCAGGAACTGCGCATTGTGTGCACCAATTTCGAATGCGATTTCACGCGCGATCAGCCGCTTCCGATTGTGGCTGTGGATGAAACCATATACAAGCGACTGCCGGCCTTTTTGATTGCGACGGTGGATAAGTTTGCAGCGCTGCCGTGGGTCGGGCAGGCGGGAGTGCTTTTGGGCGGCGCCGACCGCTTTGACAGGACGGGATTTTGGGGCGGCGCGGACAAGGGGATGGGAACGCGGCTTGCGGAGCCGCTGAACCCCCCGGATCTTGTAATCCAGGACGAGTTGCACCTGATCTCAGGGCCGCTTGGGACAATGGTCGGTCTTTATGAGAGCGCCATCGAGGCTCTCTGCATGCGGGACCTGGGCGGCTGCGTTGTGAGGCCGAAAATCGTGGCTTCGACCGCGACGGTGCGCAAAGCGCAGGATCAAATTCAGGCTTTGTTCGCAAGGCCGCTGACACAGATATTTCCCCCGCCGGGACCTGACCGGAAGGATTCCTTTTTCGCGAGAATTGCTCCTTCGTCCGAGGTGCCGGCCCGACTCTACCTGGGCATCGCATCTCAGGGCCGGAATCCAAAGGTCCTGTTAAGCAAAGTCTGGCTTGCATTGATGGGCGCCGCAGAACGGGCATACAGGGATGCGGGCGGCCAGAAAAACAAGGATAATCCGGCGGATCCCTATATGACCGTACTGGGTTATTTCAACAGCTTGAAAGAACTGGGAGGAGCGAGGCGGATTCTTGAAGAACAGGTCCAGAATACCATTAAAGGCTACGGCGCGCGGAAGCGCATCGGCGAGGAACCGGGCCTGTTCCAGAACCGCCGCACTTTCAGTGAGGTTGTGGAGCTCACTTCGCGCGTTACCACTGATAAAGTGGCTGAGGCCCGACGGCGGCTTGAGTGCAGATTTCATGAACAGCAGCGCGTGGATTGCGCCATAGCCACCAACATGATCTCGGTTGGATTGGATGTGCCGCGTCTTGGGCTGATGGTCGTATTCGGCCAGCCCAAGACGCATTCAGAATATATTCAGGCCACGAGCCGCATCGGCCGGGATGATCGCTGGCCGGGACTTGTCGTCACGATATTTAACATCCATAAGCCGCGTGACAGATCTCATTACGAGCGATTCCGCCATTATCATGAAACCTTCTACCGCTCGGTGGAAGCAGGGAGCGTTACCCCGTTTTCCGCCCGCGCCCTGGACCACGCTTTTGCCGGAGCGATGGTGGGGCTTGCCCGGCATACTCATCCGGAATTGACTCCTGCGAAAGGCGTAGAAAAGATTGAAGTCGTTCGTACTGAAATCGAGCGCCGGCTTCTGGATGTATTTCAAGCAAGAGTGCAACAGCAGCCGATTGAGGATAGCGAGGAACGAGCGGAGCGTATGCGAAGCGTGCAGAATCGTGTCGTGGATCTGCTGGATTCCTGGAGCAAGATCTACAGCGACTACCGGAATAACGGGGTCGAGATGCAATATCAGAAGTATGAGCTTAGGCAACCCCGACCCCTTCTCCGCGAGATGCTGGATACGGACTTCGATTCTGAACACCACCGGAAATTCAGAGCGAACCGTTCCCTGCGCGATGTGGAGCCGGAGGTGAATCTATTCCTTAAGGACTTGAGCGGTATACAGGTGGAGGACCAGGGATGACGCTGAAAGCGCACGGACAAATCCGCCAGAGTCAGATCATCACGACATACGGCCCGGGAGCGCTCATCGATCTGCCTAGGCATTCGGCTATTGTCGGGGGGCTGGACACATGGCCCAAGGATCTGGATGAAATTTCGGATCCGCGGATGACACGCAAGCTTCAGATCATGACGGGCATTCCCGCACCAAAGCTGTTTGCTCCGCCCGTGGAATCCGGCGATCCTGGGGCGCCATCCCGGGGAATCGCGGCATGGCGTTTCCCGGAATGGTTTGTGGTGCAGGAGCGAGAAAGCGTGGAAGATCGGGAGCGCTCCCGCCGTCTGGTGCATCGCAAGGCGTTGGACGAAAAGGGGAGGTTCGAAGGCCTTCAAGTGGTGGCGACGCGCTTCGTGCGCGCATGTCCCAAGGGCCACGTGGATGATATCGACTGGTATCGATTCGTACACGGCCCCGACGACAATTGCAGGCGGCAACTCTGGCTTGACGAAAGAGGAACAAGCGGCGACCTGTCGGATCTTGTTGTGCGCTGCGAGTGTAACAAGTCGCGCAGCCTTTCCGAAGCCGGCATTCTGGAAGACAGGCCGTTGGGAGTTTGCTCAGGCGCGCGCCCCTGGCTGGGAAGGAATTCGAATGAACCCTGCAATCTTCCGAGCCGTCTGCTTATTCGCACCGCCTCCAACGCTTATTTCCCTCAAATAGTGAGCCTGCTTTCCATACCGGACCGTGGATCGGCTGTGCAAACAGTGGTAAGCGAACTGTGGGAGGACTTGCAGATTGTCGATGGTGCTGCTGATTTAGCATTGCTCAAGAAGAAACCCAAGATCGCGGCAAGACTCGCTCCTTTTAATGACAGTGAAGTCCTCGCGGTCATTCACGAGGTGAAAACAGGCAAAACCGGCGAGCGGCCCGTTAAGCAGGTCGAGTTGGATGCTCTTTTGGCTGCGCCGGAAGGATATGGGGATGATGTGCCCCTTGATCCGAACTTCCACGCGCGCCGATTGCCGGACAAGGCCTGGCGAGGGCCGGGCCGATACCATGAAATCGAATGTGTTATACAGCTCCACCGTCTGCGGGAAGTCCTTGCGCTCCTCGGGTTCAGCCGCCTGGAGGCAATCGCTCCCGACATTAACGGGGAGTATGAAACCGATGTGGAGCGCGCGCAGATTGCGTTGGATCCGCAGTGGTTTCCGGCGGTGGAAAACCGGGGAGAGGGCATTTTTATTCAACTTAGCACGGCGGCTTTGAAGCAATGGCTTGCGGAAGTTATCGTAAGGCAACGGATCGATGCCCTTGCGGCAGGGCATCAGATCTTGATGAACAGAAGGAAGGTGCAGCGTCCATTTCCGGGCGGACCATACGTGCTGCTGCATACTCTCTCGCATTTATTGATCCAGTCGCTGGCGATGCGCTGCGGTTATCCGGCCAGTTCCATTCGTGAACGAATTTATGCCGACAGCGAAAGCGATCGCTATGGATTGCTGCTCTATACGGCGACTCCTGATGCCGAGGGAACACTCGGTGGGCTTGTGCAGGAAGCCAGGCATCTGAAAGACCACCTTGATTATGCATTGCGAATGAGTTCGCTTTGCTCCAATGATCCCATTTGTGCTCAGCACGCACCAGGGAGTTCCATGGAGGGACGGTGGCTGCATGGCGCCGCTTGTCATGGTTGTGCACTGATCGCGGAGACATCCTGCGAGATGCGCAACGATTATCTGGACCGTGCCCTTGTGGTGCCGGTTCTTGGACTTCCGGATGCCGCCTTTTTCAAGGCTCTCTTATGATCGATAGACTATTGGAATTGCCGGAGCATGTCCGCAAACGTCTTGCCGCGGCACTCGAGTCAAGAATTATTATGCCGCCATATTCCGCTGCCTCTATCGGATCCATCCTGGGAATACGCGAGGGCAGTGAAAGTATCATCGACGCGCTTCTGGCTTTGGAGCGTCTTGGAATTTCAGGAGCAGCAGCAGCCGAATGGATAGAGACAGCAGATTCTGCGATTTCGCGGATTCGCAGGCCGGATTTTGTATGGTCGGGTCCGGAAGTGCCCGGCTTGCATGCCCGTGACACACGACAGGTCTTTATTGAACTACTCGGCAGCGCGGAGAAATCAGTCTGGTTAAGCACTTTTGTCTTTATTGACGGGCCGAAGGCGTTTGAAATTTTAGC
>CAYZTZ010000187.1:0-5604 GCA_964481255.1 uncultured Acidobacteriota bacterium | reverse complement strand
GCCCCTCCGGATCGCTGAAAACTGTTGCGGCCTCCTCGAAGGAAACTCCATGTTTATCAAAATCAAGGATAGCCTTTCGAGGATCGTAAATAAACATATATGTGTATATACAATAAGTGATTCGGATCAGGATCGGGGATGGTGGGCCATCCCGGGGGGCGGCCGTCTCCCCGGGCATGCTCCATGACTATTGTTTCGCGCAACCAGCGCCTATTTCAGGAACGTGACTGAGACACTGGAAAGGACCTTCTTATGAAAATTACGAAACTTATCGCGACCTTGGGCATGGGCGCATACTCGCCCGCTGATTACTATCTTGAATCCGACCCGCTCCGAACGTACAGAACCTGTTACAGCCCGGCGGCCACGGCGGAACTGGCCGGCCCCGTCAAAGAAGCTATCCTCTTGCTTACTCGCGAGGCGGAAGCTAAGCACTGGCATTCCATCCGCGAGGAGCTGGAAGGGAAGGGCGTCGCGCCGCAGAAAATCGAGATTCCGCTGGGACACACCGAAGAGGAGATAGGCCGCATTTTCTCGCTGCTGAATCGGAGCATAGAAAAGGGAAGCGAACTCGTTATCGACATTACCTACGCTTTCCGGCATCTGCCCGTCCTGATGCTCGCGTCGCTGGCCTACCTCAAGGGGGAGCGCGAAGTCAGGATCCGCGGAATCTACTACGGAGCCTGGGAGGCGCGCTCCGACGACAGGGTCCCCGTCTTCGACCTGACGCCCTTTTTCACGCTGACCGATTGTTACCACGCCATCCGCCAGTTCCGTGAAACCGGCGACGCGCGCTCTCTCGCGCGGTACCTCACCGAGCTGAACTCATCGCTTTGGCGAAAAAAGGAAGAATCGGAAAATCTGACCCGTCTGGCCTCCCATCTGACCAAACTGGGAGCCGCCCTGGTGACCCCGCTGCCGCTTGAGGCCGGAATGCACGCCGCAAAGGCTTTGTCCCAGCTGTCGCCGGCGGTCCCGCACGTGGGAAAGCACAGCACCGTGGGACAATCGTTGATAGAGGCAATTTCTCCCACGCTCCAGGCTCTGGCCGTTCAACCCGCTGCCCAGGAAAAAAGGGCCCTGGGCTTGACTTTGGAGGAACTCAAAAGGCAGATGGCCGCGATCCGCTTCGCCCTCCAGGCCCAGGCTTACGACCGGGCCCTCATCCAGCTCCGTGAATGGGTAATAAGCCGGTGCCTGCTGGCGGAAAACAGGATGGCGGACTGGCTGGATTATAAAAATGTCCGGGACTATACGGAACATAAGCTCAATTCGGCCGTCATAAGAATAAGGCAAGCCGAATCTCAGGTACCCGAACCTCAACGTAAACTAACCTCTCTGTGGCAGATGATTGCCGAAAGGCGCAATAAGTTTGCGCACGCGGGAATGAACGGCGACGATGAAATCAATCCGGAAGCCGAGGCTGTGACGATCCGCGAACTGGTTCATCAGTGCGAAGATAGGATGGGAAACGACGAGCTCTGGAGACTGGATATCCCCGGCGCCAAGGGCGAACTCCTGATAACGCCGCTCGGCTTGTCTCCCGGGGTGTTGTTCACCGCCCTCTCGCTTCTTCGCCCCGAAAATGCAGTCGTTATCACCTCCAGTACGGCTGCCGGGCAAATCCCGGAAATTTGCCGCAACGCGTCCTTCGACTCTTCCCGAATCCATTTGAGAATCGCCGAAGATCCCCATAAATGTTTCGGCATGGGCGGCCCCATTGCGCAATCCTTAACCAGCGAAATACTCAAGGCCGGGCGTGTCACGTTGAATGTCACAGGCGGAACGACGGCGCTTCAATACATCGTCGAAAGAGTCGGCCGCAATGCCGAACGTCTGGGAGCTGTCGTCAGAAGGGTGGCGCTGGTGGACAGGCGGCCGCTCGCGGAGCAACAGCAGGAACCATATGTTTGCGGTGAAATTGTTGACCTGGACGGCGCGCCTGCCGAATAAAGCGGCAACTTGGGGGTTACTGCAATGACGGCCGATATACGCGATTTTCTTCAAAACTGGGATAGGAATCAGCCGGAGGCCATGGATCATCTCAAGGCCGCTCTCCAGTCGGTCCGCGAGGAGCATGGGTGTCACGCTGCATGGGCGCGCTTCTGTGAGGATGCCGGGCAGGACGGTCTGGCATTGACCGAATACCAGCTGGCCCTCCGCGACAACCCCGATGACCCGGAAGTTCTCGAACGCCTTTCAGTCCTCTACCGGGAGCATGGGCAGATCGACAAGGCTCTGAGCTGCGCCGAGCGCCGCAGCGTCCTGCAACCCGCCGAAGAAGCCGCCTTGCGCGACCTTGTTGATCTTTATCTCGAAAACGAATTGCACGAAAAAGCGGCGGATGCGCTGGCGCGCGCCGAATCGGCGGGCCTGAGCGCGGATGCCGCCGCATCTTTAACCGCCCTGATCCGGTCGGCTTCCAGGGCCGGGGAGCCG
Organism: uncultured Acidobacteriota bacterium; assembly: GCA_964481255.1. Taxonomy (GTDB): domain Bacteria; phylum Acidobacteriota; class UBA6911; order UBA6911; family UBA6911; genus UBA6911. The sequence goes on along the minus strand of CAYZTZ010000187.1, from coordinate 3,165 downwards.
GACGAGGAGGAAGAAAAGATCGCATCCGCTTTGGGAGTGCCCACGGATGCCGACGTTGTCAGGTTCGGCCACCTCTTCTCCGGCAGGGAAAACATCTACGCGCGCCAATGGTGGGACGAGTCGGGACAGGGCGGGTATACCCCCGTACGGCAGCCTCTCGTTTTCCAGGTCTTGAAGAACCACCTCCTGGGCAGCGTCACGGTCGGCGTCTATCCCATCCGGCTTGACAACACGGTCACTTTTTTTGCCATAGACATCGACATCAACAAGCGCGCGATCGCCAGGGCCCGCGGCAGCGTAAAGGAAGCCCGGCGGATCAAGGATTGTGTTTCCTCCGAAGCCCGGAGGCTTCAGGCCGCGCTTTCTGATCTGGAATTGCCGGCTCTTCTGGAGGATTCCGGATACAAAGGGAGGCACCTGTGGATCTTTCTGGAAGAACCCGTGGAGGCATCCATCGTCCGGCAGTTCGGGGGTCTTTTCATGTCCTCTCACCCCCTGCAATCGGCGGATCTGCACGCCGAGTTTTTCCCCAAGCAGGCCGATGTCGGGGGCGGGGTAGGCAACCTCATCAAGCTTCCGCTTGGCATTCACCGCCGGACGGGCCGCCGCAGCCGGCTTCTTCTGCCTGACGGATCGGCGGATCCGGATCCCTTCGCGACCTTGAGGAGCGTCCGCAGAGTTGCGCGGCAAACGCTCTTCAGCATGATCATCACCCTGAAGGGCCGGCAACCGGTCCCGGTGCGGGGGATCGAGGAAGAGCCTTCCGAAGCCCCTGAAATACCCGCTGTTCCGCTCCCGCCGACGCCGCCTGAAAGCTGGACGGCCGCCGATTTTGAAACGCATCCCGAGATAAGCCATCTTTTGCGCTCCTGCGCCGTGTTGGCGGCGCTGAAGGAAAAGGTGGATAAACACCGGCGCCTTTCACACAACGAGCAGGTCGTCCTGATGCATAGCCTGGGACACAGCAGGCCAGGTGTTCTGGCTGTCAATTATCTTTTTGACTCTTGTGTGGATGTTTCGGCTTCCTCGCGCCTGCAGACACCGCTTTCCGGCAACCCCATCTCCTGCCCGAGGATCCGCAAGCGCATCCCCCACATAACCGGGCAGGTGGATTGCAACTGTGCCTTCGGTTTTGCCCCGGAGCATTATCCCACCCCCAGGCTCCATCTGGTAAACCTTCCCAAGGGCCCGGAGCCTGAAAAGCTTACGCCTGCTTTTGACCCGGAGGAAAGAACGCGCGCGCTGGGCGTGCTTCGCCTTCACCGGGCGCGGATCGAAAAGGAGATCATCGATACGGAAAAGAGCCTGCTTGCCTATATGGAAAGATCTGGACGCGATCGAATCGATCTCGAGGACGGCTCTCTCGTTCTGAGGCAGGAAGCCGGTTCTTTGCCTTCGCTGGAATGGGAAGCCAAAGAAAACGCGCCGCCTGATTCCGGCTCCAAGGAGGAACAGAAGTGAGGTCGCTCGTCCTTATGGAGCAGGGGCTGACGCTGGGGTCGGAGGGGGAAGAGTTTGAGATAAGAAAAGGAGAGGCGGTCATCGAAAAGGTGCGCGCGGCGGAAGTCTCTGAAGTCCTGGTCTTCGGCAATATCCATCTTACGCCGCATTGTGTTTCAATCATTCTCACCCGCGGGATCGATGCGGTGTTCCTTACGGCCGGGGGGCGCTACCGGGGGCGCCTTGTGGGACCCGTGTCAAAAAACGTCGATTTGCGAATCTGCCAATACCGACGGTGGAATGACGCCGGGGCGAGGGACGGAATGGCGCGGGCTATTGTGAGGGGGAAAATATCCAATCAGCGCAATCTGATCCTCAGGGCTCAGCGTGAGCTGAAATCGGACAGCCTGGCCAAGGTTGCCGCGGACATGCGCCGCCTCCTGCAGTCTATTGGCCCCGATGTTAATGCGGAGAGCGTCCGGGGATTGGAGGGACAGGCGGCCGCAATCTACTTCGGGCATTTCGGCGCATGCATCAGGAATCCCGCCTTCTCCTTTACGAGGCGGTCGCGGCGTCCGCCTCTGGACCCGGTCAACGCCATGCTGAGTTTCGGTTATACCCTCCTGAACATCGCGATGGAGTCGATCGTCTCCAGGGCGGGACTGGATCCTATGCTGGGGAGCTTTCATGCGCCCGAGTACGGCAGGCCGTCTCTTTCCCTGGATTTGATCGAGGAGTTCAGGCCGGTTGTTGTGGATTCTCTTGTGTTAAGGCTGGTAAACCGTCGCCAGGTGGCCCCGGAGGATTTTGAGGAGCCTCCGGCTGGAGATGACGCTTGGATGGACGAATCGGAATCGGATGAAAGCCAGCCGGCGAGCAAACCCCGCGCGGTGTGGCTCGGAGAAACAGGCAGGCGGGTCTTTTTCCGGGAATGGGGACGTAGATTGCGCGAGAGCATGTTCTACGAATCCAGGCGGGAAGTCCACACATTGGAGAATATAATGCGGTATCAGGTGTACCATTACGCCCGTGTGCTCAGGGGCGAGGAAGAAGAATATCGGCCCTTCGTTCCCAGGTAGAGGACAGCATGATGCACCTGGTTGTGGCATATGATGTTATCGAGGACAGGCGCCGGGTTCGCCTGGCCAGGTTTCTGATGGGGTTCCTTGACAGGGTTCAAAAGAGCGTCTTTGAAGGCAAAATGGAGGAGAAAAGGCTGGGGGCGATGAAGTCGGGCATAGAAAAGATCATTGATCAGGACGAGGATAATGTCCGCATTTATGACCTGTGCGCCCGCTGTGCGCCTGCGGTCGTGGTGATGGGGACGGCGGTAGTGGTTGAGGAGCCGGATCAGGACGTGATAGTATAAGCGCTGTTAAGGATCAGCAGGCATGCGATTTCTTTGCAGTATCGCGGACCCGGGGATTTTCCAGGGCGGATCTGCAACCCTAATATTTTCCGCCCTTTGCCATTTGCCATTTTTGTGGGTCCGCGATTCCTTAAGTCCTGCGAATGCAGTGAGAAACCGTTATTGGGCTTCGAGATGGGGGAGGGGTTTTTTGATTCATGCCCCGGGTTCGCGGACCGTACGGGATATATCCCTCATGCAATTCGGGTTTGAAAGGCGGCAGATGAAGAATGCACCTCGATGAAAAGAGGATTGCGACGTCGCGTGACCCCTGCTGATCGTCCCAGTCATATCTATGATGAAGAATGCACCTCGAT
>CAYZTZ010000186.1:1896-5663 GCA_964481255.1 uncultured Acidobacteriota bacterium | reverse complement strand
CTCTGGAGAGCCGTGCTCACACACTTTTTACAATTGTTTACTTTGCCTTGATCCTGTTCCCTCTCCATGCCGATATATTAAATAAAACAAGTATGTCCTGAATCGGGTCCGATCAGGAGGCGTCCGCCATGGCGCAGCTGCAGGTTATCCTGATGGGGGAGAACTGGAAGAGGCGCATCCTCGTCGGCCTTGTTCTATGCGTTTTGGGGCTGATCCTGCTGGAGATATGGAATCCCGGGACGATGGCTTCCATTTATTCCGCCGCGCGGACAACCGTCGTCTGGATATATGATTTTATCGTCAAAACGGCCGAATCCCTGCACAACCTGGCCAGAAGCATCGGCCTGATCCGCTGAAACCGCGGTCGTTTCTCCTTCCCCGGTCGCCGGGACTGCCGGCCCTCGGGGCCTGTCTCAGAGATCGGCGGCCTGGACGCGGGAACTGTGCTTCAGGATGACGGCGAAAAGCTCTTCCACGAACTCCCTGGGCAGGTTCAGCGACTCCCCCCATTCCTCCCTCTGGAGCATCAGGCGCTGTTCGCGGTCGGGGTCCACTACCGGGGCGGCCTGATTGACTTTCAGCCTGCCGATCTTTCTCGCGATCTCGAAGCGGCGTCCCAGGGCGGCCATGATCTGTTTGTCGCAGCGGTCGATCATGGCGCGCAGTTCGGTCTTGCGCGGCCGGGTCATGGTGTCCGGCCCCATGCGGCGCCGCTGCCGGGCGGCCTTTTCCCACGCGGGCGCCGCGTCGCTTTCCGGCGCGCCGCTTATGAAGGCCAGGCTTTCGTTGAACCGAAGGACGGCCTCCCCTATCGCGTCCGCGTTCGTTTCCAGGATCCCCTTCCAGACCGCGTATCCCGACGCCGCGAGCCGGGTCATATCCAGAAAACCGCGCCCCGCGATTTTGTCCAGCAGGGCGTGCTCGGCGTCGCCGGCCTGCGCGGCGCGCATCAGCGCCACCGAAATCAGCTGCGGCACATGGCTGACCATCGCCATGATACGGTCATGCTCTTCCGGGTCCATGGTGACGGGCAGCGCCAGCAGGCTTTCCGCAAGATCCATCAGGGCCAGCAGCGCCTCCTGCGGGGTGTCCGGATAGGGGCAGAGGATATAGACACGGTCGCTGAACAGCAGAGGGTCCGCGGCTTCCACCCCCGAATGCTCCGATCCGGCCATAGGATGACCCCCGATGAAATGCACGCCGGGGGGCAGGAGCCCGCGGGCCTCGGCCATGATGCGCTTCTTGGTGCTCCCGACATCGGTGACGATGGTTGTCTCGCGCAGAAACGGGCGAAGCCGCGCCATCGTCTCCAGGATGGACTGGACCGGCGTGGCCAGGATCACGATCGCGCTTTCAGGCACGTATTTATCCAGATCGTCCAGGGTCCCGACCCGGTCGGTGATCCCCGCCTCGCGGATGGCCGGAAGCCTCTCCGGCACGTCGAGACAGGCGACCCGCCACTCGGGCCGCCGCCTTTTCAGGGCCAGCGCGATCGACCCGCCGATCAGTCCGCATCCGAGAATGGTCACGCTCATGTCCTTCATCATCCTTGCACCTTTCCGAGGCGCCGGCCGATCGTCGTCGCGATGATGCGGCAGCGGTTCATCAAAAGACGGAATTCCTCGAAGTTCAGGGACTGGGGGCCGTCGGAAAGAGCCTGATCGGGATCCGGATGGATTTCGATCATGATGCCGTCGGCCCCGGCGGCCACTGCGGCACGCGCCATGGGAGCCACAAAGCGGCGCGTGCCGACCCCATGGCTCGGATCGACGATCACGGGCAGGTGGGATAAATGTTTGACGACGGGGACGGCCGACAGATCGAGCGTGTTGCGCGTGGCGGTCTCAAAGGTGCGGATGCCGCGCTCGCACAGGATGACGTCCGGGTTCCCCTGGGTGAGAATGTACTCGGCGCTCATCAACCATTCCTGGACGGTGGCGGCCATGCCCCGCTTTAAAAGGACCGGTTTGCCGGCGTGACCCAGCGCGGTGAGCAGAGGATAGTTCTGCATGTTGCGCGCCCCCACCTGAAAAAGATCCGCGTATTCCGAAACCGTCTCGATCTGCTCGATCGTCATGACTTCGGTGACGACGTCCAGGCCGTGCCTGTCCGCGGCCCGCCGCAGCAGTTTCAGGCCCTCCATGCCCAGGCCCTGATAGGAATAGGGTGAGGAACGCGGCTTATAGGCGCCTCCCCTCAGGATGCGCGCGCCGCTGGCGGCGACGAGTTCGGCGCAGGCATCGATCTGTTCCTCGCTTTCCACGGCGCAGGGGCCCGCCATCACGGCGACTTCCGTTCCCCCTATAAAGGTTCCGCTTCCGACGCGCACCACCGTGTCTTCGGGATGGAACTCGCGGCTCGCAAGCTTGTAAGGGGTGGAAACCATCACGACGTCGCGGACGCCGGGCATCATGGATACCTTCCCGATCTCCAGGCGGTTGCGGTCGCCGACCACTCCCAGCACCGTGTGCTCGACGCCGTCGGAGCGGTGCGCGACCAGGCCCGCTTCTTCGATCCGCTGCTGCACCGCGCGTATTTGAGCTTCCGTGGCCTTTGCTTCGCAGATAATGATCATGAGCTTCTCCTAAAAAACGAACGGCCCACCCGATTTTCCCTGGTGAGCCGTTGGTTTTCTTTCTGAATAATGGCTAAGAAAGGAAGACGCAGCCCTCAGGGGTCGGCCTCAAATGAGCTGCGGTAATAAAATCGAATCCGGCGATCCGAAACCATGTCTTTCCCTTCCGCGCCTATCTTAGCAGAATCGGGGTGGAAATAAAGGCATTTTTAAACCGGCGGACGGGCCATTCCCTTGCGGATGGACATCAGCGCCTCCCGTTATGCCACAAGGCCACGGCTATCAGGGCGCAGCCGAACGCCAGTCTCGCCCAGTCGGTGGATTCCCCGAGAACCGCCAGGCTGGCGACAACGCCGACAGGAATCTTCACGTTGTTCATGACGGCAAGCGTCCCTTCATTCACCCTGCGGGCCCCAAGGTTCCAAAGGAAGAAACAAAGCCCGGACGCCACCAGGCCGAGATAAAGCAGGGCGAGCCATTGATCGGGGCGCACGGAAAGCCGGGTGTAATCGGTCGTCCGCCAGGAAAAAAGCCCGGCGGCTGCAACGGCGCCGACGTACATGAATCCAAAGACGTCCCTGTCCCGCAGCAGTGGCCTCGAAACCATCAGCCGCCTGTAGGCGATCTGGCCGTAGGCGAAGGCGGCGTTCGAAAGTTGAACAAGCAGGATCCCGCGGACGTTCAGGGCGGAAGGCTGATGGGGAAACTGGATCACGGCCCCGCCCGCCACGGCGAGAAGCGCGGCCAGCAGAAAATCCGCGCGCAGCCGCCTGTCGCCGATGTCGTTGAAAAGCGTGACGAAAAGCGGCGTGGTCGCGGTCATAAGCGCGATGAGGTGCGCCGGAATATATTGATAGGACGCCACATAGGCAACGTACATCAGCCCGAATTGCACGGCGCCGATCCCGACGAGCTTCAGCCTGTCCGGCCACGTGATTCCGGCCGGACGGATAAAAGGGACAAAGACCGCCAGGGAAAGCAGCAGCCTGACAAAGGAAACAAAACCGGAGTCCAGGGAAACAAGCGTCCCCTTGATCAGGACAAAGGAGAATCCCCAGATGACCGAAACAGAGGCCAGATACGCCATGCCTCCGGCTTCCTTTCCCGGGAAGCGGATCTTCCGCGATCCCGTGCGCGCGCCTTGTCATTGTGTCAAAATCCGCGGCATTCCGCCATCACCCCCTGAAGGGCG
>CAYZTZ010000186.1:0-1796 GCA_964481255.1 uncultured Acidobacteriota bacterium | reverse complement strand
CCCCCGCTTTCCCCTCACTTGAGAATTGTGCCGCCGGATCGCAGGGTGATATTATTCGTCGCATGGCGCGGCACGAACCGATCGAACTCCTTCATCTTCACACCTATTTTCTGTTCCCCTTCTCGATCGACAAAATCACGGTGGTCCAGAACCACAAGGACCTGTGGTCCAAATACACGCACTGGATCGACGGTTTGGATGATTGGATCGGCGTACATAACAACGGCCCGAAAAGTCCCCTGATGGAGCTCGTGGGCTGCTGGCGCCGCGACCCTTATGCCCGCTTCGACATCGACTCGCCCGCCTACCAGGACATGGTCTTTTTCCACCCCTACGTCCGGAGGGTTTTTTTCGACACGGGAGAAGTGAAAAGCGAGAGCCATGAGAGGGAAGCCCTGCTGAGCTGCTTCACGATTCCGATCCCCAGGGGTAAAAAGCTCTGGTTCTACGCCGAGGACGTCAAGGGCCGCTCCGCTTCGGTGCAGATCACGGACCTGCGCCTTTTCCTGTTCGCCAACGATATCGGGATCCTCTCGATCGGCGTGGAGGCGTTTCATCTGCCCGCCGCGGATGCGCTATGGATCAACGAAGCCTTCCGGAAGGTCTACCCTTCCAGCGGGCGTCAGATACGCGAGGGACGCACCCCGTCCAAAATGCAGTTGTTAATCGAGCAGGACGGTCAGCGGCAGGTGGTTGCGGAGGAGGAAATCAAGAGGGGGGCTTTGATCGGCTACCAGCCGCCGCTGGCCGGCACGATCACCTCCCTGCTCTATTTCCTGGATTACTCCCTGCAGGAGTTCGAACCCGTCCTTGACGAAAGGATGGTCGTTTACACCTACGCCTGCCTGAATCCCGACACCGTCCCCGCGGACTTCGCCCGTTCGAAGGACTACGAGGTCTTTTTAAGCCGCCTGCTCTATGTCGACCTGGACGGAGAATCCTATCGCTACGACCCGGAGTTCACGCACAAACAGCTGGAACGCCATCTCTACCGCCGATGGGCCCATACGGGCACCTACTACGGATACACCAGCTACAGCAACATCACGTCCACCATCGGGGCCTTCGACTGCGACCAGCATACCCTGCGCGAGGGATTCCTCATCCACCGCATGTTCAGCACACGGTATTACCTGATGGCCCTGATCGCCCTCTTCTACCGGGCCACCCTGCTCGATTTCGCCGAACGCACCGCGCTCGTCTCCAAACGCATCTACAGGGACTGGGAGGACGGCAAACTGAGCCGGGGGAACGTGCGTCTCGCAAGCGACCTGCGGTCCGAGTTCCTGCATTTCTCCAACTACTGGTATTTCGACGAGCTGGCCAACAAGGAGGAGGAGTTCGAACACTTCATCATGCATTGCCGCGCGCTCAGGATCCAGACGGTTAAAAACGAGGTCGACCAGGAAATCGAGAAGCTCAACACCGCCCTGCAGAGCTACGCCGCTTCCAGGAACACGGACGCGGTCAACCGCCTGGCCATCCTGAGCCTGCTGATCGGCGCCGGCGCCATTTTGACCGGATTCTTCGGCATGAACTTCGGTCACGGATTTGAGCGCCTGTTTTTCGAGCCCGGCCCCGACACTCTGCCGTATCATTACGCGGCTGTCATCCTCGTCTCCGTCCTCATGATCACCGTGCTCTGCGTCGGAGTGTATATGGTGGTCGACAACTGGTCGGATTACCGGGACGCCCTGATCCCCAAGCGATGGTATCGGCGCGAGCAGATCGAGAGCAGCCTGAAACGCGGCCCCTCCGAATGGCCCAGCGACGAGGAATTCGAGTAGCGCGCCCGA
>CAYZTZ010000185.1:0-5668 GCA_964481255.1 uncultured Acidobacteriota bacterium | reverse complement strand
CCGGCCTCAATCCGGAAACGCTGTATCACTACAGGGTCAAGTCGCGGGATGCGGCCGGCAATCCGGCCGTTTCGGCTGACTACACCTTCACTACGGAGGCGAACAGTTCCGCTCCCGTGATCAGCGAGATCACCGTGACCGATGTTACCGGCAAAAGCGCCAAAATATCCTGGACTACGGACAAGCCTTCGGATTCGGAAGTGGAATACTGGGCGAGCCCTGCAGCCTCGCGCATAGCCGCCTCCGGCGATCCGGTGACGAAGCATGTCCTGTCCCTGAACGGACTTCAAAAGGGGACCGCTTACCGGTTTCATGTGAGGTCGAGGGATGCCGACGGCAACCAGGCGGTCTCTCCGGAGCTGGTCTTCACGACAAGCGAATCCGGGGCTCCGACCCTTGTCCTGCCGCGGTTCGCCCTGAATCCAGGCGCGGGGGCGCCGGCGACGGAAATCATTATGGGGATGGCACTCGCCAATCTCGATTCAGAGGATGCCGGTGTGACTTTCACGGCGACCGACGGCGACGGGAACCTCGTGGCGGGGCCGGATATCGTCAATCCCAATGTCGTCCGTCTCGCTGCGGGCAAACAGCTTCCGACCCATGATGTCGATCTGTTCGGAGAAAGCTTCCCGGAAAGAAACTCCGATCTGTGGGTCATGCTCGATTCCGATAATCCCGGTGTCAACGGTCTATTTATGCTCTTTGACGGCGATCTGCGCCTCATGGACGGAGCCAATTTCGCTCAAGGTCCGATCACAAATTTTGCCTTCACGGAAATCCAGGCGAACGGCCGCAATAAGATAGGCATCATGAACGCCAATCCCGAGGACGCCGCAGTCACGCTCGAACTCGTGAAGGCTGACGGCACGGTGCGAAGCTCACAAACGCGTGTGATCCGCGCGAATGGAGCTCTGGCGGCTGAGCTGTTCGTCGACCTGTTCCCCGATTCAAAGCCCGACGCCGCCGAGTATGTGCGCGTAAGAGCCGACAGGGGCGTTTACCCCTTCCAGATGACGCGGCAACAACTGGGCGACATCGCTATCCTGCCGGGGCAGGACATGCTGGTCGGCGGAACCAGGATCTTTTCGCCCCAGTATGTCGTCGGGGGCCCCTATCGGACGACGATCTCGGTCGTCAACCTGGATCCCAGGGATGGAATGATTCTTCTGCGGCTGTTCGGGGAAGACGGGAATCAGATCGGGTCCACGCGGCTTCTTACCATTCGGGCTCACGGGAAAGTCCATATAGACGAGCAGATGTTCTTCCTCACGCCGGATCCGGATGCCATGGTGACCGGCTACGTCGAGATAGTAAGCGACGGGGTCCGGCTTGCCGGAAGCACCGTCTTCGGCGATAGAAAGGGCCTGTCATTCATTACCGCGCTGGCCCTCGTGTCCGAACTGCAGAGCTCCGTGGTCTTCAGCCACGTGGCTTCGAGCGACCGCTATTTCACCGGCATCGCGATCTTCAACCCCAACGACAGGGACGTCATCGTCAGGCTGGAGCTCTATTCCGCCGAAGGGGCCCTGGTTGAGAGAAAGTGGGAAATGATTCCGGCGGGACGGCGCCGGGCGCGTCTGGTGTCGGAATATTTCAGCGCTCTCGCGGGAACCAATCAAACCTCGGGCTACATAAGGCTGACCTCAAGCAACCCCATCGCTTCCTTCGCGCTGTTCGGGACGTGGGATCTGTCCGTTCTGTCGGCGATCCCGCCGCAGGTTATACAGTAATCCGGGGACGTACCACGGATCTTACGGATTGGGTGGGATGAGTCAGAGCTTGGAGCGGGAAACGGGATTCGAACCCGCGACTTCAACCTTGGCAAGGTTGCACTCTACCACTGAGTTATTCCCGCTCGCGTTCGTTACGGGCAAAAATATTATCCAAATATTTCCCGAAACTCAATTATAGATTTGAGGGTGCCGGGCTACCGTGTCCCCGGGGACTCGGTAGCCAGGCACCCCTAGAAGGCGTTGCGCAGCAGCTCCACCTTGTCGCCGACGACCGACACGATGTCGAACCGGTAGGGGTATCGCCCGAGATCGTGATCCACGATGAACTCCTCCGCCGTGCGCCGCAGGATCTGCTGCTTGCGCCAATCGACGAATTCCCACGGCTCCCCGAAAGCCTCCGTGCCGCGCGTCTTGACCTCAACGAAAACCAGCTCGTCCTTGTCGAACGCGATCACGTCCAGTTCGCCGGAACGTCCCTGGTAGCGCCTTGCCAGGATGTCAAACCCCTGCCGCAACAGGTAGCGGACGGCGGTCCTTTCCCCTTTCCTTCCCAGGAGCAGGTGCGGCGCGGCCATAGACAGGATGTTTCCGGCCGCGGCATCCTATTTTAAAAATCTTCAGGAAATTCTCTTCCAGCGCACTCCCTCCCGGGTGTCCTCCAGCTGGATGCCCCGCGACAACAGCCAATCGCGGATACGGTCCGCCTCGGCGAAATCCCTGCGCCGGCGCGCGGCCTGACGCGCCTCGATCTGTCTCGCGATTTCCCCATCCAAAAGCTCCGGCTCGTCGCGCAGGATGCCTAAAACGCCGCCCACCTCGCGAATGAACTCGTGGGCGGCGCGGGCGTCGGCGCCGCCGATCTCGTCGCGGCCGTCCATCTGATAGACCGAGCGCACAAAATCGAAAACTGCCGCCAGGGCGGCCGAGGTGTTGACGTCGTCGTCCATCGCTTCTCTGAAACGGTCCCGAGCCCCGCGCACCTCTTCCGCGAACCGCGGGGAAGGCTCCCCGGGCGCCGCCTTCTCCCGCATGCGCCGGTCGAAGTCCTCCAGGCGCTGGATCGACGCATGCGCCTGGCGCAGGCCGTCGAACGTGAAATTGAGCTGTTTGCGGTAGTGTACCGACAGCAGGAGATAGCGGATGGATTCCGGAGAGTGCCCTTTGGCCAGAAGATCGCGCAGGGTGAAATAGTTGCCCAAAGACTTGGACATCTTCTCCCCCTCCACGATGAGAAACTCCGGGTGGACCCAGTAGCGCACGAAAGGCTTCCCGGTGGCGCATTCGCTCTGCGCGATCTCGTTTTCGTGGTGCGGGAATATGAGGTCCACTCCGCCGCAGTGGATGTCGAAGGTCTCCCCGAGATATTTCATGCTCATGGCCGAGCACTCGATGTGCCAGCCGGGCCGGCCCGGGCCGATTTCGGTCTCCCAGAAATCCTCGCCCTCCTTTTTCGCTTTCCAGAGAACGAAATCACGCGCGTTCTCCTTGTCGTACTTGTCCGCGTCGACCCGCGCTCCGGCCTGCGCCCCGCTGAAATCCGCCTTGCTGAGTTTGCCGTAGCCCGGGAAACGGGAGATGCTGAAGTAGACGGAACCGTCCTTCCGGTAGGTATAACCCTTTTCCTCGAGAGCGCGTATCAGTGCGACCATTTCCGGGATGTGATCGGTCGCCCGGGGCATGATGTCGGGCGGCTCGATGCGCAGGGCTTTGCTGTCCTCGAGAAACGCCTCCGTGTACTTCGCGGTGTAATCCATCAGAGTCACCCCCTCACGGCGCGCATTCGCGATGGTTTTGTCGTCCACGTCCGTTATGTTCATGACGTGGATAACCCGGTATCCGCTGTAACGCAGATACCGGCGCAAAAGATCCTGAAACACGAATGTCCGGAAGTTCCCGACATGGGCGTAATCGTAGACCGTCGGCCCGCAGGTGTAGAAGCGGACCACGCCCTCCTCCAGGGGACGAAACTCTTCCTCGAGGCCCGACAGGGTGTTGTGCAGTTTGAGCATGTCTGTTCTCCCCGCAGGAAATGGTGTCCGGATCGGGGAAAAAAAGCAACTGCGGATTTCCGCACGGCTCTCCCTAAAACTTCGTGCGGGCGGGTCTCCAGACCCGTGCTCACGAAAAAGAGAGGTGTGTGCGGACGGGTCTCCAGACCCGTCCGTCTGTCTGAATATATCGTCCGGGGGGATCAGGCGGACGCACGGCTCTGGAGAGCCGTGCTCACACAGCCGGGGGGGATCAGGCGGATAAGGCGGATGTTCCCCTGCTTTCCCAGGATAGAGGCTGAGAAGCCCTCCAGGGCCAGTATTTCGGGCATCCTGCGCTCCTCGGTCACCACGAGAAAGCTCGAATGCTTGCGCCCGAAATCGCGCGCCTCCCCGGGATTGTCCAATTTGCCGGAGACCTGGTACCCGGTGTAATAGTGGAGCGAATGATGAAAATAGGCATAGGTGACGATCGGTTCGCCCGCCCGCCGCGCCTCAAGAGCCTGCCGCGCGATGTCCCTCGCGGAGTGATAGTCTCCGAGAACCGGAAAGGCGAAAGAGACAGTGGCGACGATCAGCAGGAGCCCCTGCAATGCCGCGGCCCCAAAGGCCCTCGCGCACGAGCCTGCCATCCCGAACGCGAAAGCGAACAGGGAAGGGATCAGCGCCGCCGCGGCAAGAATTGCGCCGACTTTCCAGTTCCCGCCGTAGTCCTTATCGAAGAAATACACAGCCGCGGCGGCCATGGCGGCCGAAAGCGCCAGTTGCAGCCACATGGCCGCCCTGAAACGCGGCTCCGCGATCTTCCCCTCCATCCAGCGGGACAGCCGCACGCCCAATATCAGAGCGAGCGGGGGCAGACTCGGGAGAATGTAGCCCGCGAGCTTCGAGTCGGAAAACGAAAAGAAAACCATCGGGAAGAGAGTCCACAAAGACAAGAAAACCATTCCCAAGTCCCAATCGCGCCATTTGCGCAGGCCCGCGATCGGCGATTTTGATATCAGAACCGGCAACCAGCCGCTCCAGGGGAACAGGAGCGGGACGAGAGCCGCGAAATAGTAATAGAACGGCTGGGTGTGATGGTGGATTCCCGTCACGTAGCGGGCAAGATTGTGGTTGACGAAAAAGGTCGATATGAAGGCGTAGCCGTTCTCCCGGAAAACTAGCCAGAACCAGGGGATGGACACGGCCGCGGTGATGATGAATCCACGGATCACGCGCCAGCGGCTCAGCGTGAAACCGCTCTCATCCAGGAACCAGACGCAAAGCATGATCCCTGCGGCCAGCACAAGGGCGACCGGCCCTTTCGCGACCACCGCAAGCCCCAGAAAAATATAGGCCCACATGACCTTTCCAAAGCCCATGTTTTTGCAGGCGGCCACAGTCAATAGAGCCATGGCGATGGTCAGACAGCATGTGAAAGGCATGTCCGTTGAGGCGCTTCGGCCATACCCCGCAAATCCCAGGCTGGTCAAGAGAATGGAGGCGCCTATCCATCCGGCCTGCGGTGTCCAGAGGGACGAGCCGAGCATGTAAATCGCCACGGCGGCCGCGAGCGCGCAGACGGCCGGGGCAAATCGCGCGGCCGCTTCGGGGCCGTCAAACAGCGGCAAAAAGGGTATGGTCATCCAGTAATAAAGCGGCGGCTTTTCCAGCCATGGCTTGCCCTGGAGGGTCGGAGTGACCCATTCGCCCGCGTCCCGCATTTCCTCGGCGATGCGGGCGTACCTCGGTTCGTCGGCGCCGGATAAGGGCAGAGAGCCGAGTCCGGAGAAGAGCGTGACAAGGGAAAAGATGAACAGGAGTGTCAGGTAAGGAAGATGGCGTCGCACAAGGAGGTATATAAACACAGATCGCGCGGATTCCACAAATGAATCCGGGAACCCGCGCGGTCCGTGGTTTCAGCGGCTTAGTACATGCCGCCCATGCCGCCTCCGGCCGGCATGG
>CAYZTZ010000184.1:0-5706 GCA_964481255.1 uncultured Acidobacteriota bacterium | reverse complement strand
ACTGGTGTGGACTGCAGTTATTTATTCCCTGGGGACACTGGTGACTGTCCCCCTTGAATAAGATTGACAAGCATTAAAAATAGCTTTACCACTGATCGGGTTCACACAGGGAGGCCGACATGCCAAAAGACGCGTATGACGTGGTGGTGGTCGGCGGCGGGACCTCGGGAGTCGCCGCGGCCATCGCCGCTGCCAGGACGGGAGGGAAAACCATCGTGATCGAAAGGGTCGGAGCCCTCGGCGGACAGTTCAACGTGTCCGGACCGCCAGGGTTCGCCTATGCGAATCTTTATAACGAGCGGCACGAGCGGATCATAGGAGGGATCATCACCGAGACGCACGAACGCCTCCTCAAGGAAGGCCACGCCATCCCCCATATGGAACCAGATTTCCGGGGCTGGTACACCTTCGCCTACGTCGACCCCGACTGGTGGGGCCTGCTGATTTTCGAGATGATGCGCGAGAACAACGTGAAACTCCTTCTTCATTCCCTTGCCGTCGACGTCGTGAAGGAGGGGAAGGCGGTCCAGGGCGTTGTCGTGGAAAACGTCTCCGGGAGGCAGACGATTCTCGGCAAGGTGATCATCGACTGCACCGGCGAGGGGGAAATCGCGGCGCGCGCCGGGGCCCCTTTCGAGCTTCCGCCGAAGGATCGGATGGAACCGCACTCTCTTGCTTTTACAGCCGACGGTGTGGACTGGGATAAGGTGCTCGCCTACATCAAGAGCCATCCGGAGGAATTCGAGTTCGAGCGCTTCCTGGATCACTACCCCCGAAAGTGGACCTACGACGAGCTCGTCGAGCGTATCCGCAAGATCGACGATATCGCCGAGTTCGGTGAGATCATGGGCTACAGGAGTATCAAGAAAAAGGGCCTCGAGACCGG
This sequence comes from uncultured Acidobacteriota bacterium, assembly GCA_964481255.1. GTDB lineage: Bacteria > Acidobacteriota > UBA6911 > UBA6911 > UBA6911 > UBA6911. The sequence goes on along the minus strand of CAYZTZ010000184.1, from coordinate 4,820 downwards.
CGAGTGGCACGGTTCCAGCGGCATCGGTTTCTTCCTGATACCGCGCGAAGGCGGCGTCATCCAGGCTCATTTCCAGCATTCCTCGCAGGTCGGAAATTGCGACGCGACGAGCGTGGAAGATCTCACCTACGCCGAAATCGAGTGCCGCAGGCAGATCGTCATCGCTTGGAAGTTCATCAAGAAGTATCTGCCGGGATTTGAAAACGCCTACATCACGAGAGTATGCCCGGAGCTGCGCATCCGGGAAGGGCGGCGCATCATGGGGGACTATGTCCTGAAGCGCGAGGACGTCGTGGAGGAGCGGAAATTCAAGGATGTGATCGGCAAGAGCGCCTTTCCCGCGGGCGCGGTCCACGTGGTGGGCCCGGATACCCTGGCGACGATGTCGCCTCCCGACCGCCCCAGGACCGGAGGCTCGCACGACATCCCATATCGTTGCCTGGTCCCCCGTGAGATCGAGAACCTCCTAGTGGCGGGGAAGGCGGTATCGGCCGAACGGGCCGCCTACCAGCGCTTCCTTATGCAGACCATGGTGACGGGACAGGCGGCGGGCGTGGCCGCCGCCCTCTGCGCGAAGAAGAATATCACGCCCAGGATGCTGGAAGAGGACGTCTCGGAACTGCAGAGAATACTGGTGGAGCAGGGGGCAATCCTGACCGGGACCCACTGAAACGGCGGATTGCGCCGGCCGCACGGAACCTTGAACGCGAAGGAGCGGAGAATGGATTTCATTGAATTGGAACGTATCCTCGATCCCCGGGGGAAGCAGGAACGGCCGAAAATACGGCTGGCGCCGAGGGTCAGCGAAGAAGAACTCCGGAAGGGACGCATTCTGTTCTACAACAATACTAAGCTCCGATTCTGCGAATACGGAGAGGTTTTCGTCCGGATCAAGCAGCGCCTGAGAGAGCGGGGCATCGCGAATTTCCTGGATGTCGAAGAGACCGTGCGCGGCAAATCGACCCGGGACCTCGAGGACTACGCCGCGGCGCTCGCGGCGATGAAGCCCACGGCGGCCGTCGTGGCCCTGGGCGACATGGGGACGTCCGCCGCCACGACCATCGTCACGATCGCCCTCGAGAAGCTCGGAGTCCCGTCGGTTTACGTCATTGCGCCTCCGGGAGCAGGCATCGCGAAGGGCGTGGCCTTCTACCGGGCCGGCCGTCTCTGCATGTGCGAGATCGACATCTATCAGGGGAGCACGCGCGAGCAGGTCGCGGCCGAGATGGACAGGCATTTCGATATCGTCCTCGGGTCTCTCACGTCGGAAGGGGAGGCTCTGGAGAGACTCGCCGGGATCGAGTTCCGGCTGGACCCCGAAGAGCCGCGCGACGATGGTTTCCTCGAGATCCCCGAATCGTTCGGGCTAAAGGGCGACGCCGCCTCCCTGCGGGAGCCGGGCAGTTTCATGGAAAAGTTCATGGACATCGCCGACCATTTTCACATCGGAGACGGCTTGCCTCTCATCCCGCCGACGCCGGGCCGTCTCGAAAGAATGTTCGCGTATTGTCCGTATGACCGCGAGATGCCTCTCGCGCGGGAGATAGGACCCACGGGCAAGGATATCCTGGTGAAGGACGTGGCGATGGCCGCCGTGATGGCGGGCTGCAAGCCCCGGCACATGCCCATTCTCATAGCCGCCTTTAAGGCCATGGGCCATATCCGATACAACTTCCTTCAGTCGGTCACCACCTCCCACCCGGGTGGCAATCTCATTCTGGTGAGCGGGCCTCTGGCCAAGGAATTAGGCATCTCCGGAGGCCAGGGTTGCCTGGGACCCTGCTACACGGCCAACGCGACCATCGGCAGGGCGGCCAATCTCGTCATCCTGAACGTCACGCGCGCGGTGCCGGGTTTCTGCGACCTCGACTGCCTGGCGTCTCAGGCCGAGTTCACCTATTGCTTTGCAGAGGATCCTGAACTGACTAACTGGGAGACCATCAACGTCGAACGCTATGACGCCGCGACGACGACGGTCTATGTCCTGAAGGCCGAGCCGCCGCACGACATCATCGATTTCCTGAGCGCGAACGGAGGGGATCTGCTCGACACGCTGACGGATTGCGCCACCACCCTCGGCAGCAACAACGCCTATATCGCAGGGCCCATGGTGTTCGTCATCACGCCGGATCACGCCTGGATGCTGGAGAGGGACGGCTACACGAAGGAGTCGATCCGCGAGCATATCTTCCAGTGGGCCCGGAATCCCGCGCCGATGGTCCGCAACCGCGGCCTGGTACCGGTTCGGCCCAAGGGCTTCGACGAGATGCATCCCATACCGGTGGCTCGTTCCCCCAGGGATATCGAAATCGTCGTGGCCGGGGGACGGGGAGGACACTCGGCCGTCATCCTTCCGTGGGCGCTCCATAGCGAGGCGATTGTCGAACCGGTGCTTCTTCCCGACGGGAATGTGCCGCGCAGCATCGAGGATTTCCGCCTTTGACGGCGGCCGTGCGGATGAGGGGCGGAAGAGGAAAGGAGCGTCGGGGCCGTCTTCCGCGCAAGCCTGCAAAACCTGAGGAGAGGCGGCGTGAGCGAAATCCAAGTCGGCGGGACCGTTGAACAACAGGCGGCGATCCATGTCGGGCAGGTTATCGACGAATCGGGGTGGAACAGGGTCAGCGTCCGGGTGATCCTTTTATGCGGCCTCCTGATGCTGATGGACGGCTACGACTACGGGATCATCTCGGTCGCCGCGCCGCGTATCATGGAGGAATGGCAGGTCGGCACCAGGGCCTTTGGGGCCGTTTTTTCCGCCGCGTTCGTGGGTTATCTGTTCGGCGCGATATTATGCGGAGCCCTGTCCGACCTGATCGGAAGGAAGAAAACGCTGATCCTCGGGGCGGGCGTATTTTCGGTCGGCACCCTGCTGGTCTACTTCGCGGATTCGGTCGAAGCGCTGATTCCCATGCGCGTCTTCGCGGGGTTGGGAATCGGCGGAGCGGTCCCCTGCGCGATCACTCTGACGAGCGAATATTCCCCTTTAAAAGGAAGGGGGAAGTACGTGTCCGTGATGTATTCGGGCTTTCTCATCGGCCTGGTGATGGCGGGATACGTCGCGGGATTCATGCTGAAGAACATCGGCTGGCGTCCGCTGTTTCTGCTGGGTTTCATCGCCCCCGTCGCCGTGATAGCCGTCGTTTGGTTCCTTCTGCCGGAGTCGGCCCGCTGGCTTTCCGCAAGGCACGCTAGCCCCAGACACAGGGCGTCTCTCGTTAAAATAATGAGGGCGATGCGGCCGGATATCCGGATCGACGAGGGGACGCGCTTCGCGGCCGCGGATCTGAAGCAAACGAAGTATTCCGTGCAGGAGCTGTTTTACGGCAGGCTCGCCTGGGTCACCCCCGTGATCTGGGCGTTGTATCTGATAAGCTCCATCGCCGTCTTCTTTTTCGGTTCCTGGTCGCCGCAGCTGCTCGTCGTGAAGGGATTCAGCGCTTCCTCGGCGGCGTTTATTACGGGAACCAACGGGATCCTGGTCGCCGTCGGCTGCCTGCTGAGCGGCTTCTACTTCGATAAGTTCGGCTTCCGGCGGGGGTTCATCCTTTACGTCATCGCCGCCGTGTGCGTCATTTTCATGGGGGATCTCGCACCGGCCGGTTTTGTCTTGCTCCTCTTCACCAGCGCCTTCTTCATCAATGCCGCGCACATGGACGTGACGATCCTCGCGCCCATCGTGTACCCGTCCCGCTGCAGGAATCAGGGGGCCGGGACGGCGATCGCAGTGGCGAGGATCGGGGCCATTATCGGTCCGTATATCGGCGGGGTTCTTCTTGCGACCGAATGGTCCCTGGGATCGCTGTTGGCGTTGGTATCGATTCCGCTCTCGATTTCCGCGGTCCTATGCTACACGGCCGGCAGGCAGTACGATTTCTATTTCGCCCCGCTGTATTCCGGCCGGATTCAATCCGACGAAAAGTAGCCGTTTGGCCGGCGGCCGGTCCGGCGCTTCCGCCTGGAACGACCGCCGGGGGCCGCCCGCTCCTAAACCCTCCTGTATTCCGGGGAGAAGAACAGATCGTGGAACAGGATGGGCTTCCTGGGGTCGTTGATCTTTTTAAAATTGAGCGGTCCATGATACAGGCCGGCCGGTATGAAGATCATGGTCGCTTCCCGGATGACCTGGATCTCGATGTCTTTGCCGTCCTCGCTCAGGCCGAACTCCACCTCGCCGCCCAGATCCGGCATGTTCGTGAGGTCGCCTCCGGCGAAGATGATGAACTGGTCGAAATCGTGCTTGTGGCAGTCGGTTACCATGACGAAAGGTTCCGTGATCGCCCACCAGCTCATCGAGAAATTGATATTGCCGAAATCCCCGCCGCTCTTCAGCCCCAGGCGCGGAGCCGTCACTTCGGGATGCGGCGTCGGCGTATCCACGAGTCCCTTGCGGATGTATTTTGCGAACTTCGATTCGGCCATTGTCTCTTACCCCCCTCATGTTCTGCGTCGTATGTTTTTGTGTGACCTTCAGGCTCATCCGGACCATCCCGGGAGCTGCCATCGCCGCATTTTACATCCGGCAGGAGAAAAAGAGTCCTGCTATTGTTTGTCGCGGCCTGCGGTTCATTTTTGCGATGCAAGCTCGTCACATCCCTATGTGGGAGCTCCCTATGTGGGAACGAGGCTCTCCAGAGCCGTGCGTGCGCCTGACCCACGGAAGATATGTTCAGACAGACGGACGGGTCTGGAGACCCGTCCGCACACGAGCTTTTGGGAGCGAGGCTCTCCAGAGCCGTGCGTGCGCCTGACCCACGGAGATATGTATAGACAGACGGACGGGTCTGGAGACCCGTCCGCACACGAGCTTTTGGGAGCGAGGC
>CAYZTZ010000183.1:0-5713 GCA_964481255.1 uncultured Acidobacteriota bacterium | reverse complement strand
AATGAAACGTCCTTGATTAATTCGCGGGATTCACGGTTGTTCCTGAAATGCCGGTCTGCAGCGAAAAATCGGATTGTTTCTAGAACGAAGGCATTGCACGTTTAAAGTTTTCCTTGACCTCCATCGAGGGAACGATGAAGCTATGCACGGTTAGAGGCCGGAGCCGGTAAGCAAGGCAGCCGGAACTGCAGGCGAAGGGCGCTTGGGGATCAGATTATGAAAATCGTTGTCGTGGGCGGATCGGGGTTCATCGGATCGCACGTGGTGGATGCGCTCCTGGAGCAGGGCCGCGAGGTTCTGGTCTATGACCTCGAAGCGCCCCGTTACGGCCAGCCTTGCGCGTTTATGCGCGGCGACGCGCGCGATGTCGACCGCATGGCGCGGGTCATCGGCGGCGGCGACATCGTGTATAACCTGGCCGCCGAATCCAACGTGAACCGTTTTCTGGAAAGCCCGTGCTTTTCCAATGACATTACCGCCGCCGCGGCCCTGGCGGTCCTGGAAGCGGCGCGCCGCTCATCGGCGGCTCGCGTGCTTTTGGCTTCCACCGAATGGGTTTACGGTTCGCTTCCCGAGGCCGGGGAAGAAACCGTCACCGAGGAGACTCCCTGCACCGGAAATCCGGACCATCTCTATACGTCCTCCAAAATCGCCTCCGAGTTGTTCTGCAAAAACTACCGGAGCCTGTTCGGGTTGAGCTATACCATCATGCGCTATGGGATACCTTTCGGCGAGCGGGCACGCCCGGAAACGGTCACTCCGATTTTTATCCGGAGGATCCTGCGCGGGGAGCCGATCACGATACACGGAGACGGGAACCAGACGCGGCAGTTCATATATATCAAAGACCTCGCGCGCGGAAACGCCGCCTGTCTGAGCTCCGCCGCCGAAAACCAGATTTTCAACCTCAACGGCAGGAAGAAAATCCGCGTTATTGAAATCGTCCGGACGATTGAAAAAATCCTCGGGAAGAAGGCTGCAATAACTTTTATCGAGGACCGCAAGGGAAACTTTCAGGGACGTTTCATATCCTCGGAAAAAGCCCGCCGGTTGCTTGATTGGGAGCCGCAGTTCGAGTACGAGGAGGCCATGCGGATATACGTCGAATGGTTTTTGAAGAACGCCGCCCGGCTCGGCAAAGAAGACCGCAAGTCATAGAGATACAATGAAATACCCGATTGCTTGCCTTGGACGACGGACGCCGATTCAGAAGGCGATCCAGCTGATCGAGCGGAGTCCTTTCGACAGCGCCTTCGTGCTCGATGACGACGGCGTCTATCTGGGCGGAGTGGCTATGGCCGATCTGCGCCGTTTGCTCGTCAGCGGCGCGCGGGGCGATGAGGAAGTCGGCAGTTACCCGCTGAAGCACGAATATAGAGTCGAAAGCGCGTCTCTCGGCGACAGGAAAATGGCCGAAGCGATCCATATGGACATGGGATTGAGGGGCGTGTCCTTCCTTCCGGTTGTCTCGCAGGACGGGAAGATAGTCGACGCGCTTTCGGCTGAGGACCTCGGCCGGCTGCACGGATTTTCTCAGGCGGACGCCCGGCCCAATGGGCAGGCGAGGAGGGTTCTCGTCGTGGGCGGCGCCGGTTACCTCGGCAGCGTCCTGACAGAAAAGCTGCTGCGGCGCGGCTTCCGCGTGCGCGTCCTGGACAATTTCCTTTACGGCCGCCGCTCCCTTGAGGCGATCTCTCAGGATGAAAACCTTGAGATCACTGAAGGGGACCTGCGCAATATCCACACGTGCGTGAGCTCACTCGCGGACACCGATGCCGTGGTCCTGCTGGCGGCCATCGTCGGCGACCCCGCCTCGAAAGTCCGGCCGACGGAAACGATCGAAACCAATGTACTTGCGGCTCAGGCCCTGGCGTCGGCGTGCAGGCTGCATCATGTCAACCGTTTTCTATATGCTTCGACTTGCAGCGTTTACGGCGTGGGGACGGACCTGCTCGACGAGGACGCGCCCCTGAACCCGGTCTCTCTTTACGCGCGGACCAAGATCGAGTCGGAAAGAATCATTCTGGGCATGGGGGACGACTATTTCAGCCCCACCATTCTCCGGATGGGCACGCTTTACGGCTATTCGCCGCGAATGCGGTTCGATCTGGTGGTCAACACCATGAGCATGAAGTCCTTTGTGGACGGCAGGATCCAGGTTTTCGGCGGCCGCCAGTGGCGCCCCTTGCTCGGCGTCGAGGACGCGGCCGACGTCTTCGTGCGCTGCATCGAAGCGGATCTTCAGAAGGTGGGGAAGCGCGTTTTCAATGTCGGTTCCGATGGTCAGAACTACCGCATCGACGATGTGGCCGAAATTATCAGCGCCGCGCTCGGCGGCATCCCCATTTCAAGGGACAATTCCAACCTGGACGCCCGCGATTACCGCGTTTCTTTCGCCAGGCTGACCGAGACTCTCGGGTTCACGCCCCGTCAGAGTATCGAGAGCGCGGCGCGGGCTATCTATGAAAAGCTGCAGTCCGGCGTCATACGCAATCCCGCGCAGCGCATCTACTATAACCATTTCTTCGATTCCGCGGAGGAATAGGCGCAGGCGGCCCCAACCCCTTTCCGATGTCGGATTTTGTCGGGGAATTTGAGGCTTCATATTTTGGCTGCTTTTTTAAAGGGCTTCTGGTATAAAATTATCGCTATGCAGCTGCCGCGGGACCCTATAGCTGTCAGATGCGCTGCCGAGGGTGACCTGAAGGTTCGCAGCGCCAACTCTAACATGACCTCAAGCTTGCACGCATGAAAACCCCCTCTTTTGTTTTGGAACAAGTGTGCGCTGCATGCGTGTGCCGGGGTCTTCAAAAGGAGAATAATGTCCGTGCGTTTGTTTGTGGGGAACCTTCCCTACGATGTGACTGAAGTGGAGTTGAGGGAGTTTTTTTCTTCCATCGGGCCCCTCTCGACCGTGATCATTCCCGTGGATCGGGAAACGGGTAAGCGCAGAGGGTTCGCTTTTATCGAGTTCAACGACCCTGCCAAGGCTGAGGAGGCCAGCCGCCTTTTAAACAACCAGCCGTTCAAAGGGCGCAACATCACGATCAACGAGGCGCGGGCGCGCGAAAGCCGTCCCGATTTTGGCGCCTCGGGGAGGCCTTCCTTCTCGTCGCGTCCCCCCGGAACTTTCGGAGCGCGTCCTTTATTCAATCCCAGATCTTCAGCCGGCGGCCCCGAGTTCGCCCCGGATGGGGTGGAAAGCGGAAGAGGGGGGCGCGCGGAAAGACGCGGACGCAATTTCGGCGCCGACGCCAAACCTTCACGCAAGCGCAGGACGGATTACGGGCCCAGAAATGAAATGGGCTGGAAAAGAGGACCGCTCCGCGAGCGCGCAGGGGGGCAGCTCTTCGGCGATCTCGAGGATGATGATTACGGCGAGGATGAGGATTTCGATTACCTGGCCGACTTCAGGGAACCGCGCGGGGAAGATGACGAAGAGGGCGCCAAGTGAGAGAACATTGTCCCAGGAGCGGCGGGCGGTTCATTGCAGATTCCTGAGCAGATCGAACGGAGAATCGTAACGCTGCTCCCATGAGTGAGGGACGCGCCTTCTTGATCGGCCGCTTCACAGAATGACGGCCTGGAAGCATAAAGCTGAGTCCAGCCTTACGGGAATCCGGTTATCCCATGTGCAAATCCATGAACAATCGAGCCCCGGGGCGGAGCCCTGCCGTCCGGCATCCGCGAACATGGCTCAAAGGCAGAGGCAAATATCTATGAAGAATATATTTCCGCTTGACACGCCGCTCGGCTATGAAGAGAATGAAGCCAACTGGATAGGTTTCCATTGGGAAGGTGGGGTGCCCTGTGAATGCGGCGCGGATTCCAATGGGTTCAATGCTTAGAAGATCAAGTCACTTGAAAGGGGATATATCCGCTCGAACTCCCTGGCGCGGGCGGTAATTGTTTGGTTTACCTTTGAGTTCCGACCGCTGCCTCGAATGTTCGGGGACGCGGCAGGAATTGCCGAAGCTTTAAGGTTGATTTGTTTAACCTGATTTCTGGAGGATATATCTCATGCGTTTGTTTGTGAGTGCATTAGTGTGCGTACTCCTGTGCTTTGGAGCGGCTCACGCCCAGAGCGACAGGGGAACGATCACGGGCACCGTCTCCGATCCGGCGGGCGCCATGATCCCCAACGCAGCGATTGAAGCGAAAAACCTGCAGACCGGCGCCGTTTACCAGACCGTGTCTTCGGCGACGGGCAATTACACCCTTGCCCAGCTTCCGGTCGGCACGTATCAGCTTACGGCCTCCGTGACCGGCTTCAAGCAGTATGTCCGGACCGGCATCACGGTCATGGTCGCGCAGATCCTGCGCATCGACATCCCTATGGAGGTCGGGAGCATCAGCGAGACGGTCACCGTCAGCGCGGACGCTCCGCTGCTGAAAACGGAGAGCGGCGAACTGGCCCACAATATCCCCACTCAACGATTGGACGATCTGCCGGTAATGTCCATCGCAGGCGGTATACGCAGCGCCTATACGGCGGTCAATCTGATTCCCGGAGGCATGCAGATATCTGTGCCCGGAGGCATATTCGGAGGTCTGCGCGTAAACGGCATGCCGGCGGGCACTCTGGCCCTGCGCATTGAAGGCCAGGACGCGACTCAGACGACATGGTCCGCAGCCTATGCAATGTCGCAGCCCAGCGTCGACGCCATCGAAGAAACGGCGATTCAAACCAGCAACTTCGCCGCAGAGTTCGGGCAGGTGGGCGGCGGCATGTTCAACATGACCATGAAGTCTGGCACCAACGAGCTTCACGGGACCGCGTTCGAATACCTCCGAAACGAAACGATGTTCAACGCGGCTCAGCCATATAATCATTACAGGCCCCGCGACCGCCGGCATGACTGGGGCTTTTCGGTGGGGGGACCGGTATACCTTCCAAAACTCTATGACGGCCGCGACAAGACCTTTTTCCACTTCAGTTTTGAGCAGAACAAACTGAAAACTAGCGTCAGCTCCATGACCACGATTCCCACCACGGCATACCGCAACGGCGATTTCAGCAATCCCGCCCTGTATACCGGGAAAGTGCTTGGAACGGACATTCTCGGGCGGCCGATTATGGATGGAGCCATCTATGATCCGCTGACCACCCGCCAGGTGGTGGTGGATGGTAAGACTTATTGGGTAAGGGATCCATTCCCTGGCAACATCATCCCATCGGGTTATTCTTTGGATCCGGTGGCGGTGAAGCTACAATCCTATCTTCCACAGCCTACGAATAGCTCGACGGTTAATAACTATTTAAACAACTATACAAATTCAACCTGGAACTCCATATACTCCATCAAAATGGATCACAACCTGAGCCCTCGAATGAAACTTTCGGGGTACTGGTCGATGAACGATACGTATGTGCCTTTCCCGGATGGTTTCAATCCCCCGATTACAACGGAGAGGGATCTATGGGAAACGGCTCATACCGTGCGCTTGAACTTCGATTACACGATCTCGCCGACTGTGTTGTTGCATCTCGGCGCGGGCTTCCTGCACTTCACCTTCTGGGATCCGGTGCCGGAGTATGGGGAATGGGATAATGCAGAGAAGCTTGGTTTACCGGGAACCGTCGCGGGCGTTTTCCCGACCATATATAACATTTACCAGGCTCAGGGGGGCGGATTGATAGATCCTACGCGACAGGGAAACAGCATGGGCCCGGTCGCACAGCAGAAGCAATGGCAGCAGAAGCCGACTGGGA
>CAYZTZ010000182.1:0-5718 GCA_964481255.1 uncultured Acidobacteriota bacterium | reverse complement strand
AGGGAAGTGCGCCTCTACCTCAGGAAGGATAAAACCTGAGCCGTCGCGCAGGGGCACGTCATTGCCGGAGGGCCGATTCTACGGCGTGAGCTGCTGATTCATGAAGCCCCGAACGGGTTTTGTCGCAAAGCCCGGGGTTAAGCCTTGCTTCAACGCTGTATGGGTTGCGCCCGGATTCGACCCTTTCAGGGCCGGCCGCGCATTTTGCGGCCGATTCCGGGCCTCTTGATGGCGCCCCAATCCGGACGCCGCTGCCATCCTGGGGCCTTCTGAAACTACCTGATCTTCGGGCGGAATGTTCATTTTCCGGCATGGGGTTTTGCCGGCTCTCCCCCGCCGAACTCGATCCCCTTTTTCTCTTTGCCCAGCGCCGCAACGGCGGCGCACAGAATGAAGACGGTCAGCGCCGTCACCGCCATGGCGTTCGCATAGTTCATCCGCTCGGCGAAAAGGGCTTCCAGATAACCGACGCTCCCGGCCAGCAGAACGCCGCATTGGTAGGCGAACCCGGGAAAGAATCCGCGGACGGAATCGGGAGAAAGTTCCGTGATGTGCGCCGGGATAATGCCCCAGGCGCCCTGGACCATGAACTGTATCATGAAAGCGCCCAGGGCCAGATACGCCGTAGACGGTCCATAGGCCCAGAGGGGGATGATGAGGATGGCGAGAAGCAGGGCCGTTACGATTCCGCGCCGCCTCCCGAAGCGATCGGAGAACAGCCCGAAGCAAAGGCCGCCGGCCATGGCCCCGAAGTTTGCGATGATGGTCACGATCGCCGTCCGCCGGGGCGAGAAACCGCGGTGGACTTTCAGAAAGGTGGGAAACATGTCCTGAGTTCCATGCGCGACAAAGTTCATCATGGTCATTAGAGCAACCAGGTAGAAAAAGAGGCCGCGATGACCTTCGGCGACATGCCAGGTCACGTCCGCCATGAAAGCGATCAGCAGGGCCGCGACGAAAACGGCGCAGGCGTGCGGCGACCGCAAAAGGATCCCTGCCGCCCCGCCCGGGTGCCCGGCAAGCCAGGCAGCCATGTTCATGCGGGCGAGATCCGCCGCGGCGGCTGCGGCGGCGATCATGGCATAGGCGCGCGCGTGAGAGCGGATCAAAGGCCAAAGCGCGCTCCAGTCTTTCCGCCGGGCCCTTTCCCATACCTTGGATTCCTTGACGTTGCGGCGGATATACCAGGCCAGGATGGCCGGGGCTCCGCCGATGAAAAACATGGCGCGCCACCCCAGAAGAGGGAAAACGACGAAGTAGGCCAGGGAAGCGAGGATATAACCGACCGCGTAACCTTCCTGGAGGATGCCGGAGAGAATGCCGCGCCAGCGGGACGGCGCGGCCTCCATAGCCAGGGAGGCTCCGACTCCCCACTCCCCGCCCATGCCGATGCCGAACAGCGCGCGCAAAATGAGGAAGGTCGTGTAATTCGGCGCGAGCCCCGACGCTATTTCGATGACCGAATAGAAAAGCACGTCGATCATCAAGGGGGTGCGGCGGCCGTACCGGTCGGCCATCAGGCCGAAAATGAAGGCGCCCACAGGCCTGAAGGCCAGCGTCGCCGTCAGGGTGAGGGCTATCTGGGCGTTGCTGCATTGGAATTCTGCGGCGATTTCCGTCAGGACCATCACGACGATGAAGAAATCGAACGCGTCCAGAGTCCAGCCGAGAAAAGAGGCGATCAGGGCGTTTCGCGCGTCCCTGCGCTCGGCAGCGGCTTCAAAATCCGGGTTCGGCCTTTCTTCCGGCATGGCCTGACGTCCTGATCGTCGTTCGAATGAGCGGCTGCTGCGGCCTGTCGGGGGCATTGTAATACGGCTTGGGATTCAAAGCACCCATAGATTCAATATCCGGCGGCGCGGGGCGCGCGATCTCCTTCGGTTCAACGGCTCAACCCCTGAATGCAGGATGTGCGGACGTTGTGCGGGGGACCCGGGGAGACACGGGAAAATGGGGGCGCGGTATTCATGAAACGTTCCGGCATTTCCCGGAGCCGGAGTCTGATACAATGATTGCTTCGCCCAGGCCGCGCCTTCTGGAGGAATCTTTGTAATGATGCCGATAGCCCTGACCATAGCCGGCTCGGATCCCTCCGGGGGTGCGGGTATTCAGGCGGATCTGAAGACTTTTCACCAGAGGGGAGTCTACGGGACCAGCGTGATCACCCTGGTTACGGCGCAGAACACGGTGCAGATCCGCACCGTGCAATGCCTTTCCCCGCAAATCGTCGCGGATCAGCTTGAGGCCGTCCTGGAAGACGTGCCGCCCTCCGCCGCGAAGACGGGGGCTCTGGGGGATGTCGAGATCGTCAAGCTGGTAGCCGATAAGGCGCGCGATTTTACATTCCCTCTCGTGGTCGATCCGGTCATGTTCAGCAAGCATGGAAAACCCCTGATTTCGGAAGAGGCCTGGAAGGCGCTGGCCGGGCTTTTGCTGCCCCGGGCGTTTTTGGTGACTCCCAATCTGCAGGAGGCCGGCGTGCTTGCAGGGATGGAGGTGCGCGATCCGGCGGCGATGCGGGAGGCCGCCGTGAGAATCTCCGCCCTCGGCCCCGAGGCGGTTCTTGTCAAGGGGGGCCATCTCGAAGGGGAGGCCGTGGATGTCCTTTTCTGGAAGGGCGAATTCAAATTGTATCGGGCGCCGCGGCTGGACACGAGGCACACGCACGGGACGGGCTGCACTTACTCCGCATGTATCACCGCGGAACTGGCGAAGGGCGGAGGCCTTATCGACGCCGTGGATATCGCGAAACGGTTCGTCACTCGGGCGATCGCGACCCATCCAGGTATCGGCAAAGGCTCGGGCCCGGTCAATCATCACGCGACGATCGACGAATCGCGATAGATAATACTGTGTCCATGAGGGTGTTTTCAGGTTCACGGAGACGCTTGTTCGCCAGGCGCCGATGCGGATGGCGATCGGCGCGCATCCCCGCGAACCTCTCCGGGAGAAAGCGGGATGGGAAAGAATCAGGAGCGACCGCCTAAGGCCTATAAGAATGCCGCATTTCTGCAGAGCGAGGACGCGCGCTTGATCCGCATACTCAGCGAATATCTGGAGCCCGCCAGCCGGCTGAAACGCGAGCGCGTGCAGGACACCATCGTGTTTTTCGGTTCGGCCCGCATTCTACCGCGGGAAGAAAGCGAGAAAAGACTCCTCAATATGAGGCGGCGGCTTGAGGAAGAGGGCGGCGGCGAAAAGCCCTCCGACGCCGAGATGCGTCTGGCGGAGCGGGCCGTGGTGTTGTCCCGCTATTACGAGGACGCCTCGACTCTGGCGCAAATGATTGTGCGCTGGGCCAAGACATTGAACGGGGCACACAAGCGGCTGATGATATGTTCCGGAGGGGGGCCGGGGATCATGGAGGCCGCCAACCGGGGCGCCCTGCAAGCCGGCGGCCAGTCGATCGGGCTTTCCATAAGCCTCCCCATGGAACAGAGAATCAACCCTTACGTTCCGAAGGAGCTGGCTTTCGAGTTCCATTACTTTTTCATGCGCAAATTCTGGTTCGTGTACCCGGCCTTGGCGCTCGTGATTTTCCCCGGAGGGTTCGGGACCCTGGACGAGGCTTTTGAAGTGCTGACGCTGGTTCAGACACGCAAGCACCCCAGGCCGTTGCCGGTTCTGATTTACGGATCCGAATATTGGAGGCAGGTGCTGAATTTCGACACCCTGGTGCAATGGGGGACGATTGCGCCGCGGGATCTGGACCTCTTTCACTACGCCGACGACCCGCAGGAGGCCTTTGACTACCTGAAAGACACGCTCACGCGGATCCATAATCTCTAGCGCCCGGGATCGTCGCGAGGGTTTTTCCGGGCATGGGGAAATCCGCGGCCCGTTTTTGCCGGAGTAATTTCCCCATCCCTGCGGTAATCTTATACCCAAGGCTCCGACTCTGGTTTTTCGGCTGGGGCGGTTTATGGACGAATTTTTACTGGAACGACGATACCCCGAAAATCCGGCTTCCCCGCGGGATCATCGGCATCCCACGGAAAGGGACCGGGACAGGATTCTGCACAGCGCGGCGTTTCGGAGGCTCCAGGGCAAGACGCAGGTCTTCGGAATCGGCCAGGCCGATTTTTACCGCACGCGGCTGACTCACAGCGTCGAAGTGGCGCAGATCGCCCGGGCGATCACCGTCAATCTTCTCGTCGAACATCCTCCCCTCGATCGCTGCCTGGCGCCGGAACTGGCGGAGGCGGTCGCGCTCGCCCACGACCTGGGCCACCCGCCTTTCGGCCATGCCGGCGAACAGACTCTCGACGCGTGCATGCGCGAGGTGAGCCGCCGGGCCCGGTTAACGGGAAGCAACGCCCTCCGCTTTGAGGGCAATGCCCAGACTTTCCATATTCTTGTGGCGGCCGAACCCAAGTCCCCCTCCTATCCGGGTCTTAATCTGACGCGGGCAACGCTGACCGGCGTGCTGAAGTACCCCTATAAACAGGATATCAGGAACGACAAGTTCATCTTCGCCTCGGATCAGGCCATGGCCCGGTGGGCGCTTTACCGCGGCGGCGGAATCCTGAAATCGCGTGCCGGAAAAGAGAACACCCAGCCCCGCACCTCGATCGTGTGCCAGATCCTGGATTGGGCCGACGACTGCGCCTATTCGGTGCACGACGTGGAAGACGCGCTCCAGGGACAATTCCTCCACCCCGGCGACCTTGAAGACGCGCGCTTTGCCAGGCGCGTCTACGCTCACTACGAGGAAACCCGCGGGGAAGAGGCCGTCCCGAAGCTGGGATTTTCGGAGGTGTGCGAGCGTCTGCTTGACCTGGAGCGGAGAATCCGCTTTCCCGAACAGGGCGACGAACGCGCCTACAGGAAATCCGCGATGCGCAACATCCTCAACGACCTGATCCTGTCGGTTTCGGCGGAGCCCCTGGACGGCGGCTCCCGCGCGGATTTTTCCTGGCGCCTGTGCGTTCCGGATGAGGCGCGCATCCTGTCGGTTCTCTGCAAGTCCGTCATCTGGGAGGCGGTGATCACCGATCCCCGCGTGGCCGCCATGAGCGCCAAGGGCCGGGAGATTCTGCGGGACCTGTTCCATTTGTTCATGGAAGAGGTCTGCGACAAGAAGAGCAGCGCCCTTTTCCCCAGGTACTACCGTTCCACGATTGAGGAGTGCTTCCAGGGAGGGCAAATGGAGGCGGCGCGGGCCGTGTGCAATTTCCTGGCTCTATTGACGGACATGGACGCTCTGAGGCTGCACGCCCTGTTGCGCGGCTCCAAAGCATCCTCCATTTTTGACTTCATCTGATGCGAGGGACGTCCTTTCGCGGGAGGAGACCGCAATGAGAAAAGCCAAGAGGATCCTGGTGGGGCTCAAGACCCTGCAACACGCCGTCGAGCTGACGGATCTCGCGTGCCGCGTGGCCGCTCCCGACGCGACGCTGCTTCTGGCCCATGTCATCGAGCTGCCGGATCCAACCCCTCTGGACGCCGAGGTGCCGGAAATGGAAAGAGAGGCCGGGCGCATACTGCGGGCGGCGGAACGCGTCGCAAGGCGCACGCGGGTGAAAATCCTGAAGCAGGTTTTTCGAGCCCATGACGCCGGCGATGCCCTGCTCGAAGAGATGCGCCGCAGGAAAGCGGATCTTGCGGTGCTCGGCTACCATCACCGGCGCACCCTGGGCGAGATTTTGCTGGGGACGGCCGCCCGGCACATCTCCCGCAACGCGCCCTGCAGACTCCTGCTGGTCATCCCGCCCCGCC
>CAYZTZ010000181.1:0-5747 GCA_964481255.1 uncultured Acidobacteriota bacterium | reverse complement strand
ACGGGCAGCGAGGCGAGCCTGTATTCCGCCAGCTTCCGGCCGTTTTCAGCGGATACGACCCAGAGCAGGGCGCCGTTCTTCCCTTTGTTTATTTCGCTCTGCTCCGCAAGTTTCGCCAGCACCCGCTCGTCATTCAGCGCCCAAAAGGCGTCCTCTTCATTCACAATGTCCGGAGGGCCCGCCAGAAACAGCGTCCTGTTCGCCAGGACCATGGCGCGGACTTGAAGAGGAGGTTCGTCGACGGTCCACTTGAATTTTACGGCCGTCTGCTCATCCCGCGGAAGGCTCTGCCGCAGTTTCCAGTCCGCGGCATAATTGAGAAGACTCTTTTCGTCGGCGTTTTGTCTGCCGGTCCGGGTGATTTTGGCGATCGATCGGGGGTCGCCGGCCTTCTCGGCCGCGTAAAGCTGATATTCTCCAACAATCGATTCGCTGAGGAATTCAGGTTTGCGTTGAAAACCGTAGACGGCATTTTCATCGACCACGATCAGGCGGCCGGAGGGCGTTAATTGGGCCATCATTTCCCACCCGCCCCATCCGCTTTTCACGCTCTTGCCGAACATCATGTAGGACCTGGCGAACTGCGAATCATCCAGGAATCCTACGGGCGAGAACACATGCGTTCCCTCGCCGGACTGGTCCGCCACATCTCTCACGGCGATCCGCGTCCGTCTCCCCGCCATGTCGAACTGCTGGGAGCGCATGTAAATGTATTTCCCGTCGCTGGATAAAACATCGGGCAGACCGACCGGCATGTCCAGGACACGAACATAATCCTGCAGGTTCTTTCCCGTTTCAGGATCCTTTTCATCAAGGATCGTTTCCGATATTTTCGCCCCGGTCTCGGGATTCAGTTGGAGCATCCGCATGCCGCCGTCCAGGAAGACCGTTCGCCCCGCGATGCAGTAGATTCTGTTGTCCTCGACCAGCACGGCGCCCGAGACCGGCCATACCGATTCCACTTGCTCGAAGGAGACCATGCGCCGATCCGCGGGAGCCGCGCGGAAGCGCCACACAAGCGCGCCATCCGAAGCCCTCAGGCAATAGACGTACCCGTCCGCGGAACCAAACAGCACGCGTCCCCTATGGATCGTGGGAGGCGAATCCACGCGTCCGCCCGCTGTAAATCGCCACAGCACCTTTCCGTCGGCCGCATCCAGCGCGTAAACCGAGTGTTCGTCCACTTTCGCCAGATACAGGCGCTTCCCCGCGACGACGGGGCTGCTGAGCCTTCCCCCGAGTTTCCGTTGCCATTTTGGATACAGGTCCGGGGAAACGCCCGCGGAAGTATAGCCGGTCCGGGCAGCGTCATGCCGGAACGTCGGCCAATCACCCCTTAGGGCCTCATCCGGGATTTCCCGGCCGTACGCCGGGCCTTTTTCGAGACGGTTTTCCTTGGACGCGGCCGCCAAATCCGGTTCACGCTTCAATGCCGGTGCAAGAGCGCCCAGGCCTCCCAGCTGGGCTTCGATGTAACAGGCGCACGCATGAGGTGGGGTGTATAGGAGCCCGTTGGCGGGCATAACGCCGTAAATGCATCCGCCCCGGGCGTAATGATTCACCGTCCAGCGTTCGTTTCGGAGATCGACGAACTCTATGCCCGTGCGCGATGGAATGATGTGCCGCGTGGTCGCCTTGCTCGGATAGCATCTTTGATGGAAGAAGAAGATGTCCGCGTCGCAGGGAATGTTCCGTTTGACTTCTCCCGTCCGCAGATCTCTGCCGACATAATTCCCCTTACCCCCCATCATGGCCGTTTCGCCTGTCCAGACGAGGTCGTTGATCACGAAGACGTCTTCGGGCGATAGGTGACCGGAAGCCTCCTGCCTGGAATACCAGAGCGTTGTCCCGTTTTCGGCGGATAGAGCGAGCATCCTGCCTTGTCCGGGCCCCGCACCTCCGATGGAAAAAACCAGCACGCCGTCGTGGACGACCACCCGGGGCGCGTATGCGGTGTCGATCGTTCGCGTCAGGATGGGCGCCGATCTCCATTTCTCCCTCCCGTTGCGGCGGTTGACACTACGCATCTGCCGGCCATCGTAAAAGTATACGGATTGGGAGTCCGCCGTCAGGGACAATGGGGCCGCCGGAGCCTCTATTTCCCAAAGGAGGTCGCCTTTGTCCGCCCGGATCGCCATGATCCTGGCAGGCCGGCGGTTCCATGCCCACTGGGTCCTGGCATATTCGGCGCTGTCCCAGACATAGGTGCGCCCTCCCGGCGTAAAGGGCTTTCGAGTCTTTTCCGGTTTTCCGACCACGAGGAAGAGTGTGTTCTCTGAATAGAGGATCTCCGAGGTTTCCTCTGTTTTCGGGAACGTGCGCAAGGTTTCGCCTGTGGCCGCGTCCAGTTCGCTTAAAGGCGCATGGATGCCAAGCGTCACGTAAATGCGGTCGCCGACCGCCACGAGGCGCCGCGGCAAATAAGCGGGGCCGCTCTTCAGCGGGAACAGATGATCCTGCCAGTCCTTGATCGGCCGCTTCCAAAGGAGTATCCCGTTGAACGCATCCCTCGCGATCAGGAAATTTTCCGGCGGCAGTTGTATCGACTCCCTGGGCCCCTCGTCCATAATGTAAATAACGCGTCCATCGGCCGAAACCATGGCGCTCATGCTTGCAACCGTGTCGTGGTGGCGCCCCCATTTCGGGCCGCTGATCCATTGATAGTGCCTGATAGGGCCGACGATCTCGTCTCGCGAAACCATGTCCCCTTCGGAATTGTGGAAATACTGGTTCCACTCGTCCATCCCCCCCGGTCTGTGCTTGACCGTTTTGTTCCAGCCAGACTTTCCCCGGGCCATGACCACGCCGTCAGGCGCGAGAACCCGCATCAACTCATCCATGGGAACATCGCCGGGATCCTCCATCACGATGAGGTTGACCAGGTTATCGATATAGGGCAGTTGTTTCCCGGCGAGCCTGTCCGCCGAAATGGGGCCGTAAACGCCCTTTGAGATAAGATAACGGCGGGCCTTCTCCACGTTTTCCGTATTGCCGTCGAGTCCATGGACAAGGTAACGGTCATTCACACGAAGCGCTTCCGTCAGCCGGCCGTCTTTACAAGGGATATGGACGATAAGCCCCCCTTGGACGCCGGAATTCTCGATCACTCTCTTTGCCTGTTCCAGGGAGTCCTCTCGACCGTCCGGGGCGGCTTGCCGGACGCTTTGAGCCATGAGGGCGTATCCAAAGCCGACGGCTGCGATCAATAGAGACGAAATCCAGGAGGCCGGCTTTATCATGGGCTCCTCCCCAACAACGAAGGGCTTCGTTGCTAGCCTATCATGGCATCATCCGACTTTCTATAGGGCTCTATCGGAATCCCGGGGAGGGAAATGAAAGGCGCGGCGTTCAAAGGCGATGGCGCGCTATAGGAGGGGTGTCAAAGACGGACGCGGATCAGGATGGGCAGGTACCGGTTTTATGTCAGCGTGCAGCCGTCGGAATATTCCGAGGAGACAGGTCCGGGGACGTTTTCAGATTCCGATCCATCCCGGAGGCGCGGGGCGAACCTGCGCAATTGCCGACCTGCCGGGAAAGAAAAGGTCGCCATTGTCCCCCGGAATAATAATCTCATGTTCGAGGCATCGGCAAACGGTGCTTGAGCGCGCATGGCCCGCCTGTTCCGGGCAGTCTTGCCGGGAAGCGGCACTTGCCGCCTGGAGAATTCTCAGTCTGGAGGGCATGGTTTTTTCATCGGACCGGTCTTCGGCGGCGTCAACTCCACAGGCGGGCCGCTATCAGGTGATGACAGTGCAGCCGGTCGTTTGGTACACTGGCCCTGCCGTGGATAACGGGATTTTTTGCGATTCTCTGTAAGGATGAGAGAAGGCGTTACGGGGCGCCGACGGGAAGACCTGCAGGGATCACCGGCTTGCATCCTGCATCCCGGACGATGGATCCGCCGTCGCTCGTGCCCGCTTTTCCGATCGGCAGACGGGCAGATTTTCACAGCCCGGCGCGCAGCTTTAAGGATCAGCTGACGGCCTATTTTGTCCGTTCAATGCGTGAAAGATCAAAAAGGGGATAATCCATTGTTATAGGAGGAAAAAGCGATGAGACACGCCCGATTCGCCCTGTTGATGGGCATATTAATATCAGCCATGGTTGTCGGATGGGCGCTCGCGGCCGCCCAACCTGCAGACCCCCCGCAGGGGCAGTGGAAGCTGGTAATGCCCAAGACAAACATCGGGGATAAGGTCCGAATGGCCGCATTCCACAATGAAAGTTTCGGCCTTTGGGGAGGGGCCGGAGACGTCGGCAAGGCTCACTATACCCTTGACGGAGGCAAGACGTGGACCGTGGCCGACAGCAGCGGCGGCTGATTGTATTACATGGACATCGTGGATGTCCGAACGATCTGGCAGTGCGGCTTGAAAAGCGTCAGCGTGAGCACCGACGGCGGCAAGACCTGGAAAGCCGTGGCGGACAAGGCCGGAGGCATGGGTTGTCTCGTGGCCTTTGCGGACGCCAACGCCGGCTGGCTCGGTTCCGGGAACAAGTTCCAGGCGACCACCGATGGCGGCGCGACCTGGAAGGAACTGGCTCTGCCCAAGGGTGTCGAAAAGGTCGCAGCGGTTTCACTCCGCACGCGGACGAACGGGTATCTGGTGGATGCGAACGGCGTCCTGCACATCACACAGGACGGCGGCGCGACCTGGTCGTCCCGGCCCTTGGGGCTTGACGCCCCGAATATTCTGGGTTTCGGCAGCGGACCCTTTATCAATGAGACGCCGCAGGCGGCCGTGCGTTTCATGGACGCCGACCATGGCGTGGTCGTCCTGGGCCTGTCCGGCAAGTCCGGTCTGATTGCCCTGCGCACAGCCGACGGCGGCAAGACCTGGAAAGAGGAAAGCCTGCCTGTCGAGCTCGGAACTCCCTATTTGTCGCGCGACGGCAAGCTGTTGTCCGTGAATCAGTGGGGGAAGGGGCTCGCCCTGCTTAAATACGAGTGAACCATACGGGACAGGCTGCATAATCCTATAAGGGGCGAAGGCCTGCCGGCGTGCGCCTTCTTCCTCAATTCCGGGATCAGGCAGCCTGTCCCGAATCCTTGGAAGAATTGTGCGCCGCATCGGTATCGCGCCGAGACTCGACGCTGCAGGATTGAGACATTCAGGTCTGAACGCCCAGCGCGGGCAATACCCATCGCATCAGAACCAGGTAGGCGGCGAGAATCAGGATAAACCAAAGCCATTCATGCATCGGCGGACTCCGCGAACTTAAAGACTATTAATGGCCCGCCGCAGTTTCTCGTTGGCCTGTCCAGCCGCGCCCTCAAGGGCGGGATTCCCGACAACGGACAGCATCCTGGCGGCGTCGACGGCGGCTGCAAAAGTCCTGCCGTCTTTGACATAAAGGACCACGTTGCAGGGGAGAAGCAGCCCGATATTCCTCTCGAGCTGCATCGCTGCATGCGCCAGGGCGGGGTTACAGGCTCCCAGAATCAGATAGTTCTCCATATCCACCCCGAGCTTTTCCTTGAATTTTTGCTTCATGTCGATTTCACAGAGTACGCCGAAGCCTTCGGACTGGAGCGCTTCCCTGGCTCGCCGCACGGCTTCCTCAAACGGCATGTCGAGAACCCTGCCATAGCCGTATCCAAGATCGATTCCCGATGAAGCATCCGTTTCCTTGCTGCTCATTCGCATCCTTCCCGAAGATGCTGCTTTCCGGCGGCAAGTTTTCGCCGGGCACATCCCCTCACCATCATACCATCATGGCTGGCGGTTCTGCATGCCGTAGGTTAT
>CAYZTZ010000180.1:0-5912 GCA_964481255.1 uncultured Acidobacteriota bacterium | reverse complement strand
CGTGCGTCAGCCCAGCCCCGGACTTCCAGATGATTCAATAGACCCGTCCGCATAAGCTTTTACGCTCAGGGCAGTCGACTCACAACCCCCCATGGATTCGGATGCGGCTATGCTGCACTGTGTCATTTGCGGCTCGAACGGACGCCGGCGGAATTATCCGCCGCGGCGGGTGACGCCGTGCTTCTGGAGAGCTTTTTCCATCAGGGTCTTCAGCCGCGCCCGGGCCCGAAAAACCTTCAGCCGCGCCGCCTGTTCCGTGCACTTCAGCACCTCGGCCATCCGGGTATAGGGAAGCGCTTCGATATCGCGCAGAACGACGGCCGTCCGCTGCGCATCGGGCAGCTGGTCCAGAACCCGGTGCAAAAGCTCTTCCAGCTTCCGTCGGTTTTCGTCGGCATGGGGCGGCGGCTCATTGTGGGAGATCATCTTTTCAAGGCTGCTCACGTCTTCAAGGCTGAGGTCGGAAAAAGTGTGGATTCTTCGGCGGCGGGCTCTCCGGAGCTCATCGTAGCACTGATTGATGGCGATGCGGTACAGCCAGGGAAAGAACGGACGGCGGGCGTCGAACTTCGGCAGGGAAAAGTACACCTTCACGAAAATCTTTTGCGCGGCGTCCTCCACGTCGTTTCGCCGCCCGATGTAGTGATACACGAGGTTGAGGATCGTATGCTGATACTTGCGGACGAGATCCTCGAACGCCTGCGTGTCTCCTTTCTGACACCGGAGGACCATCTCGCCGTCTTCATCTGGATTCGATGGATTCCGCAAAGGGACGAACCTCTGCTTTTCGCCATACGGATCTACCTTCCGTGGGCGGGCAAACAATGCCGATGGGAACGCCGCCTGGCGTAACAGGATCCGATCCGCCTGCCTTCCCCTCAGCGCCCCCCGCCCCCGGAGGAAGATCGCGTCAGTTCATAGAAAGCCTTGTTGCTCAGTACCTGTTTGACATAGTTGCGGGTCTCGCCGAAAGGAATCTGCTCCACGAACTGCGCCGGGTCCTCCTTGCCGAAAAGGCTCACCCAGCGGTCCACGCGCGAGCTGCCGGCGTTGTAAGCCGCAAGGGCGAGTTCCGTGCTCCCGTATCTCTTCAGGAGTGACGTCAGGTGCCGGGTCCCGAGAAGGATATTGATTTCCGGGTCAAAGAGCTTCGCCGCATTATAGTTTCTGATCCGCTCCGTTCTCGCCAGCGTTCTGCCGGTGGAAGGCAGGATCTGCATCAGGCCGCGGGCGTTCGACCGGGACCGGGCTTTGTCGTCAAACGCGGATTCCTGCCGTATCAATCCGAGAATGAGCATCGGGTCCGTCCCCGTCCTTTCGGCCTGCGACGCCACGAAGCTCCAATAACGCACGGGGAACAGGAGCCGCCGGACTTCGTCGGGAAAGGACCCCACCGGCCTGCTGATATAGTCCGGGATAAGAATGCGAAGGGTCGAAATCGCTCCCTGATGGTTTTCCCTGGACGCGAAAATACGGGACATCATATACCTCAGGGCGCGCGCCTGCGTCGGATGGAGGCGGCTTCCCCACTGCAGTTCGGAAACGGCGAACTCGGTCAAATCGGCGGCCCAGAGGGCGCTCGCGCGCTCCACGATGGGAGCCGCGGCCTGTCCCGGCGCAGGGAGGGACAACGGCTCATGCCGTATGGCATCGCAGATTCGGACGATACGGGCGAAGTCAACTCCCGGTATGAAAGCCGTTTTGCCGCCCGCGTCGCCCAGCCCGGCCTCCGCTTCGCGCGCCTTCTGTCCGTAATAGCTGTCGTTGGCGAGCGCCCGCGCCCGCGCATAAAGATACCGCGCCTTCTCGGCGTCTCCCAGCTTTTCGTAGCAGCGGCCCATCCAGTACATCGCCGGGGCTGCGGGCTGGGGTCGCGGGTTCGCGAATAGAAAATTTGAGAACGCCAGGGCGGCTTCGCCGTAGCTCTTATGGACGTAAGGGAACAGGGCCAGCTTCCAGAGAGCCCGTTCCGCGTACCGGCCCCCGGGAAAGGATCGCTGCAGCGTTCGGTAGGCCTCGAGGGCCCTGGAGTCGTTCTTCAGGTCGAAATAGGCGGCGACCGAATAGCAGAGTTCTTCCGTGTCCGCGGATTCGGGGTAAAGCTTCAGGGCTCTGTCGCGCGCCGCGACGAGAGACTCCTCCTTCTCAAGCCTTCGATAGCACGCCCCCTGCAGATAAATCGCCCTGGCGTGAAGCGCCGGGTCGGCGCCCGTCACCCTGCGAAGATACGGGAGAGCGCTCAGGGCTCTGCCCAAACGGTATTCCGCTTCGCCGAAAAACAGGTTCCGTCTATCCCGGCTGACGGCATCCGGGGCTGCAGCCTGCGCCAGGGCCAGAAGGAACGCGCGCGCCTTGCGGGCATCGCCGGCCTTGAGGAGATTTTCGGCTCTTTGCAGCCGCGCGCCGTAATTGCGGCCGCCGGAGAGGGCTCCCGGAGACAGGGACAGGAGATCGCGCTCCGCGAGCGCGGACGCCTGGGAACCCGGGTCTGAGGAATAGACCTTCATGTAAAGATCGATGGCTCTCTCCTTTTCGCCCGCTTCCTGGTGGGCTTTCCCTTTTAGATACAAAACCTCGGAATTCAGATCAATTTTGGAGCTGTTCAGGACATTCAGGGCGCTCCCCGGATCGCCCAGTTTCAGAAAGGCCCGGCACTCATCCATAACCGCCTGCGCGATGAGAGGCGAATCAGGATATCGGGCCTGCAATAGGCGAAAGTCCGCGACGGCCTCCTGATGCCGCTCCATCATGAAATTCGATTTGCCCCGATAAAGAAGGACGTAATCGCCGAGAAGGCTTGACTCGGCCTCGCGGACGCCGGACAGGATGTCGAGAGCCTCGGCGTAGCGCCTGGCGTTATAACTGTCCAAGCCCTTTTTCAAAGCCTGCGCGGCATCCGCCGCAACAGGCGCCTGAATCCGCCCATATGGGGCCGTTTCATTTCGGACGCCGCCAGGAGACGGAGGAATACCCTGGAGAATGAGGATGAAGACGAACGCGGCCGCCTGCTGAAGCAGCGCTTTGACTCTTAGCCGGGATTGCCGCGGAAGGGGAAAGGATCTTTCTTGCACTTGAGCTGTCTGGTTTCTGTCGCGAAATTCGCGAATCTTACATTTTTACGTCGAATATGCAAGCAGGAGATGAAGCCTTTGGAGTTCGCAGGCCTGCCTGCGCCTTCGGCCGGCGTTCATCGGCGGCTGCAAGCTCCCGCACTCCGGAGCTTCCTTTCGGTCGCCATAAACGGCAATATGATTTTTGCGGCAGAGGCTATCTAGTTTTCGATGACACGGGGACCCGGATAGTCGCTGCCGAGCGTGGAGGGATCATTGTCTCCGAGAATTCGAATAATCTCATCGTGGAAGTAGTCTATTTTTCGCGCCACGGTTGGGGAGACCCTCTTCTCGTACATTTCGCGGCTTCTGTCGATATCGCGCTTCAGGCGGATATAGAGATCCCGGTTCTCGCGTCCCTCCACGACATGCCTTTCGTTATAGAGCTTGATCTCGGAAACCAGAAGACGCGCGAATCTCTTCGCATCCGCGTGAAGCTTTTCCTCTTCTCCGACCTGGAGGGGTTCCTGCGGTTTGAGGACAACAGGCTCAAAGCGAGGGGCGGCGGCAGGTGTTTCCTGGGCGGCTTCCATCGGCGCAGACGGCTTTTCCTCGGCCTCCATGGCGGCCGGGATCTGCGGTGCTGCCACAGGTTCGGCCGGGGCCTCCTCGATTTCCTCCGGGGCCGCCTCTTCCGGCTCCGCCGCGGCTTTTTCCTCTATGATTTGGGCTTCCGCCCCGGCCGGCACCTCAGCTGCCTCGGGAGCGGGAGCCTGCTCGACAACCGCCGTCCGGGCGATTGCCTCAGACGGAGCGGGCGCGGCTTCAGGCCGGGACGCTGTCATTTCGTAAAGGATGCGAAGCGCGATGTTTTCGAGACGGAGAACCGCGAGAACCGCCATCACGAACAGGGAGTCCCGGCACGACGGAGTTTTTTCGGCGCCGCCGGCCAGAATCGCCGCCACGGGCCGCTGCAGCGCGCGCAAGGGCAGAATATGCCAGGGCTCCTGATCCTGCTCGCGGATGAAATGGAGGGGGCCTCCATCGTCGATGAAAGCGGAGGCCGTCACCCATTGGTCGGCGCTAAGCACTTCATCCAGCTTGGGATAGTCAGAGCGCAAAAATGAACAGGAGGCGATGCTCCGAGCCTTGTCTTCGGGAAACCCCCTGGAAGACCATCCCGCAAATCGGTCTTTTCTCACGGAAAAAAGCGCCGCGCGCGAAAAATGCCTGTGCGCGCCGTCCAGCAGGAAGGATAGGATTTCTTCCTGGGTTTCCTTTTGCCTTAAACCCTCGGCGAATAGAGCCAGGCTGACGGCTTCCTGATCCCTCTGAGCTTTGAATTCCCCCAGGATCTCATCGAGAATGACACCGGCCGTCGGCAGTTCGATATTGCGAAGAACTTCAATCTTCCGCCCGAGCTGGGCTATCGCATCCGACAGGGACGCGCTGAATCTCTGAAGCTCCCGCTCCAGATCGCGAATCTGGGGCATGAGCGTCTTGTAGGCTTGCTCGCGAAGACGTTCGGCGCAATCCTGGATGGAAGGCATAAAGACAGCTCCTGACTTAGGCAAATGGAAGACTACCCAAAGCCCCAAGGGGTGTCAATTCCAAATTGGGATCGCGTTGTTCCCCACATAAGAGCTATTCGGACCGCCGCGCGAATCCTTTAAAGATATCCTTCCGGGATTTATGGGGCTCGGCTCTAAAGATCTGACGGCTCTGAAGTTCGCGGGTTAAGTCGGCGGCGGGTAAGGAGGTGTTGCCCCCTCCCCGCCGCGTTTATAAGCGGTGTTATTCACTTGGGGTTGAATGGTTACACCTATAGACGACGCACCGGCGGGAAGGGTTTCCTTTTTTTAGCGGAGCGCGCGCTCCTCAAAAGACGTTTGCCTGATATGCGTCCCCGCCCCCCCTGGATTTTCAATGAGCCGAGAAGGCCTCCTGCTATGATATCCTGTTGAAGGCATAAGCATTTTGCTATGAAGCCGATGAGATCCGTCGTTGCCTCAGCCGCATTCATTATTTGGCTCTCGGGATGCTCGGGGGGTGGAACCTCCGGCCTGCCGCCCCCCGATCCGGGAGAGGCCCGCGATCATGCCGAATCGATCCTGCGCGAAAGACAGTCCAAGGACGCCGCCTTCAAATCAGAGGAAGGCTCCCCCATTCCCTGGAAAGACCGCGGAGCTTTTCAGGGTCTTTCCTATTATCCGATCGATCCGGCCTTTCGTTTCACGGTTCCTTTGAATCGTTATTCGAGACCTCAAAGGGTGAGATTCGCAACCAACACGGGGGAAATGCGCTCCGGCCTGCGTTACGGCTATTTCGAGTTCCGGCTGGAGGGACAGGTGTGCCGGCTGCAGGTTTACAGGCTTGACGAGGATGCGGGAGGCGTTCCCAACCTGTTTGTCCCTTTCCGCGATTCCACGTCGGGGAAAGAAACATACGCATCCGGACGCTACCTGGACCTTAGGGAAAACACGTCCGGGATCTATGTTCTGGATTTCAACCGCGCCTATAATCCCTACTGCGCCTATAATGAAGAATTCAGCTGTCCCTATCCGCCTGAGGAAAACACCCTCAGGGTCGCGATTCGGGCGGGAGAGAAGTCGTACCCGTAGCGGCGCGAACACGCGCGGGATTCCATGGGCCCGGAGGCGGATCAAGATGAGTTCGCAGCCGGCAGCCGACCGGCGGGGTTCGCGAAGGCCCGGGTTGATTCATTTTCGAATCCGCGCCGATTTGGCTTTCCCGGGCCCGCGGTCCGGTGCTATGATTCTGGAAATTCCGCCGAAACAAGGAGATTTATGCCGAAACTGCCCGGAGCCTTAAAAAAACTGCTGGCCCGAACTCATATTGTCG
>CAYZTZ010000179.1:0-6050 GCA_964481255.1 uncultured Acidobacteriota bacterium | reverse complement strand
GGTATTTATTAACAATAAGGTGCATCAGGGGACAGGGTAGGCAGGCACCATTTTTATGAACCGAAACACAAGGAAAGGCAGGCGCGCGATGAAACTTGAGGAATATTTCGACAGGACCCGGGGCCTTGGCGTTCTTTCGACGGCCGATGCGTCCGGCAAAGTGGACTCCGCCGTTTACGCGAGGCCGCACGTTTTCAGCGAGCAGGAAATCGCTTTTATCATGGCGGACCGATTAACGCATGCGAACATACAGGAGAACCCCCACGCGTGCTACCTGTTCAAGGAAGACGGTCCCGGCTATACCGGCAAGCGTCTTTACCTGACCCGAATCCGGGAAGAAAAGGACAGCCCCCTGATCGAGCAGATCCGCCGGAGGAGTTATCCTGAAACCGAGGGCAAGTACGAGGGCATGACCAAATTCCTCGTATTCTTCCGCGTGGATCGGATCCTCCCGCTCATCGGCGACAAGGAGACCTAAAGAACGGCGCTTCCACTGCGAAAAGCCCCGATATCGGAGCAATTGCCTAAGATCTTAAAACCTCCGCCCGCCAAACGGATCGGATCCGCAGAAAGTCGTTATTAGCTCGGCCTTTCGCTTTTACGCTGATGATGAGCTATTAGGCAAAATGCCGGATTTTCATGTGGAGATTAGAGCCATGCGCCTGGAATCAGAGCGTCAGCCCCCATATTAATTTTTCGGCTGCGCTCGGATGGCATGACCCCGGATGTCATAGTTGTCTATTTGAATGGATATCCGCACGCGTTTATGATCAAAAACGTCAAAATAAATAAGCTATGCCTTTAGCAATTAGAGGGCGAATGGATAGGGCGAATGAGTTCCTTTTAAAACAAAGGGGCGCTGTCGGCGGATCAGGTTGCGGGAGGAGGTCCAATTGAAGGCTGAGCATGAAATCATAATGCTGCCGGAGCGTGCGCCGGAAGCAGGCGAGCTGGTTCAGGTGCGTTCGCGGACGTGGCTGGTCGAGGAAGTGGTGCCCCCGCCGAAGCCGGGCCAATCCGCATGGGTCCGCCTGGCTTGTGCCGATGACGATGCTCAGGGACAATCTATTGATGTCTTTTGGGATTATGAGATTGATCGGCGGATTCTAAAAGAAGAAGGTTGGAAAGACCTGGCTTCCAAGGGATTCGATCTTCCAAGACAGTTTGCGGCTTTCCTGCATACCCTGCGCTGGAATTGCGTCACCGCCACCGATCCGAACCTTTTTCAATCTCCATTCCGGGCCGGAATCAAGATTGACGCCTACCAAATGGAGCCCCTTCGCAAAGCACTCCGTCTTCCGCGAGTTAACCTTTTCATCGCCGACGATACGGGTCTCGGAAAGACAATTGAAGCAGGTCTTATTGCGCGCGAACTGCTTTTGCGCAAAAAGGCCAAAACCATTGTGGTTGCAACTCCACCGTCTGTTCTGGAACAGTGGAAGGGCGAGCTGGAAGACCGCTTTGGCCTCGTTTTCGAAATCCTCGATCGTTCCTACTTAACCCGCATGCGGCGCGAGCGCGGCTTCGGCGTCAATCCCTGGCGCACTCACAGCCGCTTTCTTGTTTCGCACAACCTCCTCATTGATCCGACATACACGGACCCGATGTGCGAATGGCTCGGCCCCATGCTTCCGGGAAGCCTGCTTATCCTCGATGAAGCTCATCATGCGGCTCCGGCAAGCGGCGGCCGTTACGGAATCGAAACGAAATTCACGCGCGCAATCCGCGACCTGTGCGGCCGCTTCGAGCACCGCCTATTCCTTTCGGCCACTCCGCATAACGGCCATTCGAACAGCTTTGCCACGCTCATGGAGCTTCTCGACCCCTATCGCTTTACCCGCGGCGTCAAGGTGCGCGGCAAAAAAGCTCTTGAGGATGTCATGGTGCGCCGCCTGAAGGAAGATATCCGTTCCGTCCAGGGAGGCTTTCCCAAACGCATTGTAGAGCGCATCGCCATTGATAATTTGCCGGACGACGCTCCGGAACTGGAGCTCTCGCGGCTTCTCGATGAATACCGCACAACCCGCGAAGCGCGCTTCGCCCAAAGCTCCAGGCGCGCACAGGCCGCGGCGGGTCTACTTGTGGTCGGCCTCCAGCAGCGGCTTCTTTCTTCCATAGAGGCATTCGCCCGCAGTCTGAAGGTTCACAGGGCTACGGTGGAGCGACAGTGGGAAAAGGCAAGCGCCTCCCCGGCTCCCGCGGTAAAAAAGAATGATCGGGAAATTCCGCTTTTAGTCGGCTCACCCGACGCCGATGATGAGCGCAGCGAGCTGACGGATGAAGAACTCGAAGCCGAAGAAAATGCGGCGATCGAAACAGCCACCCTGGAAGCCGAATCCGAAACACCGAGAGATGCGGCAGCCGAGGCATTGTGGCGTCGGGAGCGGACGCTTCTCGACAAGATGCAGCAGATTGCCGACCAGGCGCGCTGCCTGCCCGATGCCAAAACCCTGCGGCTTATCGATTGGATCCGCGAGAATCTATGCCCGGAATTGCCGCCCTTCGGCGAGAAGCCCAACAGCCCGGCGCCGAAGTGGAACAACCGTCGCGTCCTGATTTTCACGGAGAATCGCGAAGGGACAAAGCGTTACCTGAAGACGATCCTCGAACAGGCCTTCGAATGCACCGACCGGGCGGAGGAACGCATGGAGGTCATCGACGGGCTCACAAGCAGCGGCCGACGCAAGGAGATCCAGCGCCGATTCAACACTGATCCGGCCAAAGATCCGCTGCGCATCCTGCTTGCCACCGACGCCGCCCGCGAAGGATTGAATTTCCAGGCGCACTGCACCGACCTGTTTCATTTCGACCTGCCCTGGAATCCCGGACGCATCGAGCAGCGCAATGGCCGCATCGACCGCAAGCTCCAGCCCGCCGAGGAAGTTCATTGCCGCTATTTCGTATTGCCGCAACGGATTGAGGACCGCGTACTGGAAGTGCTCGTCCGGAAAACCGAAACCATCAAGAAAGAACTGGGAAGCCTTTCGAAGGTTATTGATGACGACATCGAGCGGCGGCTCAGCCAGGGTATCCGTCACAGAGACGCCGAGCGGCTGGCGCTGGAAATCGAACAGGCCGACATCGACGCGGAGAAAAAACGAATCACCGAAGAAGAACTCGAAGCCGCGCGCGAGCGTCAGGAAGAGCTGAAAGCCCAGATCGCCCACTGTCAGGCCCTGCTCGAGAATTCCCGTGACTGGGTCGGATTCCGGGAGGAGCCCTTTCAGGATGCGCTTTCCTGCTCTCTTGAACTGATGGGCGCCGAACCGCTCGCCGAATCAACGGATGATCAGGGACGAAAAGTGTATAAGTTCCCGGCGCTCGGCCGGCGGGCTGCCGCCGACCCGAGCTGGACCTCTACGCTGGACACCCTGCGCTCCCCCAGGAAGCAGAACCAGAAGCTCGCCGATTGGCGGCGCGAAGCTCCGATTCGTCCCGTGGTTTTTAGGGACACAGGCACACTTACTGAAGACACGGTTCATTTGCATCTCGAACAGCGGGTTGTCCAGCGGCTTCTGGCCCGTTTTCGCTCGCAGGGATTCATACGTCACGACCTGTCTCGCGCCTGTCTTGCACAGGCCGCCGATTCGATTCCCCGGGTGATTTTGCTCGGACGGCTGTCGTTGTACGGGAAGGGCGCGGAAAGGCTGCATGAGGAAATCGTGACGCTTGCCGCCCGATGGATCGAGCCGTCTCAACGGCCGGAAAAACTGCGCGCTTATGCGCGGGAAGCGGAAGCAAAGACGCTTGAATTGCTTGAGCAGTCCCTGAGCGAATCCCGCCGCCGCATGCCGAATGCAACGATTCAACGAAAGCTCCTGGATTCCGCCGCCCGCGATATCCAAGAGCTTCTGCCCCAGCTCGAGCCTCGTGCGGAAGAGCTGGCAAAAATCGCCGTTGAGAAGCTCCGCCGGCGCGGGGAGCGTGAGGAAAAGGATTTGCGCGAAACTCTCGAAAACCAGCGCAGGCGCGTACAGGAGGAGCTGGCGAAATACGAAGGGCGGCAAATCGAGCAGCTTGTATTGGAATTCGATGAAGACGAAAAGCGGCAGCTTGAATCCGACATCAAATCCTGGCGGATCCGCCTGGAGCAATTCGAACGGGACCTCGCACAGGAACCCCAGCGAATACGGCAGTTTTATGAAGTGCAGGTGAAGCGTATCGAGCCTGTGGGTATCGTTTACCTCTGGCCGGAGACGAATTAATCTGGGAGCGCAGGCGTTCCGCCTGCAAAGCAAAGCATGGCGAAGATAGATCCGGAAATCCTGGCGCATTTGGAATGGATCGGCTTCCTGCAGCCGACCGGGCTCGTGGTATCCGCCCCGGCGCTGGTTCGCGCGGGCGCCATTCTGGACCGGCGCGATACCGAAGGCCAGAGGCTGCTGCGTGAATGCGTCGAAGAAAGAGTTTTTGCGGGCAAAAAGGATCCGGAGCCGTACATGCCGGACTTCTTCGATTTTGCGCGCAAAGTGCTCGGCTGGAGTTTCTCGCCTCAATGCTTCGCGGGCACGCCCGAAAATCCGATCCCGGGGGAATTGGAGGCGCCGCTTCCCGATTACGGCGAAACCCTCCGGCCCGATTTCGCGGTGAGAGAACCGGATCCGCAGAACGGCCGGCCGCATTGGCAACTGCTCGTGCGCGTCCTGGATCTCGATCAGGACTTCGATAAGGCCGTGCGCGGCAAAGGACAGCTCGAGGCTTCCGCGCACAGCCGCATGGAACGTCTTCTGCGCCGGACGGACATACCTGCCGGACTTCTCTTCAACGGCCGGTCTCTCCGTCTCGTTTCTGCGCCGCGCGGCGAAAGCTCCGGCTGGATGGACTTTGGCGTGGCGGACATGGTCCAGACCGCAGGCAGACCTATCTTGACGGCGCTTCGCCTTCTTTTAAGCCAGTCGCGGCTTCTCAGTCTTCCCCGGCAGCAGCGTTTCGCGGCTTTGCTCGAAGACAGCCGCAGGTTTCAGAACGAGGTCAGCGAGCGCCTTGCGGAACAGGTCCTGCACGCTCTTTACGAATTATTGCGCGGATTCCAGGCAGCCCACGATGCATCCGGCGGCAAACTGCTGCGCGAACCTCTCGCCGAAAATCCCAGCGAAGTCTATCACGCGCTTCTCACGGTAATCCTCCGCCTTGTCTTTCTCCTCTACGCCGAAGAGCGCGACATGCTGCCGGAAGATGAAACCTTCCTGCGCTATTATTCGCTCGCGGGAATCTATGACCGGCTGCGCGAGGACGCGGCGCTCTATCCCGACACGATGGACCAGCGCTTCGGCGCGTGGGCGCAGCTTCTTGTTCTCTTTCGCATGATTTTCGACGGGGCGCAGTGCGGCTCGATGCGCCTGCCCAAACGGCATGGTGTTCTCTTCGATCCCGACCGCTTTCCTTTCCTTGAAGGTCGTCCTTCCGCCGGAGTGCGCCAGATACACGAACGCATCGAACCGCCGCTCGTCCCAGACGGCACGGTCTATCGGGCGCTGGAAAAGCTGCTGATCCTAGACGGGGAGCGCATTTCCTACCGCGCTCTCGATGTCGAACAGATCGGTTCGGTCTATCAGGGCATGATGGGCTTCCGCCTGGAAACCGCAACAGGATGCTCCATCGCGATCAAGGCCCAGAAGACCTGGGCGGCGCCGACAACGGTGGATCTCGATGCGCTACTTCAACAACCAAAAGAGAAACGCGAAAAATGGCTGCAGGAACAAACCGGGCGGAAGTTCGCCGACTCGGTAAAGAAATCCGTCGGGGAAGCCCAAACCGTCGACGATCTTCACGCCGCATTGCAAGCCGTCATCGACCGGGGAGCGACGCCCGACCTTGTGCCCAAAGGCGCGATGGTGCTGCAGCCGAGCGAAGAACGGCGCCGCTCGGGCTCGCACTATACCCCGCGCTCCCTGACCGAGCCGATTGTGCGTACGACGCTGGAACCGGTGCTGAACAGGCTGCGTGGAAAAGACGGACGCCCGCCCCTGCCGGAACAGATCCTCGATCTTAAGGTTTGCGACCCGGCCATGGGATCCGGCGCGTTCCTGGTCGATGCGTGCCGCTTCCTC
>CAYZTZ010000178.1:0-6082 GCA_964481255.1 uncultured Acidobacteriota bacterium | reverse complement strand
GGGGACACTGGTGACTGTCCCCCTTTAAGTGATACCCATCCAGAGTTGATAGAATCCCAGGAGGGCCAGGGCCGCCGAGGAACACGCAATCAGGGCCCTTTGGATGCGGGGGCCCAATGCCCTTGCCGCAGCGAAAACCAGCACCAGGGCGATCATGGTGGCTATCAGTGTGGCATAAAATGCGGCGATCAGCCCGAATCCGATCGCCGGAGACCTGCGCCAGACGGCGAGCACCATCGGGCCCAGAATCAGGCTCCAGCCCAGATAGAGATTGGGATTCAGCCAATTAACGACAACAGCCCTCAGCAGGCTTTTCGGATTGGATTCAGCCTTGATGGCCTTTTCCGGATTGAACCCGCGCCACGCTTTCAATGCTCCGAAAGCGAGATATAGAATAAAGGCGCCGCCGACAAGGCGCAGATAATGGATCAGGCCGGGCGGCACCCGGCTCAAAACCGCCAGGACCAGCACGGCGACCGGGCCGTCGGTGATCAGAGGCGAAAAGGTCGCCGGCAGGGTGCGCTTCCATCCGTTGCTGACGGCCTGGGAAAGCAGGAACATCAGCAGAGGGCCCGGAGTCGCAGCCCCGGCAAAGCCGTAGGCAACCGCGGGCATCAGGTCCGACAACATAGCCATCCCTCGCTTTCGAGACAAGGTATATCATGAGGCCTGCTTTTTTGCGAAATGCGATAGGGCCTTCGCTTCATGCATGGCACGGCCGTGGAGAGCCTTGCTCCCATGAATGTCACGGATGACATCCACAGGAGAAGCCGCTACACTGGCTTGCAGGCTCTTCTCGGGAGAAAGGACAAGGCATGGGGGATGAAAAATCGGAAACCGGCAGGCGCGGCTTTATAAAAGCCGCCTTGAGCGCAGGAGCGGCTTTGCCCGTTTATGGAGTCTGGAGCGCTTTTCTGCCCCAGATTCAGGGCGTCATCTTGGAAAACTCCAAAGGGATTCTGGCGGCCGACGCCACGCGGTGCGTCGGGTGCAAGCTCTGTGAACTGGCGTGCTCGGAATACAACGACGGGCGAGCTCAGCCATCTTTGGCGCGTGTAAAGGTCTCGCGCAATTACAATTTCGGCCCCAAGGGACAGCAGGGAGGTTTCGGGCGCGGCATGGGCCAGTTCGGCAACCTCCGCGTGATTCAGGATGTATGCCTGCAGTGCCCGCACCCCGTGCCCTGCGCTACCGCGTGTCCCTATCAGGCGATCGTAAGGGATCCGAAAACGGGAGCCCGCGTCGTCGATCGGGATAAATGCCGCGGATGCAGAACCTGCCAACGCGCGTGCCCGTGGGAGATGACCGTCTTCGACGAGATGGCGGCGAAAGCGGGCAAGTGCTTCCTTTGCGGCGGCGAGCCTGAATGTGCGGCCGTCTGTCCCACCGGCGCCCTTAGGTTTGTCCCCTGGGTCAATCTCACGAAGGCGGTTCCGGCGCGTCAGCCTGTCATGCCGATCGCCAAGGACTACCATTCGGCCGGATGCGGCGGCTGTCATTCGAAGGGGAGGTAAGGCCTATGGCTGAATACGGAGGCTGGACGGGCAAAACGCTGCGCGTCAATCTTTCCACAGGAAAGATATCAACGGAAGACACGATCGCGAAATACAAGGATTATCTTGGAGGGACCGGAATCGGCTACCGCGTCCTATGGGATGAGGTGCCCGCGGGCACAGGCTGTTTCGACGAGGCCAACAAGATCATCCTGGCCGGCGGCCCCTTGACGGGCACCAGCGCTCCCTGCGGCGGGCGCACCTCCATTACAACGATCTTCCCCTGCGTCTATCCGAAAGAGCTTGTCGGCACCGGCCACATGGGAGGCCACTGGGGAGCGGAGCTCAAATACGCGGGCTGGGACGGCGTCATCATCGAAGGTAAATCGGACAAGCCCGTCTATATCGCCGTGCTGGATGGTAGAGTCGAGATCCGGGACGCCGCGCATTTGTGGGGAAACGGGATTTATTATGCGACGGCGTCCATCTGTCAGGAACTGGGCCCCGAGACTCAGGTGGCCGCGATAGGGCAGGCGGGCGAAAATCTGGTCCGCATGTCTTCGGTGATGAACGCCTTCTCCCATTCCGCCGGCGGAGTCGGCGGCGTCTTCGGATCAAAGAAGCTCAAGGCGATTGCGGTGCGCGGCGCCGGCGCGGTCAGAATCGCCGCGGATGCGCGGGAATGGAAAAGAGTGCGCCGCTATATCCTTTCCATTATGGGAGCGAATAATCAGCACGCGGTCCCCAGCACGCCCCAGCCGTGGGCCGAATACTCCTTCCCCGCCAGCCGGTGGACCGCCCGAAAGGGACTGTTCTGGGGCGCTGCCAAGCCGCCGATCGAGACCGGGGAGTGCCGCCCCGAAGAGCTCAACCGGATCGGATTCCGGACCATGAAAGCGACCTACGACCTGGGGCCCGAGGCGGAAAAGCATACCGTCCGCATGGGAGGATGCGCGTCCTGCCCGATCCGATGCCATTCCCAGATCGACGTGCCTGCTGTGGAATCCAAATACGGCGTCAGCCGTTACGCCGCCAGCACGTGCGTCGGGTGGAACGGGCGGATGTATTTCAAGGAATTCCCCGACGGTCCGCGCGGCCAGACCAGCATCGAGGCGGCCGTCGTCGGAAAACACATGGCGGACGACTACGGCGTCTGGACCCACTACAGCCAGCTGCAAAGGGATTTCCGGTACGCCTACGAAAACGGTTTCATCAAGGCAAACCTGCCCGCGAAGGAATACGCCTCCTTGGATTGGGATAAATGCGAGAAAGGCGACCCTGCTTTCCTGAAGGAGATCTACAGGCGTATCGCGTTCCGTGAAGGGGAATTCGGCGAGGCGTTCGGCCAGGGCCCGGGATACCTGGCCGAACGCTGGAAATTTCCGGACTCCTACGTCAGCGAGGCGACGCATTATTGGAAGATGGGGCACCCGGGGCATCATGCCAACGAGGAGGCGGGGCAGGCGGGCGTGCTGATCAACCTGATTTATAACCGGGACGCGCAATGCCATTCCCATTCCAATTTCATCCGCAACGGCCTCCCCATCAAGGTCCAGAAAAGCGTCGCGGCAAAACTCTGGGGCCCGGAGGCGATCGACGAGGCCCGAAACTATACGCCGATGAACCCCGCGAAGGCGAAGTTCGCCGTCTGGGCGCTTCTGCGGAAGGAACTGCATGACTCGCTCACGCTCTGCAACTGGATGTATCCGATGGCGGCCTCGCCGCTGAAGTCGCGCAGCTACGAGGGCGACAAC
Source organism: uncultured Acidobacteriota bacterium (assembly GCA_964481255.1). GTDB lineage: Bacteria > Acidobacteriota > UBA6911 > UBA6911 > UBA6911 > UBA6911. Next base: position 2,835 of record CAYZTZ010000178.1, on the reverse strand, counting down.
GCCGCCGAGGCGCTGATGTACTCCGCCGTCACCGGCGACGGGAAGGGCGCCGGTGAACTGGACCTGGTCGCCGCGCGGATTTTCAACCTGCACCGGGCACTGACGATCCGCGACATGGGGACGATGGAAATGCGCTCGCGGCACGACACGATTCCGGATTATGTCTTCGAGCCGCCGCAGGGGAAGAAGCCCTTTGAGGCGGGCGTGATCAGCATGGATCGCGACGACATGGAGCGCGCGAAGGATCTCTTCTACCAGGCGCTGGGCTGGGATCGGAAAACCGGCGCCCCCACGCGCGCGGCGCTCGAGAGGGTGGGCTTGAAGGATGTCGCGGACAAACTCGCTCAAATGAATCTGTTGCCGCGTGGAATCTAAGATTGGAGAAGACAGGATGGCTGAACCGCCGGACCTGGATTCCATCGAGCCATGTGAAGCAATCGCCCGGAAAGTCCGCGAGGCTTCGCGACGTGGCCGCCTGCTTCCTCTCGGTGAGGCATGGCAGGGGAAGGCGGAAGATTTCGCCGCGTGGAAGCAATCGTGGGCGGAGGCCGATATGGGCGATATCGGATTGATCCGGGAGCGGGGGGGAGACTATCTCTATTCGCAGCGGCATATGACCCGCGCCTACGCGGAGACCGCGGCGCGCGCCGCCTGCGACGATGTCTGCTGGGTCATCGCCCAAACCGTGCGCGGGGATTCCCGCCTGTACCCCCGGCCTACGCCCATCGAGGCTTTCGAAAATGCTCCTTTCCTGTTTTCTAAGGATGTTCTTGATCGAGCGCTGCGCGACATCCATGCCGCCCGGGATTACGCGGACATCCTGCTTGTGAAGTCGTCGAGCGGGGCTCTGTATCTGTTCTCATCGCTCCACATGACTCGGGAACATGCGGAGTCGCTGGCCGAATGGTTTTCCGTCGGCAGCCTCCAAAACCCATAGGGATGGGATCGGGCCGCGACAAATCGTTGATATAAGAACGAGAGATCCGATAGCGCAACGCTGAACGCCCCTTCGGCGGCGGATGCGGCGCATGGGAAAGCGATGGGTGTCATGAATGTCTTGCGATTGCGCCGGAAGCTCTTTTTTCTGCGGGGAAAAGGAACTTCCGATAGTTCTCATAGGATCCTGCGGCGGTACGAACAGGTCCGGACCCGGATCTGAAGGAGGAGCCGGTTGTTCCATGCGGGAAGTCGAAAATGGTATGGAATTGTTCTCGCAGCGGGCAGTCTGGCCCTGCTGCTGTTTGTCGGGCAACGCGCCTCTATTCCATCAAGCCGGGATGGTCTGGAGTTCGATGCCGACAAATTCACGGTTAAGACCCTGACATCGGATGGCCGGACCGTCACTTACCGCGCCTATGAAGGGATCCTCTACGTCTCGAAGCCTGTCGCCGCCAATTATCAGACAATGAATTTCTACGTTCCCGCCGAGTACTGCGAGGGCAGGTCCGTGGGAGGCTATACGGCCGAGACGGCGCCGGTCTTTTTGCCCAACACCGTCGGCGGCTACATGCCGGGCCCTCCGGGGAGCCCTGGAGTGGACAGGATGGGACGCCCCAACACCATTTCACTGGCGCTGGCGAGGGGTTTTGTCGTGGCGGCCCCCGGCGCGCGCGGACGCACTCTGAAAGGCGGTGACGGGCTTTATATCGGTAAAGCGCCGGCCTGCATTGTGGACCTGAAAGCGGCTGTTCGATATCTGCGCCATAACGACGCGATCATGCCCGGAAACGCCGAGAGGATAGTATCCAACGGCACGAGCGCGGGCGGGGCCCTCTCCTCGCTTCTGGGCGCGACCGGCAACAACCCCGATTACGAGCCCTTTCTGAAGGACATCGGCGCGGCCGTTGCGCGCGACGATATATTTGCCGCGTCCTGCTACTGTCCCATCACAAACCTGGAAAACGCCGATGCGGCCTACGAGTGGCTGTTTCACGGCGTGTGGGACTACGTTCAGTTTGGACGCAAGAATACGATGGACGCCGATCAGATCGGGTTGTCTCAGAAACTGAAGGCCCTGTTCCCCGCCTACGTAAACAGCCTGGGACTCCGCGACCCGAAGGGGCGCAGCCTTACTCTGGACGAAAGCGGAGAAGGACCCTTCAGAGATTATGTCAAGTCCTTCGTAATCGCGTCGGCGCAACGGGCCTTAAGTGAAGGAAAAGCCCTGTCCGGCTTGGGATGGCTGACGATCCGGGACGGAAGCGTCACCGATGTCGATCTCGGCAGGTTCCCCGCGTACGCCACGCGAATGAAACCAGCGCCTGCTTTTGATTCCCCGGATCTGGGTTCGCCGGAGAACAGCCTCTTCGGCAACGCAACGACCGACAAGCGGCATTTCACTGCATTCGGCGCGAGCAACAGCCGGGACCGTTCCGTCGCCGACCCTGCCGTCGTCAGGATGATGAATCCGATGGAATACATCGGCGCTGCGGCGACGACCACGGCGCGCTATTGGCGCATCCGGCATGGCCTCGTGGACCGGGACACCTCGCTTGCCGTTCCCGTCATCCTGGCCGCGAAGCTCGAGAACCACGGCGCCGACGTCGACTTCGCGATGCCTTGGGGACAAGGACATGGCGGGGATTACGACCTGGATGAGCTTTTTGCATGGATCGACCGAATATGCCGCAGTAGCACTCGATAATCATTGATTGCTGTTTCGGCATGATTATGGTCGTCCACCGTCACTCCTGTGAGCACGGCTCTCCAGAGCCGTGCGTTGGCCCCTACCTGGGTTTTGGTGAGCACGGCTCTCCAGAGCCGTGCGTCCGCCTGTTTCCCAGATCCCCGGACGGCCCAGAGGGCTCATCCTCACACGAATATTTCGTGAGCACG
>CAYZTZ010000177.1:0-6101 GCA_964481255.1 uncultured Acidobacteriota bacterium | reverse complement strand
GCCGCCAAAAAAGCAGGCATGCGAGTTTTGAGGCCGCCTCCGCAGGCCCTCCATCGGGTTTTTATGCCACATCCTATCGCACGGCCCTGGAGAAACCGTGCTCACGTAAACGATGGCCGGCCGGCACAATTCCGCCAAGAAAGCAAAAAGCCGGTTTTTAGCGGTACAAATGAAAGTTCCTTCATGAAACTCGTCCAATTCGTGTAAATTGTGGCTACTGGAGTCGCAGGAATCAGGCCCGGGAGCCAAAAAAGCATTTGATTTTGCATCAGGATTGCCGATATAAGATTACTTTTATCTCGCGGACCTAGCGCCTAAATGTCCGGAGATTATGCATTTTGAAGGTTGTATTCATCTTCAACATGCCATAGAATTTAGTGATGGAATGGTTGGCATTTTGCAGCCGGCGCAGCCGTTGCTGCCATTGACAAGGACCAGCTCATGAAACCTCTAAATATCGAGAAACTACGAAAGATCGTCGGGGACGACAACCTCCGGGACAACAAGGCCGACCTGTACATCTACGGATCGGACGCCTCCGTGCACGAGGCGATGCCGCAAGTCGTTGTGAGGCCTCAGACCGTCGAGCAGGTTCAGGAGATTATGCGCTACGCCAATAGCGAGATCGTGCCCGTTATCCCGCGCGGAGGGGGGTCGGGGATGTGCGGACAGGTGGTGCCCATCCAGGGAGGCATCATCATGGACATGAAAGGTCTGAACCGTATTCTCGAAATCAACCCGCAGGACGGCTATTGCCGGGTTGAGCCGGGCGTCGTCGACGACGATCTCAACAGGGCATTGAAGCCCTACGGGGTTTTCTACCCGCCGACGCCGGCGTCCAGCGTCATCGCGACCATCGGCGGCGAGATCGCCAATAACGCCTCGGGCGGACGCTCCGTCAAGTACGGGGCCGCCCGCGACGCCATCCTGGCGGTCAAGGTGGTGATGCCAAACGGGGAATGTCTTTCCTTCGGATCCACCACGCGCGTCTCCGCCTCCGGCTATCCCATCGAGCGGCTGATGGTGGGGTCGGAAGGGACTCTGGCCGTTATCGTGGAAGCGGCGATGCGTTTTGTGCCCCTGCCCAAACTGCGTTGCCTGGGCAGCGCCAAATTCAATGTGCTTTCCGAGGCCGGCGACGCGATCGCCGATATCATGGGGAGCGGATGTCAGCCGTCGATGCTCGAGCTCATCGACAAGATTGCCATCGTCGCCGCCAACAAGGCCGCAAAGCTGGGTCTGCCGGAAGTCGAGGCGATTCTGCTTTATGAAGCCGACGGCATGACCAAGGACGTGATCGACGCCGAAATTGAGAAGATCCAGGCCATCTGCAAGAAGCACAACAGCTTCGGAATGGAAAGCAGCTACGAGGAGAAAGAGCGGGCCCGGATCTGGGCCGGACGCGCCAAGCTCTTCCCTTCCCTCTCGAAGTACGACGAGCGTCTTGCCTCCACGTCCCTGGCCGACGATATGGCCGTGCCGTTCTCGAAGATGGCGGCGACCGCGGACAAGATTCACGAGGTGGCGGAAAAACACGGCCTTGTCATGACAGCCTATGGGCACTGCGGGGCCGGCTGCATGCACACCAAGATTCTGATGGACACCGACAAGGACTTCCAATGGGAGGCGGCGCGCGAGGCCGTGGCCGAGATCTACGATTTCGTGCGGTCGGTCGGCGGCACGACGTCCGCCGAGCACGGCATCGGGTTGTCCAAAGCCGCGGCCTTCAAAAAGGAGAAATCCGCGCAGCTGGAACTGATGCGCGCGATCAAAAGGGCCTTTGACCCGAACAACATTCTGAATCCGGGCAAGCTGATGGACGGCCCCGACGACTGGGTCGAGGCCACCAAGCTGCGTTATCAAATATCGAAAACGGGAATACAATGACTGAACTGACCAGACTGGAGAAATGGAGAGGCGCTCTCAACAAGTGCATCCGTTGCGGCTACTGCTACGAACACTGCCCGATCTATAAATCGACGGGATGGGAAATCGACAGCCCCCGGGGCAAGCTGGTGCTGCTTTACGGCATGCTCAGCGGAGAGCTCGAGCCTTCCGAGTACATCGCCAACAAGATCTTCGAGTGCTTCCACTGCAACCGCTGCGAGAAGGCCTGTTCCTCGGGAGTTCCCATTCAGGACGTTTACAATGACGCCCGGGCCTTCCTTCTGGAGTCCGGCTTCGACGTCGTCGGGACGACCTCGCTGACGGACCACGACGTCTGCGCCCGATGCCTCAATTGCGTGCGCATGTGCAAACACGAGGCCCGCAGTTTCGTCGACGGCAAGATCGTCACGGACCGCCTCAAATGCCAGAGCTGCGGCAGCTGCCTGGATATCTGCCCGGGGCAGGGGATTTCCATCCGCCGGGGCTACGGCACCAACCCGAGCGAGCTCGTCGAGCAGATCGACGCCTATTTCAAGGATTCGGAAAACCCCGACGCCAAGGCCGTCGTCTTCAGCTGCGGCTATTCGAGCTACCCCGGCCTTCAGACTTCCCGCTACGACAAGTTCGAGATCAGCAAGGAGTACAAGATCCTGGTCACGGCATGCAGCGGACGCCTCAAATCGCAAACCGTCCTGGAAGCCCTGGAACGAGGCGCCTGGGGCGTTCTGATCTGCTGCTGCCCGGAGGATGAGTGCGAGCACGGCGGCAGTCCCCGGGTCAAAGCGCGCATGAAATCGCTGACCAACACCCTGGAGAGAATCGACATCAGCCCGAAGCGTCTGCAGGTCGTTGAGGTCCCCCAGGGGAACCCGAAGATTTTCACCGACTCCGCGAAAGCCTTCATGGACGAGATCCGGAGCCTCGGTCCCATCATGTAAGGGAGATTCCCATGATCCTTCGCGTGCCTTACGGGAAAGACGGTCATCTGGAGGCCGAGATCGACGAGAAATGCGTCGCCGGAATCATTGAACCCAACGAGGTCCGGATCGGCGACGAGGCGGACGTCCTCCGACAGGCCCTGTCCCACCCGATCGGCTCCCCGAGCCTCGGGGACTTTTTAAAGGACGCCCGGGACGTCCTGTTTATCGTCAACGACCCGACCCGCCCCACTCCGACGGCGCGCGTGCTCGAGATCATCGAGAAGGACATCGCGGGCTATCCCATAAGCTTTATCATCGCCAGCGGCGTTCACCGGGCGCCGACGCACGAGGAATACCTGCAGATCTTCTCGGAAAAATTCTACACCAAATACAAGGACCGCATCTTCGTCCACGACGGCCGCAAGAGCGAGGTGATCCGCCTGGGCACTTCCAAGAACGGCACGGAAATGGAAATCAACCGTCTGGGCGTCGAGGCGCACAAGATCGTCATCATCAGCTCCGTCGAGCCGCACTATTTCGCCGGTTACACGGGCGGGCGCAAATCCTTTCTCCCCGGGATCGCCTCCTACAAGACCATCGAACAGAACCATAAGCTGGCGCTCAAACGCGAGGCCTGCGCGCTCAAACTCGAAGGGAACCCGGTCCACGAGGACATGATCGACGCGCTCGGGACCGTCCAGAAGGAAATCTTCACCATCAACACGGTTCTCGACAAGAACCACCGCATCTACGCGGCCACCGCCGGCGACATCTATCAGTCGATGGACGCGGCGGTCGCCAAGGCGAACGAGGTATTCGTGGCCAGGATCCCGCAGAAAGCCGACATCGTGGTCACGGTCGCGAAATTCCCGTCGGACATCGATCTCTACCAGGCGCAGAAGGCCCTCGACAACGCCAAGTACGCTCTCACGGACGGCGGCATCCTTCTGCTGGTGGCCAAATGCCGCAGCGGCGTCGGCGATGAATCGTTCGTGAATCTGCTGAGTTCGGCCAGCTCGCCGAGCGACGCCCTGGAGCGCATCGAAAAGAAATTCGTCCTCGGATACCATAAGGCCGCCAAAATGGCCGAGATCGGCCTGTGGGCGCAGATGTGGGCGGTCACCGACCTGGATCCCGAATTGCTGAAAAAGATCTTTATCCGCCCCTTCCCTGCTTTCCAGGAAGCTCTGGACGCGGCCCGGAGGGAAAAGGGACCCGAGGCCAAGGTGCTCGTACTGCTGGACGGCAGCCTGACCATTCCCTATGTCGCATGATGATTCGAGACCGCAAACGTTGATTTAGGATCCCGAATCGGCTGGAGGAACTGAAATGATTGTTGGTGAGCAGAAACCGATCCAAGACATCCTGTCCTATATTGAAGGCTGCGAGCGCGTCCTGCTGGCCGGCTGCCACGGCTGCGTCACCGTCTGCTGCACGGGAGGGCAGAAGGAAGTCGCCGTCCTGGCCCGCACGATCGAGCTGGCGCGGAAGAAGCGCCGCCAGCCGTGCAAAATCACACAGATAACCGTCGAGCGCCAGTGCGACCCGGAATTCCTCGTGGAACTGCTGGAAAAGGCCAGGGAAAACGACGTCGTCCTGTCGATGGCCTGCGGCGCCGGCGTCCAGCTGGTCGCGGAAAAGGCCGGATCCATGAAGGTCTTCCCGGCCATCAACACCAACTTCATCGGCGCCGTCCAGGAAAAGGGCCTGTGGATCGAGCGGTGCCAGGCCTGCGGCGACTGCAAGCTGTATCTGACCGGGGGCATCTGCCCGGTCACGCGCTGTTCGAAAAGCCTTTTGAACGGCCCTTGCGGCGGGTCCCGCAACGGCTTTTGCGAAATCGATCCCGAAACGCCCTGCGGCTGGCAGATGATCATCGACCGCCTCGAGGCGACAGGCTGCCTGGACCAATACGAGACGATCCTCGAACCGGCCGACTGGTCCAAGTCGCGCGACGGCGGCCCGCGCAAATACGTCCGCGAAGACCTTAAGTAATCAAGAACAGGGAGTGATGATGAGCGCAAACAAGTCCAACCTGCAAGCCAAACTCGAAGCCGGAAAATTCGCCGTCACCGCGGAGGCCGGCCCGCCCCGCGGCGCCCGGCCCGAAGTCATGCGGGAGAAGGCCAAGATCCTGAAAGGCTATGTGGACGCCTGCAACGTGACCGACAACCAGACCAGCGTCGTCCGCATGTGCAGCCTGGCGGCCTGCAAGATACTCCGCGACGAGGGGCTCGACGCGGTGATGCAGATGGTCTGCCGCGACCGCAACCGTATCGCCGCCCAGAGCGATATTCTCGGGGCCGCCGCCCTCGGCATCTCGAACCTGCTGTGCCTTTCCGGGGATCACCAGACCTTCGGCGACCACCCGCAGGCCAAAAACGTCTTCGATCTGGACTCGATACAGCTTGTAAAGATCGCCTGCCGCATGCGCGACGAGGGGAAGTTCGCCGGAGGGAAGGACCTGGACGGCCCATTGGACCTGTTCATCGGGGCCGCGGCCAACCCCTTCGCCGACCCGTTCAAGATCCAGGTCCCCCGCCTCGCGAAAAAGGTCTCGGCCGGCGCCCAGTTCATCCAGACCCAGTGCGTGTTCAACCTTGAAAAATTCGAGGAGTTCATGAAGGGGGTCCGCGACCGCGGACTTCACGAGAAGACTTACATCCTGGCCGGCATCACGCCGATCAAAAGCCTGGGCATGGCCGAGTATATCGCGACCAAGGTCGCCGGCATGGACGTCCCCGCCGCCGTGATCGAGCGGATCAAGGGTGTGGAGAAGAAAAAGCAGAAACAGGAAGGGATCAAGATCGCCGTCGAGACCATCCAAAGGCTCAGGGAAATCGAGGGCGTCCGCGGAGTCCACATCATGGCGATCGAATGGGAGGAGGCCGTTCCCGAAATCGTCCAGCAGGCCAATCTCCGACCCAAAGGAGCATAGACCGTTATTTGAGGCGTAACGGGAATTTTGTTCCCACTTTGGAAGCAAGAGGGCTGGATCCATTCCGGCTCCCGGATTCCGGCTTCTCAAATTCCCGCGCCCAAGATTATGTCCGGGATCTCATCGCCCGATCCGGCGCGCGGGAATTTCAATGCTCCCCTTTTTTTCGTGAGCACGGCTCTCCAGAGCCGTGCGTCAGCCTGTTGTTCAGCCCTCCCCTTTTTTCGTGAGCACGGCTCTCCAGAGGCTGTCTCATAACTGGGAAATTAAGAAGATCACTTTAATGGAATCAGTCATTTAAGGCCGCCGAATGATCGGGCATGCGAGTTTTGAGACAGCCTCTCCAGAGGCTCTCT
>CAYZTZ010000176.1:0-6164 GCA_964481255.1 uncultured Acidobacteriota bacterium | reverse complement strand
CCATCGTTTGAACTCGTCGGAAAGGTCCATCAGGGTCTGAAAAGTCCTGCGTATCTCCGGGTCCGCGAGGAGCCCGACCCAGGTCGCGCCCTGCAGCATGCGGATTGGGGGCAGTTTCCTGAAGGGCTCGAAAAGCCCCGTTGTGCGGGGCAGGGTGACCCTCAGGTTGAAATCGCCGGGGTCCATCATGAGATGATCGTATTCGTCGGGGTTCATGTACTCCCCCTCGACGAACTGCTGCATCGTGGCCTCTTTGCCCACGCCGTGTCCCGGCCATTTCATGATCTTGACGTCCAGGGCTTCCATGATGCGGCCGGACGGTATCAGTCCCGGTCCCATGAAAGTGTCCATGTCCCCGAAATCGTCCATGAACTTGATCCAGGCTTTGCGCAGGGCGTCGTAGTCGTACATGATCGTGTGGAAATCGTATCCCGCGTGATAGGCCGGGAAGCTGCCGACGGGCAGCATCACCGGCACGCGGTCCGGCTCCTCCAGCTTGATGGCGCGGATGAAACGAAGGACCCGTTCCTTATAGAGCTTTTCCGCCTCCGCGCTGACAAATTTCACGCCGGGCGCATCGAGCCATCTTTTGAAGCGCTCTTCGCGCCGCTCCTGCCATGTCATTTCCGCCCAAGTTTTGTTTTCCGTCATAGCTCTCCCCATGCTTGCGAGTTTGATTATTCCCAGCTTGCCGCCGGCAGAGCCATCTTATAGAGTTTTTCGCCCGCAAGAACAAAGGAAATCTTCGCCGGATTCCCCGTCTTACAATTCGGGGCCGCTTTCGATATATTAAGGGAAAAGGAAAGGAGAACCCTTTTGGACTATAAGAATCTGGGCCGGACCGGGTTGCGCGTCAGCCGTTTTTGCCTCGGCACGATGAATTTCGGGTGGCACACCTCGAAAAAGGACAGCTTCGCGCTCATGGATAAGGCGCTGGACATGGGAATCAACTTTATCGACACCGCCGACGTCTACGGATGGAAAATGGGCGAGGGGCTGACGGAACGTATCATCGGGAGCTGGCTGGCCCAGGGGAACGGGCGCCGCGGCCGGATCGTTCTGGCGACCAAGGTCTACAACAAGATGGGCGAGGGGCCGAACGATAAGGGCCTTTCCGCTTATCATATCCGGAAAGCATGCGAGGAAAGCCTGCGCCGATTGCGCACCGATGTCATTGATCTGTATCAGATGCACCACATCGACCGGAGCACGCCCCTGGAAGAGGTCTGGCAGGCCATGGAGCAGCTGGTCCGCGAGGGGAAAATCCTCTATGTGGGAAGCAGCAACTTCGCCGGTTGGCACATCGCCGAGGCGCAATGCGAAGCGCAGAAACGATCCTTCATGGGTCTGGTGTCCGAACAAAGCCTCTACAATCTCGCCACGCGGACCATCGAGCTGGAGGTCATCCCGGCCTGCCGGCACTATGGGCTGGGCCTGCTGCCGTGGAGCCCGATGGAAGGAGGACTGCTGAGCGGAGCCTTGAGGAAGGCGCGGCAGGACCGAAGAAGCGAAGAGAGGACCGGTAACCTCATAAGCAAGCACAGGGCCAGGCTTGAAAAATACGAAGCCCTGTGCCTTGAGATCGGCGAAGCCCCCTCGGATGTGGCCCTGGCATGGCTTCTGCATAATCCCGTCGTCACCGCGCCCATCATCGGGCCGCGCACTATGAGGCAATTGACATCGACCGCGAGGGCCTTGGAATTGAAATTATCGGCGGACATTCTGAAGAAACTGGACGCGATCTGGCCGGGCCCGGGCGGCGAGGCTCCGGAGGCATACGCCTGGTAAATGCAGTTCATTTGAACAGAGAGGGCTAAGATGGGAATCAAGGAAGAGATCAAGGAAAAATACGGCCAGGCTGCGTTAAGGGTCTCTGCCGGCGAGGAGGGCTCCTGCTGCGGCGGCGAGGCGTCCTGTTGCTCGGCGGCCGATGTTATCACGGCGGACCTTTACGACAGCCTGCAGAAGCAGGAACTGCCGGATACGGCGGTGCTGGCTTCCCTGGGTTGCGGAAACCCGACGGCGCTGGCGGAACTGAAGCCGGGCGAAATCGTGCTGGACCTGGGAAGCGGCGGCGGCATCGACGTGCTGCTTTCGGCGCGGCGCGTTTCTCCCGGGGGCAAGGCCTACGGATTGGATATGACCGACGAAATGCTCGCCCTCGCGCGGGAAAACCAGAGGAAGGCGGGCGTGGAAAACGTCGAATTCCTGAAGGGCGAGATTGAAAACATTCCCCTGCCTGATAATTCCGTGGACGTCATTATTTCCAACTGCGTCATCAACCTTTCGGCGGACAAGGACAGGGTTTTGCGGGAAGCCTTCCGGGTGCTGAAGCCCGGAGGACGTTTCGCGGTGTCCGACGTGGTTACGAGAGGCGAAATCCCTCCGGAAATAAGGAAGAGCGTCCTGATGTGGGTGGGCTGCATCGCCGGCGCCCTGGATGAGGATGAATACCGCGCAAAACTGGCGGCGGCCGGGTTCGAGGATATCGGCGTGGAACCTACGAGGGTCTTCAGCGCCCGGGACGCCCTCTCGTTTCTGGTTGATAAGGGGTTTGATATCAGCGCCGTCAGCGCCCAGGTGGACAACAGGTTCATGAGCGCCTTTGTCCGCGCCCGCAAGCCTCTCAACGCATAAAGAATCATTGGTTCGCGCATGGGGCGCGTTTCCGGCGGGTTATCGGCGGTCCACAATCATTTTTTTGGCGCGGCTGGAAGATTGGAGCGCTCCGGGGCTTAGAAGCTCCACGCGCGGTTCGATCATGCTTCCGGCGGCGATATTCCTCGCCACGGACGGCATCGCTAAGAGCGCTCCGCGTATTTCAGGGGCGATATCCGCTGCCCCCTGCGCGGGCTCGATTCTGAATTCCAGGCAATCCCTGTTGTCCCGGCGCGTCAGGTTCAGCTGATAGTCCATGAGGCCGGGAACCTCAAAAAGCGCGTCGTCAAACAGGGCGGGGAATATTTCATCGCCGTCCCCGACGACGGCGATGGCCTCAAGACGCTTGCGCACCGGGCCGAACCGAAGAAGGGTGGCCGCGCCGCAGGGGCAGGGCCCGGGGATCAGCCGCGAGATGTCGTGCGTCCGGTAGCGGATCAGGGGCATGGCCTCGCGGTTCAGGGTGGTGAAGACCAGTTCGCCTTCCTCGCCCGCTTCGGCCGGCTCGCCCGTCCGGGGATTGACGACCTCCAGGAGAAGGTCCGCTTCGTTGAAATGGTAGCCTTCCCTCGCGCGGCACTCGACCGCCACGCCCAGCCCCATTTCCGTCAGCCCGTAATGAGTGTGGACGCGGCAATTCCAGAGGCTTTCCAGGAATCGCCTGCGGCATTCCGGCAGGTATTCAGAGGCCAGGAAAAGAACCTTGACTCCCTTTTGGGTCAGGTCGAGCCCTTTCGCATGAAGCTCCATCGAGAGGCGGAAGATTCTTCCGGAATATCCGAAGATAATGGCGGCGCGGGAGTCCTCGAGGATCTTCAGCTGTTCTTCCGCGCTGAGATCCGCATCCGCGGCCACCGCCGCGGCGCCGAGCTTCCGGCAGCCCTGGCGCAGAAGGTCCGCCTGGCTGTCGGGCCTGCCGTCAGGCAATAGTACCAGCACGACATCGCCGGGATCCGCCACCATGCCCATGCCCGCCGCCATGAAATCGGTGATTCGCTCGATATCGCCGCGAGTCCAGAAAATCCTCTTCTGCGGGCCCGTCGTTCCGGAAGTAATGAAGGTGTACGGCCGCGCGATTTCCGCCAGGGAGAGACATAAGAAACGGTAGGGATCCTCAGCCAGTTGCTCGGGGCCGAGGAGAGGAATCGCGGCCAGATCTTTTCCGTCGCGAATGTCCTCCGGCCGAAAGACGGCCTTTTCGAATAGCTCGCGGTAATGGGAGCTTTGTTCGGCCGCGCGGCGCAGAGTCTTCCGCAGCTCAAAAAACTGATACGCCTCGACGTCGGCCCGCGTGAGACGGTCCGGCAGACTTTTGCGGATGCGCCGGAATTCCCCCTCGCGGTCCCAGGTGCTTCTTATCCTGTCATGAAGCCAATATTCTATATAATTATAAAACATTTATAATTAATATTTAAAGTATTTATTTAAGTTATGGTCCTTTATCGGCAGTGCGGGGTTTGCGCCCGCGGATGCCGATCTGAAAGCCTTCGACCGTCTATGCCGGTCATGTAATAAGAACAGAAGGGCACAAGCTTGCCGGCTTGCGGCATCACGTGCACGCAGCAGCGCCGCAGGCGCTCCAGGTCGATGTTCCAGGCGTCCTGGAACGCCATCCCCGAAATGCACAGGAAATGACTCTGAGCGCGCTCAAGGAGGTCGGCGGGGGATTCCGGGTTTTGCTTTGATTCGCAGTATCTCCAGTGGCGGCGGACGTAGTCGCGCGCTTTTGCGGCGGCATGCGCAGGCTCGCCCGTTTTCTGCGAAAGCTCGAAATGCGAGGTCGCTATAAGCCTGCCGTCTTCTCTCAGCACGGAGAGCCCCGAAAAGGAACAGTGGGGTTCCTCTCAGCCGGAGGGGATGAAGTTTTCGGCCCTCAGCTCGCCCGCGGTCTGTTCCTCAATACGGCGCAGGATCTCGGGGATCAGGATCCGGTCGTGGTTGCGAGGGCGTTGCGGGTAGCGCCCGATGTACGCCATGGGCTGGAAATGCACTCCTTTGACGGCCGGCATCCATTGTTTCGCGAACCGTATGATGCCGCCGACCTGCCGGTCGTTGACGTCTCTGGCAAGAGTGGGCACGAGGATGACGCCGATTTGGAGTTTGGCGCACCGCTCCACGGCCTTCAGCTTTGCGTCGAAGATGGGCGCGCCGCGAAGGCGCAGGTAAACGTCGTCGGAGACGCCGTCAAATTGGAGGAAAAAGACCGTGACGCCGGCGTCCTTAAGCGCTGCCGCGTAATCGGCGTCCCGGGCCAGCCGGATGCCGTTGGTGTTGACCTGGACATGGTCGAATCCCAATTTCCTTGCCGTTGCCACGATCTGCGGCAGATCGTCTCTCAGGGCGGGTTCCCCGCCGCTCAGCTGGATGGGATAGGGGCCGCCGCGATCCAGCAGCGACTCGAGCATTCCGGCGATCTCTTCCCGGCGCGGGTCGCCGCGCGCCGATGTCTCCGAGGCCGCGAAACACACCGGGCATGTCAGGTCGCAGGCTCCGGTGAGTTCCAGGATAACGGTGCAGGTGTCCTGCCTGTGGTCGGGACAGATGCCGCAGTCGAAAGGGCAGCCATCGGAGGCGTCCGCAGGATGCTCTTGCGTGTCCGGCGCGCTCCCGCCTCTTGGCCGGCTCCACTTGGGATAGGGTTTCGGACTGTTTGTCCAGATCAGGGTGCGCTCGATCTCCCCGTGCTCGGGACAGCTTTTTTTCAGATAGACCGCTTCCTTCTCGATAACCCTGCGGGCGGGTATGCGGCGCAGGCAGACGGGGCAGAGGCTTTCGGTGCGCGCGGGGGATTCCGTCATCGGATTCGCCTATTTCATTTCCAGAGCGGATTCCGCGGCCATCACCGTTGTCATGACGGTTTTTTCGGTCAGATATTCCACCCCGCACTTGGGGCACTTCAGCCCGGGCACGTATTGGACCAGTTGCATGTAGCTGAGGACCAGCTCCGTCTCCTGCATTTTCACTTTGTCCTTGAAGCAATGCCATTCGTTCATTGGGCGTCCTCTCCCAGAAGGAAGCGGTGGGAGTAAGCGGTGTGCACGCGATAGCCGTCCGCGACGGGCTCGTACTCCACGTAGAAGTACGCTTCTTTCACGCGCAGTTTGGAAAGAAAGCGGTCGGTGCCGGGCTGATAGAGCTTTTCACCCGTGCGTTCCGCGTGATCGATGACGCGCTTGAGGTCGTCATCGAGGATGTGCCGGGCGACCATCAGGTCCTGCACAAGCCCGGATTTTTCCAGCTTGACGGATTGAGCCTCCGCCGACAACGGCGGAAGGGGCGCGGATTCAGCGATCGAGTACGCGCCCAGAATGCCCACTGAACCCAGGGCGAAATCCCTGCGCGAGATGGCGCGGGGGCCTTGCGGCTGCTTTTTATCTTCGTCGGTCATAGGGTTTTCATCCTCTCCGTGCGGACGGGTCTCCCCTGATTCACGTGCGGACGGGTCTCCAGGCCCGTCCGTCTGTCTGAACAATAAGCAGGCGCACGGCTCTGGAGAGCCGTGCTCA
>CAYZTZ010000175.1:0-6183 GCA_964481255.1 uncultured Acidobacteriota bacterium | reverse complement strand
CGGAAATTGATTTCGGCCGGCAGAAATCTTTTCACGGCTTCCGGCTTCCCATATCCCGCAGACTTGAAGCGGGATATCAAGGGCGAAGCTTTTGGCCGGCTGAGGACCGCTCTTTGCGGGATAAGGCCGAGGAAGGGGAAGGGAAATGAAAACCAGAATAACAACCTTGAGTGAAAATACCGCCGCCCTCGGTGATTTTCTCGCCGAGTGGGGACTCTGCATTCTCGTCGAGACGGATAAGACAAAGGTTTTACTCGATACGGGTAAGGGTTATTCCAGCGTCTACAATGCCGACAGTCTCGGCGTCGAATTGGGCAAGGTCGACAAGATCGTCTTAAGCCACGGTCACTTTGACCATACGGGAGGCCTGCGCGATGTTCTGCGCCGGATGAGAAAAAAGGCGGAGATCATAGCCCACCCGGACGTCTGGCAGCTCAAATACTCCCAAAGGGAGGGGGAACAGGGCCGGTATATCGGCATCCCCTTCCATCGAAATGAATTGGAGAGCCTTGGAGCCGCGTTTGTTCTCACGCCGGAACCGGTCGAGATCGGCGACTCCATCGTGACGACAGGCGAGATCCCAATGGTCACGGCCTATGAAAAGATCGACGGTACCCTTTTAGTCCAGGAAGGCTCCGTCCGGCGCCCGGATCATGTCATGGATGATCAGGCTCTCATCGTAAAGTCGGAAGCGGGGTTGATTGTCCTTTTAGGCTGTGCCCACCGCGGCATGATCAACACCCTTTATCATGCAAGGCGTCTGACGGGAGAAGAGAGGATTTTGGCCGTGATCGGCGGCTCGCACCTGATAGGCGCCTCTGAAGAACGGCTCTGGCAGACCATTGACGCCCTGCGGGAGCTCGGAGTTCAAAAACTGGGCTTGTGCCACTGCACCGACCTTAAGGCCGCCGGCCTTCTGGCCCAGGAATTCGGCGAGGCCTTCTTTTTCAACAAGGCCGGGACGGTGATCGAAATTTCTTGAGGCACCGGGCGTTGCCGCGCCGGCGGTCCAAAATCGGTCCAGGGGGTAAACGCCGTGTTTGAACCGCCCGGACCTGGATGCAGCCCGGAGAGACACGGGCCTTGTGTTCTGCCGGTGACAAGCAGCATTTATGCAGCATGGTTTTGAGTAGTTTAGTTGCATATTTAAAGCGCACGGTCTTTCCCCTTTATTCTTCAGCTATCAGATCTCATTGATCTGCAATTATCTGCTGGTCTCGGCGGTCGCGCCGCCTGTCTGGTCCGAGAATTGCATTACTCATTGTGCGGTGATGAACGGGACTCGATGGGCAGAAATCGCATTTGCGTGCCGGGATCGGAGAATCGCGCCCGTCTTCGACACGGCGCGGCTGATTCATGTCATTCAAGTGGACTCCGGAAGGATCGCCGCTGAGTGGCAGGAGGTGCTGCCGGACGACTTCCCGGTTTCAAAAACGCTGCGTCTGGTGGAATTGGGCGTCAGGACTCTGGTTTGCGGCGCAATATCCAGGCCGCTGCATGCCATGATTACCAGTTACGGGATTCAGGTTGTTCCATTAGTAGCTGGGGAACTTCGAGAGACCATTCATGGCTGGCTCGGGACGGTCCGGTGGAGCATGCCTTTGCCATGCCCGGCTGTTACGGCCGAGGGTGGCGGCATCGGGAATGCGCGGCCGCTATAAGGAGGAAGGCATCATGGACGGAAGAGGACGTGGAATGGGCTCGGGACGCGGGAGGGGGCAAGGTCAAGCAGGCAGCGGACGGGGCCGCATGGGCGGTCCGCGGGCTGCCGGGCCTGTAGGAAGCTGCGTCTGTACGCACTGCGGGCATGCGGAACCGCATGAACGCGGAGTCCCATGTTTCGAGCGCAAGTGCCCGAAATGCGGGGCCTTTATGATAAGGCAATAGAGGGTCCCCGAAGGGCGTGTGCCGCTCTTGTCCCGCTCCCGAACGGCGGGATGCGGGAAGACGGAAAACGACGGCAGTCACGGGGCGAAGCAAACGGCCTTTTGATTTGGACTGAATTTTCGCGCCGTGGCGGATAACGGGTTCATTTTTTTAAGAAAGGAGCAAGAAAATGCCGGGAGGAGATCGAACAGGACCTTGGGGATTTGGACCAATGAGCGGACGAGCGGCAGGATACTGTGCGGGATTCGGCCTGCCGGGGTACGCTAATCCCATCCTCGGACGAGGCTATGGAGCAGGCTTCTTTGGAGGCCGCGGCGGGTGGTATCGCGGGATCGGCGGGAGAGGCCGTGGCTGGCGGAATATGTTCTACGCCACTGGACTGCCGGGATGGCTTCGCTACGGCCGATACGCGCCGCCCTATCCTTACCGGATCCCCTTTCAGAAACCGGATCCGGAAATGGAGACACAGGCTCTCAAAAACCAGGCGCAGATCCTGCGGGAGGAGCTGGATTATATCGAAAAGCGCCTCGCTGAAATCAAGACCGCGGCCGGGGAACAAAGTGCATAAGCCGCGGCTTGGCGATTGCGGCTGAATCGTTGAGCACACCGGAGCACGAGCGCGGGGATGAGGGTTTGAGCGCTGTAAACGGGTATGCCGGGAGAAGAGGATTCCGTATCCGGCCGGCCGAATCGGCAATCCTCCCCGGCACTCCCTAATGGCCGGATGGAGTCGGACAAAGCGGAGCAAACCGCGGGGAGAAACCGAAATCGTCAGCGGAGCAAAACGCCGGCGAAATCCGGTCTCCGGCTCGATTTTCGCGGCCCTCCTCACGCCGAGCCGTTGAGCACAAAGCTCCCGCCTTCCGAACCCTCAAGGGGTCATCATCGGAAATTCACAGGGCTTGGCCGGAATTGAAAACGCGTATAATAGGCCCGGCGGATCCGGGACCGTTTCCTTGTGTGTTCCTCGCCCGCGCATTCCGCAGGGAAAATCCTTAAGAATCCGCTTATGTCCGCTTCCTCAAGGGAGTACCCGTATGGCGAAACATCCCTATCCTCAATGTGCGCGCTGCTCTTCAAGGGCCTGTGAAAAAAAGCCCTGCGATTTAAGCGATGGTACCGCCTCATCAAGCCGTCTTCCCGATTTCTGTCCCATGAAGCTCATGCCGGACGTTTTCCTTCAGGCCTCCGCGGAGTACGAGAAGTCGGCGGTGAGAGAATTCGCGCGTCTGGCCTCGCTGCAGGAATTCCAGTGTTTCGAACGTCTTCCCGACGGGATAAGAGCGAAACTTCCAAGAATCGAGGAGCTCATTCAATTTTCTCGGAAATGCGGCTATAAGCGGCTTGGGATCGCCCATTGCGGGGGATTGAGAAAAGAGGCGGCCGTTTTGACGGACATTCTGGAAAAGAACGGCTTCGAGACCGTCTCGGTGCAATGCAAGGCAGGGGCCGTCCCCAAGGAGGAAATCGGAATTCGCCCGGAGGAGAAAATCGCCGGGCCGGAAAACTGGGAGACAATGTGCAATCCGATCGCCCAGGCGATGATCATGAACCGATCCGGAGTGGACCTTGCCGTTATGCTGGGGCTTTGCATCGGGCACGACACTCTGTTTATAAAATACTGCGAGGTTCCGCTGACGGTTCTGGCCGTAAAGGACAGGGTTTTGGCGCATAACCCTCTGGCGGCTTTATACCTTTGTGATTCCTATTACAGGCGCTTGCGCAGAGGGATCGGATGATCCGTGCAACGGGCGGGCCGGCTCGGGACATTGTCGGCCCCAAGTCCGCACTCGCATGAGCTTTGCGATCGCATCTCCATAGCGGTTGTAACCGCTCAGGCGTGCCACAGGTTTCCCCTCGAGATGCCTGAGCCCCTTGCCTGCGATCCTACGGCTGCGGATCCGGCGATGGTCGGTTTTGTTTCGAATCGAACACTTGCCGAACGCAGGATTTCCGTGGAGCGTTCCCGCGTGCGCTCGAATAAGAAATCAACAAGGGCCGAAGTTTTCTTAACCCGCGCCGGGACCATGGAAAATGCGGGCATCGCGCTGAAGCGATTCGACCTGGTTTTGCAAGGCTGTTGAGGGGATAATCACGGTTCCGCCGGAGGGAAATTCTGTTGGAGCAGGTATTTGACCGTTTTTCCGAAAACTACGAGCGATGGTATGACACGCCCGAGGGGCAGGCCGTTTTCCACGCCGAACTGAAATGCATCCGCTTGCTGTGCGGACATCTGCGGGGCCGCTGGCTGGAGGTGGGCGTCGGTACGGGCCGTTTCGCCTCCTCTTTGGGTATCGCCATGGGAATTGATCCGTCGCTTCCCATGCTCCGCATGGCAGCGAAGCGGGGAATCCGGACATGCGCAGGATATGCCGAGAGCCTCCCTTTTCCCAAGGACTCATTTCATGGCGTTCTCCTCGCGCTGACGCTCTGCTTTGTCGAGGACCCGGACAAAGCGTTGAGGGAATGCAGCCGCGTATTGAAACCGGAGGGGAAACTTCTCCTTGGAGTCATCCCGGCGGACAGTCCGTGGGGCAGGGCCTATGAAAGAAAAAAGGAGCAGGGGCACCCCATTTATCGTTCGGCGGTATTCTATTGCCTGCCCGAGATTTATGCATGGGCCCAAGACATCGGTTTCTATTTGGAGAGCACTGCGGGCACCCTGTGCTGGGATCCGGAAGAACCGCCGGAGATTGAGCCTCGCGTGGAGGCCGGAATCCATCCCCATGCAGGATTCGCGGCTCTGCTTTTTGGCAAAAAAGCTACGCCATAGGAGCTGTCCTGGTTTCCGGAACCCTCCGTTCACTCCCATGGCAATGGACGGAATGTCATGGGTTGAAAGCCGGTAATGGAATGCCGGGCCGTGCAGACCATGCCCCGCGGGAGGCTCGAACAGGGGAGCGGAGAGAATGGTTAGGGAGGCGCGTCTGAATGATAACCAGCGTGAAGCTTTGCGTAAGCCATGCCGTCAAAGTCGGCAAGCTGGGCATACGTAATCCACGGGTCGTCTTTCAACCGGGTTATAACGTGCTGATAGGCCCGAATGGTTCCGGGAAGTCCACCATATTAAGAGCGATCGCCGCCTGCAACATGTGCGCCGTCTCCCGTGCCGAAAACGACGTGATCCGGTACATATCGACGGAGACCCTCAATCCCAACATGGGGGGAACCTTCGACTCGTGGGAGAAAATGATTCAGGGGATCCGCGCGATGTTCCTTTCCCACGGCCAGGGCGTCGTGGACGGCCTGATGAACCAGGCGCGCTCCAACGAGACCGTGGTTCTGATCGACAGCCCGGAAACCGGGCAGGATATTGAAAACGCCGGGTTCATTTATCGGGGACTGCTCAAGATGGCGGAAAGGTGTCAGGTTATCGTCGCGACGAACAGCCTGATTTTCATGAGAAGCGGGAACCGCATCGATCTGGGGGAGGATTCTCTGGCGCGCCTCGTGAAAGCAACCAAGGAGTTGGCGTCCGGCTTTGATGCCCCTGCATGAGAGGCGGCTTTGTGCGGCAGCAGGAAAACGAAAATGGAAAGGAAAGCGACATGGTCTCTGAGGATTCACGCTCTCTGGAACAGGTATATCGCAGCGCCGTCAGCGGGCTTTACGGCCGCCTGAGAAGCAACTATGACTTCCTCTATCGAAAGTTCGGTCCGGAAGGCCTGAAGCTGATTGCGGAAATGAGCCGGGAATACGGGCGCAGCGTCGCTCAACGGGCCAGGGCGAAACTATCCGGCAACGACCTCGATTCGGTGGCGGGCTATCTGCTGAGGATCTTCGATACGGTCGCCCGCGGGCGCGGAATCATATCAACGGTTGAAAAGGACGATACGAGGGTCGTCATCAAAGTCGACCGCTGTCCCTTGAATTTCGACAACCCGGAAATGTGCCTGGCGCACACCACCATGGAGAAAACGGTCGTGGAGGAACTGAACCCCGAACTGGTTTACCGGATCGGCAAATCCATTCCGGCAGGTGACGGCTTCTGCGAGCATATCCTCGAAATCAGGAGGAAATAAGCGATCCGGATCCCCGCTCGAAGCGGCACATCTTATCAGTATGGAAGCAACCGCAAATCTCACGGATGGATAAACGCCATGATCGGAAAAGCCGGGTTTGGACAGCGCGTCGTCATACTCGCGGCCGTCGCTCTGACGGCCGCGTTGCAGACGCTGTCCTGGAGCCTTCCCGCCGGCCGGAACCTGACTCTCCACTCCGGGCATTGGAAGAAACCGCTCCGGCTGGACGGCTTTTATTTTGAGTCGGCGGCCGGTCGTGTCCCGCTTCCGGTCT
>CAYZTZ010000174.1:0-6365 GCA_964481255.1 uncultured Acidobacteriota bacterium | reverse complement strand
TCTGGTCAACTCCGGCCACCTCCTGGAGAACCTCGTGTTCACGGCCCTTCGACGTATTCACCCGGAGATCTACTATTACAAGACCAGGAACGGCCGGGAGGTCGATTTCATCGTCTCGATGCGCGGCCGGCCGCGGATGCTGGTCCAGGTGTGCGAGTCCCTGGCGGAGCCGCAAACGCGGAAACGGGAGACTGCGGCCTTGAGAGAGGCGATGGCCGAACTGGGCATCTCCACCGGAACCATCGTGACAAGGAACGAGGACGAGCGGATCGAGGCCGGAGGCGGGACCATCGAGGTGGTCCCGGCATGGCGGTTCCTCCTCGAACTGCCGGAATCCACGCAATAGCCTTATCGCCTGATCTTCGCGGCCGATTCCGCTGTCCTGTAATCCGCTTGCGCCCGACCCACCGGTCCGGCTTTGGGCGGATACCTGCCGGAGGGGAGTTTAAATCGAATCGGAGCGGATGTGCGGGCGGGCGAAAGTCGCCATGGACACGGCAGAAGCGATGAGACTACCAAGTTATGATCTCAAGGGTATTTTGCCGGCAAATGACCGTGGAAATAGGCGGATTGAATTCTGGCTCCTCAGGTAGGACTCGAACCTACAACCCTTCGGTTAACAGCCGAATGCTCTACCATTGAGCTACTGAGGAGCAATGGCCGGCCATAAACCTAACAATAACCTCGCGCAAAGTCAACCCAATGCCGCATGGCCCAAAGCGCGCGGCGAAGGCCGCCGATCACGACCAGTAAAGTATGACCTTTCCCGACTGTCCGGAGCGCATAACCTCGAAGCCTTTTTCGAATTCCGTGTAGTGGTAGCGGTGCGTGATGACCGGCTTGATGTCCAGCCCGCTTTCCAGCATCACCGTCATCTTGTACCAGGTCTCGTACATCTCGCGCCCGTAGATGCCCTTGATCGTGAGCATGTTGAAAATGACCGTGTTCCAGTTGACGGCCATCGGTTCCGACGGTATGCCGAGCATCGCGATCTTGCCGCCGTGACACATGTTCTCGATCATCTCGTGAAACGCCGACGGGCTTCCGGACATTTCAAGCCCCACGTCGAAACCTTCCTTCATGCCCAGTTGTTTCTGCAGGTCGCGGATGGGGCCGTTCTTGATGTTGTGGGCGATGGTGACCCCTATTTTCCGCGCCAGGTCGAGGCGGTAGTCGTTCAGATCGGTGATGACGACGTAGCGCGCGCCGGCGTGTTTGACGACGGCGGCCGCCATGATCCCGATGGCGCCGGCTCCCGTGACCAGGACATCTTCACCCAGCACATCGAAGGAAAGGGCCGTGTGCACCGCGTTGCCGAACGGGTCGAATATGGACGCCACGTCCCGGTCGACGGTCTCCTTGTGCTGCCAGACATTGGTGACGGGCACCGAAATATACTCGGCAAAGGCTCCGGGGCGGTTGACCCCGATGCCTCGCGTATCGTTGCACAGATGGCGGCGGCCGGCGAGGCAGTTGCGGCAGCGGCCGCAAACGACGTGGCCCTCGGCGCTGACGATGTTGCCGGGGCTGAAGTCCGCGACGTTGGACCCGACCTCGACGATCTCGCCGACGAACTCGTGGCCCACCACGAGCGGCACAGGGATGGTCTTGCGGGCCCACGCGTCCCATTCATACACGTGGAGGTCCGTGCCGCAGATCCCCGTGCGGTCGACGCGGATAAGAACGTCGTTGATGCCGATTTTGGGCTCGGGCACGCTTTCCAGCCACAGACCGGGCTTCGATTCCTTCTTGACCAGTGCTTTCATAAGGCGCTCCTCGTTTGTCCGCCTACCATACCACAGCCGAAAGGCCGCGCGCCATCGGACTCCCGGCGGCCGAGTGCAATCAACGGCCGGTGCGGGCGAAAAATCGCTTTAAGCTTTAAAAACGAAGCCGATTCCAATAAAATTCAGCTTGCCGCCTGGATCCCGCCGGGACCGGGACGGCGCCTGTTGGATTCGGACTCTGCTTCAAAACAGGCATCTTACTCAAATGGAGAAGATAGCCATGTCCACTCATCCTGCTTCATCCCAGCCCCGCGGCAAAGTCAGCATTCCGACATTGCAGTCCAAGAAACTGCGGGGCGAGCCCATCACCTTTCTGACCGCTTACGACTACCCGACGGCCGTCGCCCTGGACCGCGCGGGGATCGACGGCATCCTCGTCGGGGATTCCCTGGGGATGGTCGTGCTCGGTTACCAGAACACGCTTCCTGTGAGCATGCAGGAAATGCTGCATCATTGCCGGGCGGTGGCGCGGGGAGTTTCGCGGGCCCATCTCGTCGGCGATATGCCTTTCATGTCGTACCAGGTTTCCATATCCGAGGCCATACGCAACGCGGGAAGCTTCCTTCAAAAGGGAGGCATGGACGCCGTCAAGCTCGAGGGCGGCCGCGACCGGGTTCCCGCCGTCCAGGCCATCATATCCGCCGGCATACCCGTGATGGGACATCTCGGCCTCACGCCGCAGAGCGTGCATCAGCTTGGAGGCTGGAAGATACAGGCGACTTCCAAACAGGCCGCCAGGACGCTCATCGAGGACGCGCTCGCGCTCGAGGACGCCGGGTGCTACGCGCTCGTGCTCGAAGCGGTTCCTGTTGAGGTGGCGGAACTGGTCTCCCGTCGACTGGCGATACCCGTCATCGGAATAGGGGCGGGAAGCCGCTGCGACGGTCAGGTGCTGGTGACGCATGACCTGCTGGGGCTTTTTGACCGTTTTACCCCCAGCTTCGTCAAGAAATACGCCGATCTCTTTTCCGCGATGCAGCAGGCCTTCCGTGAATACATCGCCGATGTGAAGGAGCGGCGCTTCCCGGCCCCCGAGCATGCCAACTCCATGGACCCGCAGGTCTATCGCGACCTTGTGCGCGAACTCAATCTGCTGGAACAGGATCTTGATTCAGAGGATCCGGGCCGGACACGATACCATTGAAAGAGCGGGGGGCGTCATGCGGATTGTTCTCTTCGGCGCCGGCGCCATGTCCTGCCTGTTCGCCGCCCGTCTGGCGCCGGTGGCCGATGTCGTCCTTGTTGATGCGTGGGCTGAAGCCGTCGCCGCGATCCGCGAACGGGGCATCCGGCTGGAGGATGAAGGGAATCTCCGCACGGTTCAGGTGGAGGCGGATATTCTCGGCTCCCGCGCCGCGCCCGCGGATTTCGGGATTGTCCTTGTCAAAGCCTGGCAGACGGAGCAGGTGGCCCGCCATCTGGAGGATTATCTGAAGCCGGGCGCGATCGCCGTTTCGCTTCAGAACGGGTTGGGGAACCTGGAGCTTCTTGGATCGAGGGTATCCCCGGGCGCGACGTCCGAGGGAGCGACGCTGCTTGGTCCGGGACACGTCCGGGCGGGCGGTTCGGGCCCGACACACGTCGTCGCGCCCGAATGGGTCGTGCGCCTGATGCGTGATGCGGGTTTTGATTGCCGCCGGTGCAGCCGGGCGGAAGCCGAAGGACTCCTGTGGGGGAAGCTGGCGATAAGCTGCGGAATCAACGCCCTGACGGCCTTGTTGCGGGTCCCCAACGGCGGGCTCCTGGAAAATCCGGACGCCGGGGATCTCATGGTCCGCGCGGCCTGCGAATGCGCCGCCGTCGCCTGCGCCAAGGGCATCCGCCTGCCCTTCGGGGACTCCGCGGAAAGCGTGAAGGAAGTGGCGCGGCGCACGGCGCATAACCGGTCTTCGATGCTGCAGGATATTCTGCGCGGGGCGCCGACGGAGTGCGACGCCATCAACGGGGCGGTGGCGAAAGAGGGCGCGCGGGCGGGCGTGCCCGTGCCGGTCAACGAGGCTCTCTGGAGGCTCGTGCGCGCCGCGGTCCATTTTTCCGGGAGTGGTTCATGATGATGCAGACAACGGAAAGCCTTTCCGATTTGAGGAAAATACGCTCCGCGATGAGGGGGACCTTCGGGCTGGTTCCGACGATGGGGGCTTTGCACGCCGGGCACGCGTCTCTCGTCAAAAGGGCGCGGATGGAGTGCGAGCATGTCGGCGTGAGCATTTTCGTCAATCCCGCGCAGTTCGGTCCCGCCGAGGATTTCGCGAAGTACCCGCGCGACGTGGCCGGCGATCTGAGGCTTCTTGAGGAACTGGGGGTGGACCTCGTGTGGACCCCCAGGGTCGAGTCGATATACCCGCGGGGGTTTCAGACGTGGATCGCCGTGGAGGAAGTCAGCGCCCCGCTGGAAGGAGAATGCCGCCCCGGGCATTTCCGCGGCGTGGCCACGGTGGTCGCCAAGCTTCTGAACTGTTTCCAGCCCGACCGGGCCTATTTCGGACAGAAAGACGCCCAGCAGGTGGTCGTGCTGAGGCGCATGGTCGAGGACTTGAATTTTCCGGTCGAAATCGTCGTGTGCCCGACCGTGCGGGAGGAGGACGGCCTGGCCATGAGCAGCCGCAACGTCTATTTGTCTTCCGCTGAAAGGAAGGCCGCCGTCGTCCTTTACAGGGCGTTGACGGCGGCGAAGGACAAATATGACAAGGGGGAACGCGACGCCCGGATTCTGAAGGAGACGATGCGCGCCGTGATCCGGGCAGAGCCTCTGGCGCAGGAACAATATGTTTCCGCGGCGGACCCCGCGACCCTGCGCGAGCTCGAGACCATCGATGACGGAGTTCTGCTGTCGCTGGCCGTCAAGATAGGCGGCACCCGTTTGATCGACAATTTTCTGCTCTGAGGGAGGGGCGCCATGTTTCTTGCCGTGGATATCGGAAACACCAGCGTCACGCTGGGATTATTCGAGACAAAGGAGCTGGGTCCCCGCTGGAGGCTCGCGTCGGACAACGAACGCACGGCGGACGAATACGGCATTCTCCTGGTTCAATTGCTGGAGGGCGCCGGCGTCGGGCCCAGGGAGGTCCGGGATATCGCAATCGCTTCCGTCGCACCTTCGCTGACGGGAATTTTCGACCGCGCCTGCCGCGATTACCTGAAGACCGCGCCGCTCGTCGTCGATGCGGGGACTCGAACGGGCATTTCGCTCCGCTACGAGGATCCGAAGCAGGTGGGCGCCGACCGCGTCGTCAACGCCGCGGCGGCCCGGAGGATTTACAAAGGGCCTCTGTGCATCGTGGATTTCGGGACGGCCACCATTTTCGACGCCGTTTCAGCCGACGGGGAATACCTCGGGGGAGCGATCGCGCCGGGTATCGCCATCGGGTCCGACGCCCTCTTCCGCCGCGCCGCCAAATTGCCGCGCGTGGAGATCATGCGCCCTCCCTCCGCCATCGGGCGCAACACGGTGCATTCGCTGCAGTCGGGCCTGCTTTTCGGCTACGTGGGCCTTGTGGAGGGCATGGTGGAGCGTTTCCGCGCGGAACTGGGTCCCGCGATGAAGACCATAGGTACGGGCTCGTTCGTGGAGCTGATCGCGAAGGAGACCTCCAGCATCGATATCGTCGAGCCCTGGCTGACCCTCAAGGGATTGAGGCTCATTTACGATCTGAACCGCGGCGCCAAATCCTGAGTGCGGCGGTGAAGGATCAACTCTTTTTCCGCCTGGGGCTGATCCGCGTGAGTTCGTCCAGAAAGATTTGCGCGTCCCTGGGAACGGATCCGGCGTTATTCAGCAGAAGATCGCGGGGCTCAATCTTCTTGCCGTAAAGGACAAAGTTCGCGTCCCTGTCGGGCCGCACCGTCCCTCCCTTGACGATCAAACCGCCGAACAGGCCGCGCGCCCGGGAATAGGCCAGGATTTTCGCCGACATCCATGCGTCCGTTTCGGCGGCCGCGGTGCGCCCGACCGGCCCCGCCGCCACGGAGGCGTCCGCGCCCAGTGTGAACTTGCTGTTCAGCAGGCTTTCAAGGCCGGAAAGGTTCATGACCACGAAAATGAGGTCGACGGCCTGCGCCCCGATCTGCAGGCCGAAACTCCCCCCGTGGAGCTGCAGCATGGAGGGCGCGCTCCATGGACCTTCGCCGATTTCCGTTCTGCAGGACATGAGCCCTTTGCCGTAATTCGCGCCGAAGATGAATCCGCCCTTTTTCATGCCGGGGATGACGGCCACGCAGGTGCAGGAGTCCAGGAGGTCCTTCGGGATACCTTTGTCCGGCGTTTCCATTATTTCCCTCAGAACGATCGCAGCGCGGACCACGCGGTCGTTGACTTCGCTGTTGGCGAATAGCGCCGAAGAGCCCATTACAACCATTGCGGCGGACAGCAGCAGTTTTTTCATGGCGCCTCCTGAGCGTTCAAACAAGGAAAATCCTCAAGAGGGAAGCTTACCACGGGAAGAACGCGCGGCGAAGGCGCAACGCGATCCGTGTCATTTCCCCGTGAGCGCGGCTCTCCATTATTCGTGAGCGCGGCTCTCCAGAGCCGTGCGTCAGCTTATTCCACGGACGATATGTTCAGATAGACGGACGGGTCTG
>CAYZTZ010000173.1:3976-6464 GCA_964481255.1 uncultured Acidobacteriota bacterium | reverse complement strand
CCGTCTGTCTGAACAATAAGCTGACGCACGGCTCTGGAGAGCCGTGCTCACACAGGAAAAGGGAGCCGTGCTCACACATTTGTTGAAGGGCGGCCGGCCCCGGGGACTCTCCATGAGATCCTTTGCACCTGGCCGCCGGTCGCCGCGCGAAGCTTGTCGAGCAGCGCCGGTTGGACACTCCTCGCGGCTTCTTCCCAACCGCCGTCCGTTATCTCTATCGTGAGATCCGAATCCTGGAACGCCGCCGGCCGGCAGGTCGAAGCCAGCTTTTCGCCGATCAGTCTCGGCCATGCGCCCCGCAGGCACGCGACAACCCATTCGCCGTGCCGCGGCGTGCCATGATGAAGGGATACAAGCACCCCGAACAGCTGGTCCAATTCTACTTCCCCGGGTAAGGGACCGGCGGCAGCGGAGACAGAAAGCGCAGCTTCCGGTCGTATAAGAATCCGCAACTGTGAAGCGGTCGGCTCGACTGCATCCGGACATTGCCGACGCCGAAAAAACCGATCCCCGGGAACAAAGCGTCCAGCGTTTCAGCGCGACGCTCCCCCGGAGCCAGCGTCACAGTGGAGAGCGCCTCCAGGGTTCCGGAGGGCCCCCAGAGTTCAAGCCTGACGCTCGCCGACTGGTCCCCCGCGTTCAAAAGGGCGAGAGACGTCTCATAAATTTCCGTCTGGGAAACAAACGGGAAAAGGAAATCACTCCGCGCCGTCCCGGAAAGCTCGATACTCGCGAGGAACCTGTGATCCTCGCTTTCGCTCGTGTCCGTCAGCGAAATGATCCCCACGATGCGGTCCGCGGTGCTGGAAACCTCCAGCCAGCCGGTCCGGCCCAGGAGGCCGGGGTCGTTCTGAAAGATGTCCCAGAGGTTCCCTTTCCACTGGGCATTTCTCGGGAGCATCCGCGTCACGGGAGAGGAAAGCACATTCCCCTTGGGATCGCGCAGAGTCAGCGTCACCAGGGCTTCGCTGTCGGGGTTCGCGTTGACGACATTGAGCAATGTCTCGTAAGCGGGCGGCGCGATGACAAACTGGGGGGAATAAACGCGGGTGACGCCCTTGAATTTATCTACGTTGACCCCGTCGATCGCCGCGTCGGCGCCTCCGTTGTTATAGACTTCCGTGAAGAGGAGACCATTCTTGGAGGTCACACGGAGGTAACCCTGGTTCCCGGCCTCGATCAGAGTCGCGGTATGCCATTGGCGCGCGGAAGTCATGGACCCCGTGGTTTTCTCGAACTGCTGGGTGTTGGGGTCATACAGTTCCGCCTGCTTGCGCGTAATGGGCTCCTCTTCGTTGTCGTCGTTGTCCTCGTCGTCCACGTCGACTCCCAGGCCGCCGGCGATCAGCACTCTATCTCTCGTGTGATCGCTGGGATCCGGTATGAGCGTGGCGCTGTGAAAGACGCGCGCGTAGGTCATCAGGCCGTCGGTGGGGTAGAAATAATCGGCGTCGGGGTCGTAGATCTCGGCCGTATCCAGAACGCCGGACGCATTTCGTCCTCCCGCGATCAGAACGGTCCCGTTGCTGAGAAGCGTGCAGGTATGGCCCATGCGGGCTGAGATCATGGGCGACGCAGGGCTGAAGGATCCTGTCCGCGGATCATAGATCTCGGTGGAGCGGAGATACTCACCGCCGTTATAACCGCCGGCGACGAACACTTTCCCGCTGGGCAACAGGACCGCCGTGTGGAACACGCGCGCGTAGGCGGGGCGGCCCGTCTCCTGGAACGCGGACGTCGAAGGATCGAAGATCTCCGCGGTTCTCGAGATGCCGTATCCGTCGATGCCCCCGACGAACAGCACTCGGCCGTC
This sequence comes from uncultured Acidobacteriota bacterium, assembly GCA_964481255.1. Lineage (GTDB taxonomy): Bacteria > Acidobacteriota > UBA6911 > UBA6911 > UBA6911 > UBA6911. The sequence goes on along the minus strand of CAYZTZ010000173.1, from coordinate 4,651 downwards.
GGACAGCAGGGTGGCCGTGTGCGCGTCGCGCGCGGATCTCATGCGGGCGGCGACGGGAGAGAACGCGTCCTCGACGGGATTGTAGATTTCAGCCGTCGCGTGGATAGACGCGGAGCCCTGCCCGCCGGCGATCAAGACTTTCCCGTTCGCCATCAGGGTCGCTGTGTGACGGTAGCGCTCCGTTTTCATGGTCCCGCCGGTGCGGACGAACTTGCCGGTCGCCGGCTCGTAAAGCACCGACGTCCGCTGAATCCTGGATAAATGGTCTTTCCCCCCGAGAATAAGCACTTTATTGTTCGGCAGGCGCGTAGCGGTGTGGCCGGAGCGCGTGGTTTCCATTAGGGAACCGGTGGCGCTGAAGTTCCTGGAACTGACGCTGAAGATGTCCGCTGTCCTGGCATATTGGTTTTCCCCGGTCGAATCGAAACCGCCCACGAGGAGCACCTGATTGGCCTGGGAGGTCGAGATGATATCCGACACCTGTTTGGTCTCACGAATGGACCCGTTGATGCCCGTGCCTTCGGTCGTCTGCATGACGGTCCCGTCCGTGGCGTAGTGCGTCACATCGTAGAACGACTTGTTGTAATTCGGGTTGACGAAGATAAGCCGCGCGGAAGTGCCGACCGACACGGGTATTTCGGGAATGATGAAATCGTGAAGCTGCTCGCGGTAGTC
>CAYZTZ010000173.1:0-3876 GCA_964481255.1 uncultured Acidobacteriota bacterium | reverse complement strand
ACAGATTGACCAGGGAGAGGCCGGTGAACTGATCGGTATAGCTGATGAGCTTTGTCTGTCGGAGCACCGTTGAATCGGCTAGTATATCCAGCTGATTGCTGGCGAAAAGAAGCACGGCCATGGTCCGGGCGTCGGGCGTGACACCCAGGCTGGACGCCTGATCCTCGCTCTCGTTGGGGTCGTCGCCCACCAGGTAGGAGCCGACCACTCCCTCCGTTTCGATATCGAGCTGAAGGATCCTGTCCGCGACCGCCGAGGTGTAATAGGCGAACCGGGAGTCGGGAGACGTCACGATATTCGCGGAACCCAGGGGGTACACGGAGGGGCTGGCGACATTGGTCAAGTCCTCAGGCGACGCAGTGGGGATGATCGAAACCGAGTCCTGGTTTAGAATAAGCCAGTACTGTCCCGTGGGCAGGAGAATGGTGTATCCCGGCTGGCTCCCTATAAACAGGACGCCGCCCTTATCCAAATCGGACTCGTCGCCGTCGGTGTCGATGAGCTTTCCCGTGGCCGGGTCGAACAGGAACAGCGTGCTGTTGCCGGAACCCGCGCTGAAATCCCGGCTCCCGATAATGCCCACGGTCTCGTCGGCGTTCAGCACGGCTTTGTTGAAGATGGAGAAGGCGGCCCACGTGTATTTCTCCGCCAGCTTCGTTCTGTACTTTTCGGTCATGGACGACGAATCCGCGAAAACGACCGCCGTCGCCGCCGTGTCCACGACCATGAGGGTTGCGCCGTCCCTGGTGATCGTGATCTGCGCGGGCGCCTGCAGGTTCCTCAGCCTGCCGACCTCCGCTCCGCTGGAGACGTCGAATTTGATCACTTCCCCCGAGCCCGTCGAGGATATGTAGCCGTAACGGCCGTCGGGGGAAAGCTCGATGATGCTCCCGAAGCCGAATGTCCCGGTGAAGCTGTAGGTCTCGGCCAGCGAGAACGTATCCATCCGGATCATGAAAATTCTGTTGTCGAGGGCGGAAGGCACGGCGAGAGTCTTCCCGTCGCGAAGCGGCGTGAGGAATGTCGGGAAACCGCCGGTCTTGATTTTCGCCAGCACCTCTCCCGTGTCGGCCGAGAACGCCGCGATGGTTCCGGACCCGGTATAGGCGACGAATCCGGTCTTTGAATCCGGGGAAAAAACGATATTGGGGGATACGTTATCGGACGTGCTCCGGTCGTTGATGTCGAAAAGCAGGAAATCGGATTTCTGGCCGCCGACCAGCAGGATCCTTCCGTCCGGCAAGTTGACGGCCGCGTGCCGGTAGCGCTCGGCGGACATCGCGAAAGGGACGACCGTGAAGGAGCCGGTCTGCGGGTCGTAGATTTCCGCCGAATTCAGGTAGGAGCCGTTGTAGCCGCCTGCCACAAGGATCTTTCCGTTCGGCAGAACGGACGCCGTGTGCCCGTAACGGGCGGTGTGCAGGCTGCCGGTGGACGTAAAAAGTTTCGTGGATGGGTCGTAGATTTCGGCGGTGGCCAGCGCGCCGCTGCCGTTTCTTCCGCCGGCGATCAGGACTCTTCCGTCGGGCAGCAGCGTCGCGGTGTGGTCGGCGCGGGGATCCTTTAATACTCCGCCGGTATCCACAAACTCGTCGCTGTAGAAGTTTTCGTTGTCGCCCCCCTCCTCCTCGTCCGCCTCCGGATAATAAAGTTCCGCCTGGGCGACAAACTCGTCGCATATGACGTTGCCGCTCAGAGAATTATTGCACCCGCCGACGATAAGCACCGTCCCGTCGGAAAGCAGGGTCGCGGTGTGACCCTCCCGCGCATTCGACAGTTGTCCCGCGGTAGACGTGAACGAGCTGGTGGTCGGGTCATAGATCTCCGCCGAGAAGAGGTAGCCGCCGTTGAATCCTCCGGCCACGAGGATTTTCCCGTCGTTCAAGCCCGTGATGGTGGCGTGTTGCCGCGCCTCATTCATATAATTGTAGGATGTTGTGACGGACCGGGTCGTCGGATCGTAGATTTCCACGGAGCTCAGGAAGGAACCGTTGTATCCTCCGGCGATCAGGACCCGTCCTCCGGGAAGGCGGATGGCCGCCGCCCCGCTTCGGGACGAATTCATTTTCAATTCCTCGCCGTTCTTGTCGAGGATGATTCCGAAGGTCGACGTCGCCGGATCGAACATCTCCAGGTTCTTGAGGTAGCGGTTATCGTATCCCCCGGCGATCAGGACTTCCCCTCCGATCAACGACACAGCGATATGCTCCTCGCGCGGTCTTTTCATGGGGTGGGTCGGGGTGAATCGTCCCGTTGAGGGATCATAGATATCCGCCCACGCGTTGAGCACGTCCGCGTTCGGATTGACGGTGGCGACCACTCGCTTCTGGGCGTACGCGGAGGACGCCCAGAGTAGGGCCAGGGGGAATGCTAAAAGGACCAGGAACCTCAAACGCATAGGACTCTCCACACTTTACCGCCGCCCGGGACGACGGTGAAATTAACCTGCAAGTCTGCGTCCCCGGGAACCCAGGTCCCGGGGCGCCGCATTGTATGACAAACCTATGTCGTTCTCTTGCCTGCCAAGAGAAATCATCATTATATACGACGAAACTCCAAGTTCAGGATAAAAGTCTTCGCGCCCAGGAAGGGGGTCGCAAGCAGCCCGTCGGCGGCATATAGCCGGCGCGGGGCGCCTGCTTCCGGGAAGAAGGCGTTGGGGGGGCGGCTCGGCGTTTAGCGCCGATGCCGATGGGGAGAAGGGGGAAGAAGGGTCATGCCGGATCGGCTTCAGCTTTCCACACTTGAAAGTCCTTGTAGGTCTCGCGCTGAACTCCGCGATCCATCAGTCGCTCATAACTCTTATCGCTATGGCGGGCGAGTTCGCATACGCGCACCCGCGCATCCTCACCCACAAAGAAGAACAGACGCTCGTCGCGGTGTCCCTTGGGAAAGACAAGGCAGTCGCAGTTGCGCACGCGATCTGCTCCGCTGATCCGCAGTTCCTCCAGCTTCAGTTTATGGAGGGCGCGGTCGAATGATCTGCGCACGTCAGGAGCGCAAGCGCGGTAGGTGTTCAAAGCCTGAGCGGAAAGCAGGACGGGCACGCACTCGGCTTGAATCAGGCGTTCTCGGTAAGCCCCATAAAACGCCTCGCCGGCAGGCGAGAGCAGCGTGAATCCATCCTCCTCGGCGAGCAGCAACCGAAGATCCGCAGGCAAGTTGCGCAGTCTTGCTTCGACATCCGCCGTCGCCCTCAGCTCGGTTTCAATCCACTCGAAGAAGTCTTCATGATCTGAAAGCAGCGAATAATCCCAGCCGATAGGGGCGGGCGGCATCTCGATGATGTCGCGGAAAGCTTCGTGGATGTAATAAACGGGCACATCAAAAAGCAGTCCTACCAGCGTGGCGTAAACGATTTCCGCTTTGAAGCCGCCGGTGGCATTCATAATCGGTTGACATCCCTGTTGCCGCTCCCTGCGCACCAGATCAATAAGCGTCGCCACCAGCGAGCGCAAGCCGCGCATCTTGAACCGGCTCTCAGCGTAGGTAAGATCCGGCACTTTGTGCAAGCGCGCACGATAACCCTGCGCATTATAGTGCTTGCTCAATGCTTCCGCACATTGCCTCCCTTCATCCGTCTCGGAGTGCAAAAAGATCAAGCTGTCGCCTTCCATGATAAGCCGCGAGAGGGAATTCGTTTCGGCGGCCGCCCTTTGAGGGTTCGTATGTCGCAGATAGTTGGCCAGTTGCTGTTCATCAGGGTTACGGGCATCCAAATCGCGATTGGCGTTGCTTAACAACGACGTACCGACAGTGACAATTATCGTGCGCATAAATTCATATCTCCTTAAATGTTGCCCGGAAAAAGATCGCTATTTATAAAATTGTGGGCTCGGCACCAGCAAATCGGAGCGATTAATACCAACACATTTT
>CAYZTZ010000172.1:0-6507 GCA_964481255.1 uncultured Acidobacteriota bacterium | reverse complement strand
TAAAAGGGCGATCTTCGTCCTGCAGGGAAGAACGCGCGAGATTGAAAAATTCGCCGGATACATGTACAGGCGCGGCGCGTCGATGTCCGGCGTCGCTCTCAATCTTCCCGTGTATGACGGCCAAAAGTGGGAATGGGTCAACTGCAGGGAGCTTTATTTCGACGATCGGGGGGTCGAGCGCTGGAAGACGGCTTTTTATACCGTGGAGGGCTGGAACCCTGAAACCGGTTTCCCCACGCGCAAAACCCTTGAAGAGCTCGGCCTGCGGCATGTCGCGGATCTGCTCCGGTCGCGGGGCAAGCTGGGATGAGCGCATCGTCCGCCGCGGTCCGTCTCCCCCGAGCATCCCATTTTCAAAACAGATACTCCGGATCCCGAAGATCCTCGATGCCGCGGTCCAGTCTCTTCATCGCCTTGATCTGCCGCTCGACGGCCTGGTGAATCAGCGGAACCAGGTCCCGGACGCGCTCCAGCGCGCTGAGAACAAGCTCCATGTTGCCGCAGGATTCGATGGTAATGACGCGCTGGCTCACGAAGGCGCGGCTCTCGTGGTCGCGCTCGATCGTCCGGATCATGAGTCCCCATCTCCCCTCGATGCGCGAATAGCCCACGTAACTGTCGGCGTCCACTCCGCCCAGGTTCACAGTGTGGATCTTCTCGGGATGCCAGACCGCCGTTTCGAATCCCAGGTTTTTAAAATTTCTGCTTATGTCCTCGACCGTCTTGCTGAATTCACGGATCCGCGGGTTCAGGCCTTCCGAAACGTTGTTCCGGATTTTCTCATAAGTGATTTCGCTCATCATGACTCCCTCGAAGGGCTCCCGTTGAAAAACCGCTCTCTATCTTACACCCATCCGCCGCGGCCCTGGAAAACCCGCGACAGGGCCGGGTCCAATGCAGGGCGTCGGCGGTTCAGGAAGTCCCTTTGTTTTTATGCCTCGATTCCGTTTCCCATGAAACCCGTGGGACCGTGCAGATGATCAGGAAGGCCAGCAGCATCGTAACGGCGCCGATCCAGAAAGCGCCTCTTATGCCGGATTCCATGGATATCCGGATGGCTTCCACCGTCTGCCGGAACAATCTGGGGCCGTCGGGTCCTCTTTTGTTGAAATAGGCCTCAAGAGCCGCCATAGCCGGAGCCGACAGCAGCACCTTGGAGTCGCCGAGCGCCGCCATGGTCGCCTGGTCCGCCGACTGCTTCAATTCCGGCGGAAGATTTCCAACCAGGGCCCTGGCATAGGAGGCATTCATCGTCGAGCCGAGCAGCGCCGGGGAAATCGCCACGCCCATCGAGATGGTGAAGAAGATGCCCCCCATCGCGACGCCCAGCAGTCTCTTGGGAACGGCATTTTGAATCACCATCGTGTTCACGGTCGGAATCGCGCCCAGTCCCAGGCCGGCAAGCGTGCATACGATCACGCTCCAGTAGATCGGGGTCTTTGCGGTGAATAGGACCACCCCGAACATGTCGACCGTGAGGATTGCGAAACTCAGGATATACAACCATTTGTAGTTCTTTGTCCGGGCGAGCAGGAAACCGACGGGGACTCCGATAAAAGCCATGAGCACACTGTAGGGAGTGATGATCTTCCCGCTGACGGTCGCGCTGATCCCTTGAACGCCCTGAAGAAACATCGGGAGGTACATCATCAGGCCCATTTGACCGAAAAATGAAAACAGAGTGGCCAAAGATACCGTCAAAAAGGCCCGATTGCCCAGCACCACGGGGTCGAGGATGGGTTCTTCCACGCGCGCTTCCACGCGGAAAAAGATAATCCAGAAAATCAGGGAAACGCCCAGCATCCCAAGAATCTGCGGGGAACCCCATGGATATGGCGATCCCGCGAGAGAAAGGCCGACTATCGTAGTCGTGGAAGCGACGGCCACAAGAACGCACCCCATATAATCGATCTTGCGCTTGACCGTTCCTCGGACGATAGAGGGCACACCGATCGGCACCGTCACAAGACAAAGGACGAGCAGCGGCACCGACGACCAGAAGAGGTGGCGCCAGCTCAGGTTGTCCACGAACCACCCTCCCAGAGTAGGCCCGAACAGCGAGCAGATCCCGGTGGGAATGTTGAGCAGGCCGATCCACTTGCTTCGCCTTGCGGGCGGGAACGTGTCCCCGACCACGGCGAAAACAAGGGGCATGGAGGCGCCTCCGCCGAGGGCCGCGATGATGCTTGCGCCGATCAGGAAAACAAATGTCGGGCTGAGAGCGCTCAGGATGGTGCCGATCAAAGAAAAGGCCAGGCACACCATCAGCATGATCCGCCGCCCGTATATATCCGACAGCTTGCCGAAGATGAGAGTCACAAAGGCGCCGACCAGCCCGGGGAGGGACACCGACCAGGCGTAGAGAGCCATGCCGTTGAGGTCGGCGGCCATTTTCGGCCTTGCGACATTGATCGTCTGAATAATATAAGAACCCGCGCCATAGACCGCGAAAACGGCCACCATGGCCCACAGAATCTGTCTCCTGGAAAAATCATATTCCGCTGGTGGATTCGGCGCTTGCGTCATCACTCTGCCCCCCTGATCCCGCGATCAACTGCACCCCATTGCGAATTCCCGCGCGCCTGGTGCCCCATTGCGACAACCAACGCCCCAAGCGATTGGTACTTTGATTCCGATAATGCCGCCTGCGATACATTCAGCTCAAACGGTTGGGCGATGATATACAAGATCCCAATGAACCGCAATAGGGCGGAACGAGTTGCGGAATCCCTTCATGGCGTATGCAGGCAATGGAGGTCTATTTATCCCTGAGAATTTCAGCCGCTGCACCCGGGGCCGTCTTTCGCCCTAACAATGCGCCGGCCGGAGGTTAGCGCCCTGAGAGGCAAAGCTCCCGGATCCTGAAGGCACATGGCGCCTTTTACCCGGGCATCCATCGGATCGCGAGAGACAGATCCCACAGATTTGGCCCGTCATCTCTTGTATCGGAAAACCTGCGCCCCTCAACGAGTCATCGGACGGCACGGCTCCCGTCAGGAACCGTCGGGTTCTGTTCCGTTTGCCGCCTCGCTGTCGCGCAGCATGAGATCGCCGTGCTCGCCGGCGGCCAGGATGGCTTTCGCCTCGTCCAGGTACTCTTCAGGCACATAGAGAGACACTTCGCCAAGGCCGTCGAGCGTCAGGCCGTAGATGGTCCCCAGGATCTCCGCGCGCCTGCGAACGGGGATGCCGCGGGCTTGCAGTGCGGTGACAATCGCTTCGGCGTTGATTCCGCCGGGGATCCGGATCAGTTGAACCTCTTTGGACTGCGGACCCATGCTCTCACCCCGCACAATGTCCCTTTTAATGCAAAGGGCGCAGGCGGGACAAGAGAAATCGGATATGCCGGCATCTGAACGTGACATATTCCTATAGTGCGTACCCCAGAAGCGCCGCTTGCCCCCAATGACCGGAAGCAACCCGCCGACGCGGCCGAATTGATTCCAGGTGTTGACAAACCCCTTCCCTGCCTTACCTCAATAATGGCTACGGCGCATCCCAAGCGCCTCCCGGGTTCCACCCGCCTTACGGGGACGGTCGGTTCACAGGATCCGGACAAGGAGGAATGCGCAATGAAAAGGAGGCGTTGGCTGGTTTTCTGGATTGCGGCTCTCACACTGTCGTCGCCTCTTACGCCCGATGCGGCGACTGCTCAGACTTTTTCGATGTCCGCAAGCGCGGACCTCGACGGCGACGGGAAGGTGGATAAAATTACATTGCAGCCGATCGCCGATGACTCTTCCCGCTACCGACTCCGCGTGGGTTCGGCAAGCATCGAAGGGAAACTGGGCGACGAAGCGGACGGCTTGCAGGTCATCGACCTCGACACGCGCGACCGCTTCAGAGAGATAGCCGTGCATACGCCGGGGCCCAGCAGCGACGACTAGTACCGGATCTACGGATTCGACGGCCGCCGGCTCCATGAGATGCGTTGCCTCGTGCCAAATTGTGTGTGGTGCAAACTGCCATTTAGGAACTGGTGCGCCTGGCAGGACTTGAACCTGCGGCCCACGGTTTAGGAAACCGTTGCTCTATCCACCTGAGCTACAGGCGCACACATATTGTTTTCAAAGACTTAGCGGAAGCGTAGCGTACCACAGAAACGCCGGGCATGTCCACATATTGTCGGATGTTGCCGTTCATTGACAGTCGGAAGAACAGGCGGCGGTAAGAAGCCTGCGGGAAAATTGGCTCAAGGCTCTTCTCGCGCGCCTCCGTTGCAATCCGCGGGGGATATACTATGGATACGGCTGAAAAAATCGGGGCCGGCCCTGCATCGCCAACCCCCTTGAAGTCATCGGGAAAGCCCGCATGAACATACCGGGCAAACCGGGCCTCCTCCGGTCTGTTAATTCGATACTCCTGGAAATTTGCCGGGTACGACCGGGAGCGCTGTCAGAATACCCTTTTTGTCCAGCAGCGCCATGACAACAAAGGTCGCGCCTCCTTTTCCCCGCATCACAAACGAACCCTTTAAATCGGCGGCATCAAATTCCTGATATAGGTACCCGCCAAAGTATTCTCTCGGACCCAATTTCAAGGTCGCATTATCTTCCAGAACAGTGCCGTCCCGGTCGACCAGCGCCATCTTGATTGTGATTTCCTGGCCGGATGGATTGGCGATAACGTACCCCATTTGTTTTTTGTCGAGTTCATCATTATCGAGAGGAATCGTCGCGTAGGGCAGACGCTTTGTCTGAAGAACTCCCACCATGGTTTGAATAGCTTCTTCAACCGTGAGTTCATAAGTTGCGACGGCCGAGAGGGAACCGATTGAGCTGACCAGCCTCGCCCACGCTACGCCGATAGGATCATCCGGATGCAGGGGCTTTACCGTTATGAATCCAACGCCACCGGAAGGCAAAAGAACTGAAAAGGAAGAACCGGTAAGAGTTGTTGTCTTGCCGTCTGGACTGACCACGACCCCTTCCACTACGAAAGGGGCGCCCTTGGGGTCCGTCAAGTTCAATGTCGCGGTCGCCGGTGAGGAGCCGCTGTTTGTCATGGAGAATTGTGTCGTGTAGCCGCCCCCGATTGCGACCTGCGGAAAGTACGACGTAAAGGCCGCCGGTCCATGGATCTTCCGGATGCGCACATTCGTAAAATCCGAGAAGTATAAGTTGCCGTCTTCATCCACCGAGACGTCCAGAGGGTCACAGATTTGCGCGGATTCGGCCGAGCCGCCGTCTCCGGAATACCAGCATTTGTCGCTCCCGACAATTGTCGTTATGATTCCCTTCGTATCCACCTTACGGATACGGTTATTGTAATAATCCGCCACGAAGAGATTGCCCGCGGCATCCACCGCCACACTTTGAGGATAGGCCAATTGAGCGGAAGTTGCGTAGCCGCCATCCCCGCTGAAGCCGAAGGTCCCGTTGCCCGCGACCGTGCTGATGATCCCGGACTTATTCACCTTGCGGATTCGATTATTGTAGTGATCCGCGATGTACAGGTTGCCCGCCAGATCGACGGCCACTCCCTGGGGCGAATTCAGCTTCGCCTGGGTCGCAGGGCCCCCGTCGCCGGAAAATCCGGGATCCCCTGTGCCGGCGACGGTGGTGATAACACCATCCGTATCCACTTTTCGAATGCGCTGGTTCTCCCTGTCCGCAATGTAAAGGTTGCCCGCGGCATCCACCGCCACGGCCTCGGGCGCATTCAACCGCGCCCTCGTCGCCAGGCCCCCGTCCCCGGAGAATCCCGTCGACCCGGTGCCCGCAACCGTCTGGATGATGCCGTCCGCGTTCACCCGTCGAACGCGGTTCCCGACCTTATCCGCGATATAGAGGTTGTTTAGCGCATCGATGGCGGTGCCGTCCGGATCAAGCAGCTGCGCGCCCGTCGCCGAACCGCCGTCGCCGCTGAAGCCCGGCAAGCCGGTGCCGGCATAAACACTGACGACCCCCGACGGAGTCAGCTTAAAGACGCGGTATCTCGCCTTATCCGAGAAATAGACATTCCCCGTCGCGTCAACCGAAATACCCACCGGCTGGACCAGAGAAAACGCAGGGCCGAAACCACTGCTACCGCTGATTTCGGTCTCTCCTGTTCCGGCAATCGTGGTGATTAATTCAGATTGGGCGAATCCACACAGCGGGAAAACCCCGAACAGCAACAGTACCCAGGTGATTTGTTTGGACGACAATCTCACGGCCTACTCCTTTCCCATGCATGCTAGGCTTCAACAAAAACAACTCCCGGTCTGCGCACGGAAGCTCTTCAATGTGTTGGAGAGCGCGCGAAGCATGAGATTCTCATCCGACGGCCTCTGATACCTCTGGAAGGTTCTCATGCGCAGATGCTTTATATAGCATAGCGCCGCTGAAAGCGGTAGCGGCTTATGACACTTTATTTGATAGACAGCACATGGCGCGGCGGGCCGCTTCCGTGCTTATTGCAGAGTCCCATGAACCACAATCCGGACTGCTGTATAATGGCAGCTGCTTTCGGCTCCATTGGTTGAAATGCTTTCAATTCTTTTTGCATCGACAGCCCGGGCTATCC
>CAYZTZ010000171.1:0-6662 GCA_964481255.1 uncultured Acidobacteriota bacterium | reverse complement strand
GCGCCAGGACTTGCAGGGGATGGGGATGGAATGTCATCACGACAGCCGTCCCGCCGATTTTTGCGGCCCGGCTGCAAAGGTCGCGCATCAGATTCTGATGACCGAGATGAACACCGTCGAAGTTGCCGATGGTGACGACGGGCGAGGGGTACTCCGGAGCGAGGTCCTCCAGGCGGTAGATGACTTTCATTTTCCCCACTAGATCTTGATCCGGTTGGTCTTGGCCATGAACTTCATCCGGAGCTCAAAGAGTACGTTCTCCAGCAGCTGATTCTCCTCCTTGCTTAAATTGCCCTTGGTCTTTTCTTCGAGCATGGACAGGATGTCGATCGTGTGCCGGGCGGCCTCCACGTCCTCCTCTTTTTTATTGGTATAAGGGTTGGGTACCTCGCCCAGCAGGACAAGCCCCTGGGTGTAATAGCCGAGAATATAGGAAGGAAAATCAATAGCGGGCCTTGGCGGAGCTTCCTGTCCCGATGACTTTGCTTCCGCGGATGCGGACGCTTCGCCGGCAGGCTCTTTTTCAACATTTTTCGCGGGTTCAGGCGTGCACGGCTCGCCGTCCTGGTTGAACCCTCGCTTGTCTGTCACCCTGAATCCCTGTTCTTCCTGTTCCTTTGTCATAGCGTTACCCAATCAAGATTCGTCGGGGATCAAATGAAAAATGCTAACATTGGGCCCCTCGGGGCTCAAGAAAAAATGCCGTCAGGAAATCCTTGGACGGACGGCGCCCGGGTCCTCTGCATTTTTGGCAGGCCGGTCTTCCAGGCGCGGCTTATGCCCGCTCGATATTTCATTTTCCGAGTTCGAGGCTGCAAGGTCGGTTTCTGTCGCGGGCCTGATTGGCCTTACGTATCTATGCCGGGCATGCAGGCGGCAGGCGAAGTCTTTGCAGTCCTGACGCTTGCCTGTATCTTGGGCCGGCGTTCATCGGCGGGAGCAAGCTCCCGCACTTATAGCTGGTCTGCGGCTGCACGGCCCCAGAATTTCGCGACCCCATTGGCGCCAAATTGAATATCGCCACAGGATCCAGGTTAGGAAGCCGGCTTCTTCCCGGCCAGGATCAATTCGGCGTTATAGATCTTTCTCTGAGTTTCCTTGGCCAAGTTCCTGGCCTTTATCAGTTCTCCCTGGGAAAGCAGTCCCTCGATGGAGCCGGCCGCGTCATCTGCTTCAGCCGCCAGAACGGAAACCTCTTTCCTGGTTTTGGAAGACAGCCCGCCCTTCTCCAGGGCCGCCTTTACCTTGGAAAGGCGTTCGCTGATGCCGATCTGTATTTCGCCGACCTCTTTCTTCACATCTTCTCCGCTCGCCCTGGCGATCTTGGCGGCCTTTTCAAACCGGGACCTGGCTCTTAAGAAGAGCGATTTGGCGGGCTTCTCTTCCTTGACGGCCGCTTGTGCCTCTTCCCAGGCTTCCACGGCATCCTTCCAATTGGCGGAGGCAAGATCCTCCGCGTGGAGGTTCCTGGCCTGCTCCATAGCTTCTTGAGCCGCTTTCATCTCCGCTTCAGGAATCTTATAGCTGCAGCCGCTGGAGGCAAGCACGACGAATAAACCGCATCCCATCAGGAATCGACTTGATTTTCTCATCGATGACCTCCCCTGACTTTTGTTACAGATTGAGGCTATCTTAGCACTAAAGCCCCAAGCTTCAAAGCCCCCGGCAGGAACAAGGAGCACTTATGGATTGCCCAACCACCCCGTGAACTCACGCGGACTTGATGACATTGCGGCTATGCCGCGCCGCGGAATCCGCGGCCGACTCTTGATTGCTTAGGACAAACCTTCGCCGCGGAGCCTCTCGGCCAGCTTGCCCGGCGTCGTTACGGCGAGGGAGCAGGTAAAATTCCGGCAGACGTAGGCCGTGGGGATTCCGGCGATCTGGGGTTTGTCCTTAAGAAGAGCCGGACCCCTGTTTCTTCCGCAGGCGACCACTTTATTGGGCAGATAGATGTGAAAAACCTCCTGCAGCAGTTCCCGGGTTCTGGACTCGCCGGGGTCGCCGATGACGGCGATCTGCAGGGGCTGCCCCAGAAGGAAATCCAGAGCGCATAGCAAATGGGGGAAGGCCGCGGGGCGCCGCCCCATCAGATCGCCCACGTTTTCGAGAATGGACACGGCGGGGGCCGACCATCGGTCGTCTCCGGTCAGTTGCCAAAGCCGAAGCAGGGCGCAGGCCGCGCTTGAATTCCCGGAAGGCGTGGCGCCGTCATAATATTCCTTGGGGCGGTGAATCAGCGTCTCGTGGTCCGCCGAAGTGAAGAAAAATCCCTTATCCTGCGGATCCCAGAACCGGGCGATCATTTGCTCGGCCAGGTTTTCGGCTTCGTGGATCCAGCGCGGTTCAAAAGTCGCCTCATAAAGCGAAACAAGCCCGTCCGTCAGACAGGCGTAGTCCTCCAGGTAGGCGTTGAACCTGGCGCGCCCGTCCTTGAAGCTCCGCAACAATTTCCCATCCCGCCGCAGGCTGGACAGCAGGAACTCGCCGTTCCGGACGGCCGTCCGGAGATAATCGTCGCGGTCCAGCGCCCTGCCCGCTTCGGCGAAGCTCTGCAGCATCAGGGCGTTCCAGGAGGTCAGAACCTTTTCGTCCCGGGCCGGCCGGATCCTTGATTCCCTGGCTTCGAACAACAGCTTCTTCTTTCGCTGCAGGATGTCCGCGAACCGTCCCGGCTCGATGTTGTTGACGCGGCAGAAGACATCGGCCGGCGTCGGCACGTGAAGGATGTTGCGGCCCTCAAAATTGCCTTCCCGCGTGACGCCGTAGTAACGGCAGAAAAGGCCGCCCTCGCCTTCGCCGATAATGGACTCCAGTTCTCCGGCGCGCCAGGTAAAAAAAGCGCCCTCTTTCCCTTCGCTGTCGGCGTCCTGGGACGAATAGAAGCCGCCGCCGGGCGCCGTCATCTCCCGCGCGACATAGTCCAGGGTTTCCTGGCATATTCTCCGGTAGAGATCGTTCCGCGTCACAAGGTAGGCATCAAGATAGGCGCGGCTCAACAGCGCGTTGTCATAGAGCATCTTTTCGAAATGCGGAACGAGCCACTCGTCGTCGACCGAGTAACGGTGAAATCCGCCCCCGAGCTGGTCGTAGATTCCCCCGTAGGCCATCTTCGTCAGCGTGTGGTTCACAACGTCGATGTATTCCTTTTCGCCCTTTCTGCGGAAGCACCGCATCAGGAAACTCAGGGCCATCGAGGGGGGGAACTTGGGCGATCGTCCAAAGCCTCCGTTGCGGGCATCATAGTTCGCGAGAAGGGCCGAGGCCGCCGCATCCAGGATATCGGCGTCCAGCCCCTTTCGGGATCCCGCGAGCAGGTCCGATTGTCTCAATTCGGCGACGATGGCCGAGGCGTCGCGGGACAGGGTTTCCCTCTTTTCCCGGTAGGCCCTGGCCACGCTCTCCAGTACGCGGCGGAATCCCGGCATCCCGTATCGGTCGTCTCGCGGGAAGTAGGTCCCGCAGTAAAAGGGGAGGCGGTCGGGAGTCAGAAAAACCGTCATCGGCCATCCCCCGCCGCCCGTCGTCAGTTGCACCGCCGTCATATAGATCGCGTCGAGGTCGGGCCTCTCCTCCCGGTCGACCTTGATATTGATGAAGTGTTCATTCATCAGCCTCGCGATCTCTTCATCCTCGAAGCACTCCCGTTCCATGACATGACACCAGTGGCAGGCCGAATAGCCGATGCTGAGCAGGATTGGTTTGTCCTCGCTTCGGGCCCTGTTCAGAGCCTCTTCGCCCCAGGGATACCATTGAACGGGATTGTGGGCGTGCTGGAGCAAGTAGGGACTTGTCTCGTGAATAAGGGCGTTTGTGTATCGATGTTCCGTCATGGCACCAAGCCTAACGCCGCCGGCGTTTGTAATGCGCCTCCACCCGGCTCCGCAGCCCTCCGCGAGGCGTGAATTCACCCAGGACCTGCATCGAAAGAGGCTTGCAGGCGGCCACCAGGTCCCGCAGAATCCGGTTGACGGCGTTCTCGTAAAATACGCCCAGGTTCCGGTAGGCCTGGATATACTCCTTCAGCGATTTCAGCTCAATGCACCAACGGTCGGGAATGTAGCGGACGGTTATTGTCCCGAAATCGGGCTGGCCCGTCTTGGGGCAAATGGCGGTGTATTCCGGAATGACAATTTCTATCTCATAATCGGGGAACTGGTTCTCCCAGCATTCGACCGCGGGCAGCGGCGCATCAATCCCCGACTTCGCGTGTTCTTCAGTGTAAGCTCTCATGCGAATAAATTAGCATAACCCGGCCGCGGGCCGTACCCCAATCGATAACAAACAGCATGGATTGTTCCAGGGACAAAGTCGGCCTCAAACGCCGCAAAGGGAAGCGTGCCGATTCACCGCTGCACTCGGATTCGAGGATCGGGCGCCCCGGATCTTGACGTCCGCCGCGAGCGCAAACGGCGGCGGATGAATCGAAATCCCGCATAGGCCAGAGAAGCCAGCACCGCGGACAGGAATGCATAAGGGAAAGAAAGCAGGAGATAATAAAGGGGGAGCGTGGCGCAGGAGAGGGCGAGGGCGCCCAGCGACTGGGCCGCCGACAGGTCATTCAGCCGCTTGACAGCCCAGAAGGTATAGACACCCAAAAGCGTCAGCAGGGTCGACATCCCGACTGAAACACCCACGATCCCGACGACCAGGAATTGCGGGGCCAGATATTGAACAGGCGCGGCGATCAGAAAAAGCGTTCCCCAAAGGGGGAGGAAGACGGACATCTGTCCGCGGTATTCCCGCCCGCAGGAGGCCGGAGCCCGGTTCCTGCCCCCCATGGCGCCGGCGAGAGCAATTATCACCGGGACGTAGATTATCGTCACGAAAAAGACGACCTGAAACAACTTGAGATCAAAGACGTAACCCATCGGACCGGACGGAACCGCCGCCATCTCGGGCAAAGCCGCATAGACATGGCGGCGGATTTCCACGAACGCGAGGAAGCCCAGAGCAAACCAGACGATGCCGGCCATCATCCCGCGCCTCTGCGCCCGCGCCCGGAGACTGGCCGCCCGAAACAGGAGCATGCCCGAAAGGTCTGAAAGCAGCGTCATGGGCTGAGTTGATATCCGACGCCGTAGATCGTCAGGATGTGGCGCGGATTCCGGAAATCGTCCTCGATTTTTTTCCGCAGCTTCACAATGAAGTTGTCCACCGTCCGGTTGGTGGGGAATTTTTGAGTCCCCCAGACCTTGTCGAGGATCTCGTCCCGCGTGACAGGCTGGCCCGCGCGGGCGTAAAGCAATTTCAACAGCTCCACCTCGTAGCGGGACATGGGATACTCTTCTTTCCCCCGCCGGACGATAAAGTGTTTCACGTCGACGAGACTGGAGCCCACCTGAATCACGTCGGCGTCCTGAGCGTACAGCGCGCGGCGCCTAAGCAGCGCCATGACGCGGGCGAGCAGTTCGCCGACGCTGAACGGCTTGGTCAGGTAGTCGTCCGCTCCCACTTTAAGGCCGAGGATCTTGTCGCAGTCCTGGGCCTTGGCGGTCAGCATGAGGATCGGTGTGTGGTGCTTCCTGCGAATCTGCTCGCAGACATCATAGCCGCTGAGGTCCGGCAGCATCAGATCCAGGATGATGCAGTCCGGCTCCATCCGGCCCAGGACCTGAAGCCCCTCCCGGCCCGTGCCGGCTGTGGACACTTCATATCCTTCGAGCTCCAGGATATCCTTGAGCCCGCGCGCCATATCCTTTTCATCCTCAATGATAAGAATCTTGGGCATATCGATTGGACTGGAGATTCGATTTCCTACCAAGGATTCCTACGACCGGGAATCTCGAATCCCGGATTTTGAATTCACGGGGGCGTCCCGGATCGGGATCTTCAGCGTAAACGCGCTCCCCTTCCCGGGCTCGCTCTCGACAAGGATCTCCCCCCCATGCATTTCGGCAACATGCTTGGTGATCGCAAGGCCGATCCCGCTGCCTCGTATGCGGCGGATCGACGGCGCACTGCCGCGATAAAACTTCTCGAAGATCCTCTGCTGTTCGGCGGGAGGGATTCCAATCCCCTGGTCCCTGACCGATATATTCACACAGCCGTCGGCTTTCGCGACCTGCACCTCGATCCGCTTGCGGTCCCCTGAATATTTGACCGAATTGTCGACGAGATTGATGAACGCCATCGTGATGGCGTTGGGGTCCGCGAAACTGTCGGGAATGTCGTCCGCCATTTCCAGATTCAGCTCAAATCCTTCCTTCCGGATCTCGTGGCCGTAGGCCTCCAGCGTCTTGGCCACAAGCTGCGCAATGTTGGTCTTTTCGAAATACTTGCGGTCGACTCCCTGCGAAAGACTGGCGAAATCGAGCAGATTATTGATGAGGCGCGACATGCGGTCGCTTTCCGCATGGATGATTTCAAAATACTCCCGTCTTTTCTCGTCGCTCTGGACTCTGTTTGTGACCAGGATTTCGCTGAACATGCGTATCAGGGAAAGCGGGGTCTTCAGCTCATGGCTCACGTTGCTTATGAAATCCTCCTTCAGCTTACGCAGCTGCCGGTCGCGGCGCCAGGCGACGGAAATGACTGCGAGACTCAGAAACGTAAGGAACATGCTCAGGGTGATCAGAACGAGGTTCGTGCGCCTCTGGTTTTTCATGCCCCGCTCGATCTCCGCGTAGTTGCGGGGAACGATCTGGAGGATCCATTTGTAG
>CAYZTZ010000170.1:0-6713 GCA_964481255.1 uncultured Acidobacteriota bacterium | reverse complement strand
CGGGGATCCATGACCATGCGGCGTTCGAGCTTATGTTCCGCCATAGCCGCGAGATAGTCATTGACTCTGGACATCGGCCCATATTCGATGAATGGATCCAGCTTGACCTTGCCCTCGTCGATCAGGCGCAGAACGCCGGGGTAGACTTCAGGCGGGCACCCCCATGTGCCGTGAATGGTGGCGTCGAAAGCCATGAGGTTGGACAGGCGCACGTCGACCTTGTTCGGCGTATATCCCACCTGCAGCATCGTCGCGGCGCGCTCCAGCAAGCCGTATGCCGTGATCTGGCCGGCGGGGCTTCCGCTGCACTCGAAGATCTTGTATTTGAACGTCGGCGCGCCCTTGGCGAAGGAGCGGACCTGCTTCCGGAGTTCCTTCGGGTCCTTGTTCGTCAGGTCGACCACCTCCTCCGCGCCATGTTCGGCGATCAGCTTGAGGCGGTCGGGCATGATGTCGCACGCGATCACGCGGGCCCCCAGAGCTCGCGCGATCTGGGCCACAAAGCCTCCCACGCCTCCGGCCCCCACGACGATGGCGATATCGCCCTCGGCGAGGCCGGCGCGAAGAATGGCCTGGTAGGCGGTCGAAACGGCGTCGGCGACCACGGAAAGGGCCGCGACATTGCCCGAAAAGCCGGGATCGATCTTGATCAGGGGCCGCGCCGGCACCAGGAAGTGGGTCGAGAAGGCCCCGTCAATGTCGTTGCCGGGCATCTTCTGATTCGGGCAGGCGTTTCCGCGGCCCGCTTTGCAGAAGGGGCACTCGCCGCAGGGAAGAACTGCAGGAACGAGCACCGTCGCGCCCATCAGCGGCTCGTAATCCTTTCCGGCGGCGGCGACGCGTCCCACTGCTTCGTGCCCGAGCACGATCGGTATGCCCTTTTTCGTCGGGACCGACCCGTCCGCGTACCCAAGGTCGGTATGGCACATGCCGCAGGCAATCACTTCAACGATGGCTTCAGTCGGTCCGGGATCGGGTATCTCGAGAGCCCGCCGGACCAGAGGCGCCTTGGCGGCCTCCAAAACGTACGCTTGCGCTGTAACAGTCATGACGTCTTCCTTTCCGGATTAAATCCTAATATGAATTCACGAATATTGGTTTGGAGTGCGCGGGCTTGCCCCTGTTGAGTTCCTGGTTCTCAGTTTCCAGTCTGTGATTTCCGGACAACCGGGAACTCTGAACCGGGAACTTAAGAGCGGGAGCAAGTTCACGCAAATCAGAGAGGCGGCCTGCCGCCGCCCTCCAAATCGGCCCCGGTCCGGTTCCTACTTGGGCTTTCCGAGGACCTGTTCCATAAAGGCATCGTCCACGAGGGCCCCCTCGGCGACGAGCTGCCGGTATTTCAGGAAATCGATGGTGTCGGCGCCCGTGATCTTCTTGGTGTTGAAAGCGCCGAAGCCCAGGAAAGCCTCGCCCATCATGTTGGCGGCCAGCCAGTGCCGGTTCGGATTCTTCATTTGATCCCAGAAGAACTTCTTCTTGTTCCGGACCCCGTCGATGGACATCATCAGGCAACCCGGGAAAAGATTGGCAAAAGTCCAGACGATCCTGTCGACTTCGGCGTCCAGCAGGGAAAAATCATAGTCGTTGTTTTTCAGCTTTTCGTTGACCCAGGCCCGGGCGTTTTTGAACTCGTCCCCGGTCTTGAATTCCCCGTAAACGATCTCGCCGTCGCGCACATAGCTGTCGGTGACGACCTGAGGGTTGCGCACCCAGTTCCCCTTGTCGTCCTTCAATACGGGGACTACCTTGGAAACGAGGTTCTTGGCTTTCATCTTGTAGGCGCTCCACATCTCGCAGCTGATGCAGTTCCACATGGCGTCCTCGGCGGTGAGGAACCACGGCAGGAAATCCGAGGCGCCGCCCACCGGGGCCGATCCGTGCCTGGGACCCGCCTGGCCGAAGATCGCCAGGTCCGAAGCGACGGCGATGTCGCACGCCAGCCCTATTTCCTGGCCGCCCGCGACGCGCATCCCGTTGACGCGGCAGATCACGGGCTTCTTGCACATCAGGATGGAATCCACCATGTTGTTGAAAAGCTCCATGTAGGCGCCGTATTCCTCCGGGCGCTTGCTGTAGTACTCGGAATATTCCTTGGTGTTGCCCCCCGTGCAGAAGGCGTAGGGCCCGGTTCCCGTAAATACCGTGGCCACGACCTCGCGGTCGACCGAAGAATTTTCGAAGCCGGCGATGACGCCTTTCACCATTTCCGTCGTATAGGAATTATATTGCGCGGGGTTGTTCAGACGTATCCAGGACACGAAAAGTCCCGGCACCACATTCCCCTTGGGGTCTTTCAGGGGTCTCTTTTCATAAACGACGCAGGGCGCCTCCGTACCCCAGTGTTCCGCGCCGAACCGGCTGTGGTCTTTTTTCCCGTGTTCTCTCGGCATCCAATCAAGTCCCATAGAAATTTCCTCCTAACCGATTGATCCTATGGTATGTTTCCAAACGTGCATCATGCGGGGATCCCCGCCGTCGAGGTTTCAACAGAAAAAACCGCCCCTTAAACAGAGCAGCTAATCACTAACGTTTTTTATGCCGCGGTGTCAAGGAAGGAATCGAGGGCCTCGAAAAAAGCGGCCCCGCATCCCGTAAAATCGAGTATTGTTTCTTCCGGAGAATGCAGACGGCGGAAAGCCTATGGATATTTTGGCGGAATTAAATACTCAACAGCGTCTCGCCGTGCAACACGGGACCGGGCCGGCGCTTGTGCTGGCCGGCGCCGGAAGCGGCAAGACCCGCGTCATCGCCCACCGGATCGCGCACCTCGTCCGCACCGGGGCGGCGCGCCCCGAAAACATTCTGGCCGTCACTTTCACCAACAAGGCGGCCCGGGAGATGCAGGAGCGAGTCCGCAAGATTCTCGGCGCCGCCCGGGGACCCGAACCCTTGATCTCCACGTTCCACTCGTTTTGCGTGCGCCTTCTTCGCAGGGATATCCACCGTCTCGGTTACAGACGCGACTTTTCGATTTACGACACCGACGACCAGCGCCGCCTTATCAAGCGGATCCTGGAAGAAACCGAGGAAGACGCCGATTGCGGCCTTTCCCCCCGCGAGCTCATCAGCCGGATCAGTTACGCCAAGAATCACGGCGTCCCGCCCGATCAGTACGCGGCCCGTTTCCCGTCCGAAAGCGCAGAGGACGTCGGGCGCATCTACGCCGCATACAACGCGCGGCTGCGTCATTCCAACGCTCTGGACTTCGACGATCTTCTCCTGAAAGCCGTGGTCCTGCTCGAAGAATACCGCGACCTGAGGAAACACTACAGCGAGCGGTACCGCTACATCCTGGTCGACGAGTACCAGGACACCAACCGCCCCCAGTACGAACTGCTTCGCCTGCTCACTTTCTCCCATCGCAACCTCTTCGTCGTCGGCGACGAAGACCAGTCCATCTATAAATTCCGCGGGGCGGACATCCGGAACATCCTGACGTTTGAAAAGGATTTCCCGGGAGCCCGAATCATCAAGCTGGAGCAGAACTACCGTTCCAGCGGGAACATCCTGCGGGTCGCAGGCTCCGTCGTGTCCCATAACACCGAGCGAAAGGGGAAGGTCCTCTGGACGCAAAACGCCGGCGGGGATATCGTCACCTGCTTCCAGGCCGAATCGGCGCGGGAGGAGGCCTCCTGGGTCGTCGAACGCATCCGGGAGATTCTCGACGGGGACCCCGACTGCCGCGTCGCCGTCCTGTACCGCGCCAACTTCCTTTCGCGCAGTTTCGAAGACGTTTTGATCGAGGAAGGGATACCCTACGCGATCGTCGGAAGCGTCGCCTTTTTCGGGCGCATGGAAGTTAAAGACCTGCTGGCCTACCTGAGAGTCATTTTCAATCCCGAGGACGATCTGGCCCTTCTGCGCATCATCAATACGCCGCCGCGGGGCATCGGCAGCGCCACCCTGGAGGCGGTGACCAAGGAGGCCCTGGAAAGGGGAATACCGATCCTGGAGACGGCGCGCGAAAAGGCCCGGGACCCGGGTCTCCCCGGCCGGGCATCCAAAGCCCTGCTGCATTTCCTGGAACTGCTCGACAAATGGACGGCGCTCCAGAAAACAGCCTCCATCGCAAAAATGATCGAGACCATCCTTGAGGATACCCGCTATGCTGATATGCTTCGGAAACAGGAAACGGAGGCGGAGGCGGAAAACCGTCTGGCCAATATCGAAGAGCTGGTGCGGGCGGCGGCCGAGTCGGAGGCGCGGGGCGAGACGGTTTCCGATTTCCTCGACCGTGCGGCCCTGTCCTCGGAACTCGATCAGCTCGACCCCGACGCCCGCGTGTCTCTGATGACGCTTCACAGCGCCAAGGGTCTGGAATTCGACACGGTCTTCCTGGTCGCCATGGAGGAGGGGATCTTCCCGCACAGCCAGTCCATGGAATCCGAACAGGAACTCGAGGAAGAGCGACGGCTCTGCTACGTGGGGATCACCCGCGCCAAGCGGAAGCTGTACCTCAGCTGGGCGCTTTACAGGAAAAAATACGGGCCGGACGCAGGCTTTCCGGCGGAAGTTTCCCGCTTCCTGAACGAAATGCCCCGCGACCTGATGGAGGGATTCGAGGACGAGGAGCCGTATTCTGCCTCCCGCCGATCGCACCGCAGGGACCGCTTTTACGAACCGGAGGAAGATTACGTCGCCGCTTCCCCCCGCCGGCATGGGCGCGCGGAAACCCGCCCGCAGCCGAAGTCGATCGCCGAGCTCAGGGCCTACATGGAGCGGATGCAGCGGGACGCTGCGCCGGGCGTCCGCGACGGCAAAGAGGCACCCCTGTTGAAGCCGGGCATGCGCGTGTATCACGAGCAGTTCGGGGACGGGATCATCCTCCAGCGCGAACGCATGGGCGGCGAGATCAAACTCACGGTGACTTTCAGCCGCGCCGGCCGGAAATCCCTGATCGAGAGGTACGCGAAGCTCAGGCCGTTATAGGTCCATCGCGAAGAAATCGCCGCAAAACCCGCAGGATGCGTGGTTGTAAGCCGGAGCGACCGCCATGCAGCTGTTCAGACGGAAGGCCATCGCGGACATGCTGGTGGACATTGAGTCCCCCCGGGGATTGAAGCGTTCCCTGGGCGCGGGCGATCTCATCATGCTGGCGATCGGCGCCGTCATCGGGGCGGGTATTTTCGGCGCCGTCGGGACCGCCGCGGCGGGTCAGCTGGACGCAAGCGGCGCGGTCGTACGCTCCGGCGCCGGTCCGGCGCTGGTGTTCTCCTTTTTGCTGCTGGGGGCCGTCTGCGCTCTCGCGGGGCTCTGCTACGCGGAGCTGGCAGCCATGATCCCCGTGTCCGGCAGCGCATACACCTATGCCTACGCGACGCTGGGCGAGCTGGCGGCCTGGATCATCGGCTGGGATCTCATCCTTGAATACGCCGTGGGCAACGTCGCGGTCGCGATCTCCTGGGGAGACTATTTCAACACGATGATCCGCGGGATCGGCGTCCATCTGCCGCCGTGGGCCACGACCGGTTACCGCACGGCGCTGCTCAGCCCCGATCCCGCCCTGCGCCAGCTGCTCGAGTCGGCGCCGCGCGTCGCGGGAATACCCCTGCTGGTGAATGTCCCGGCGTTCGGGATCGTGATGCTGATCACCTGGCTGCTGCTGCGGGGGGCGAGGGAGAGCGCCACGGCCAACAACTGGATCGTCTGTGTGAAGCTGCTGGCGCTCGGCCTTTTCATCGCCGCCGGCCTGACGCATATCGACCCCGACAATTACCATCCGTTCATGCCGAACGGCTTCAAAGGGATCCATCAGGGCGCCGCCATCGTCTTCTTCGCCTTTATCGGTTTCGACGCCATTTCCACGGCGGCGGAGGAGACGCGGAATCCACAGAAGAACCTCCCCGTCGGCATCCTCGGAGGGCTTGCTGTCTGCACCTTGATCTACGTTATCGTGGGCGCGGTGCTGACCGGCATGGCGCCATACAAAGATCTGGCGGTGGCGGACCCGCTGGCCCGCGCTCTGCAGGCGGCCGGATTTCAGCGCGTAGGATGGATCGTCGCGCTGGGCGCGGTGATATCAATGTCCGCCGTTCTCCTGGTTTTCCAATACGGCCAGCCCCGGATCTTTTTCTCGATGGCCCGGGACGGTCTGCTGCCTCCATGGGCCGCCAGGGTGGACCCGGTGCGACGCATTCCCTATGCCGCCACTCTCGTCACGGGGCTCGCCGTGGCGTTCGCGGCGATGATCGGCGACGCCGCCGAGACTTACGACCTCACCAACATCGGCACCCTTTTCGCTTTCGCGCTCGTTTCCATTGGGGTTCTGGTGCTCCGCTACAAGGACCCTTCCCGGCAAAGGCCGTTCAAGGTCCCTTTTGTGTGGCCCGTCTCGCTCGCAAGCGCCGCAGCCTGCGTTTTCGTCATGAAGGGCCTGCCCGCGCAGGCCTGGAAACGGTTCGGCATCTGGCTCGGCATCGGCCTGCTGGTCTATTTTCTCTACAGCCGCCGGCACAGCAAAATCCGGAACTGCATTTGAAAACATACCCGCTTCTGCAGGGCCTCGGAGTTCCCCGTTTCCCGTTTCCCGTTGACCGCCATATCAAAAACGGGGAACCTTGAACCGGGAACTCTGACCGACGATACTCCCCTGCGGCCTCGATTCCTGAATTCCTTATCCCTCATCGACCAGCGAACGGAGGACCGCAAGGTTTCTCCTGTCTTCGCGCCCGCCGACCCCCTTGGGCGTCTCCAGTATCTTGGGTGTCCGC
>CAYZTZ010000169.1:0-6714 GCA_964481255.1 uncultured Acidobacteriota bacterium | reverse complement strand
GAAACGCGGCCCCTCCGAATGGCCCAGCGACGAGGAATTCGAGTAGCGCGCCCGACGCCTTTGAAACTCACAGAACGTTCCGGCGCCGCCCGGCGCGGCTTTCCGGACTGATAACGAAGGGGAAAATCCGGCCGAGCGGATTCGCTTCCAGGCCGGAAGGAGCCGATCCCGCCATGAGCGCCCCGTCAGGATCTCGCGCCGTCATCGCGGCCCTGCTTGCGAACCTCGGCATCGCGGTCTCGAAGTTTGTCGCTTATTTCTTCACGGGCTCCTCGTCGATGCTCTCGGAAGGGATGCATTCGGTCGCGGACTCGGGCAACCAGGTGCTCCTGCTGGTCGGCTGCGACGTCATTGATCCCCATGGATCCGGGGAGTCGCCATAGGGGATGCCGGGGGATGATCGCGCCGGTGCAAGGCATTTCAGCCGCCTGACAAAGGGAGTTTCCAAGGAGTTTGAAATGGCTTCCGAAAAACGCTTTCACCGCAAAACCGCCTCCAAGCCAGGCGCCCGCAGGCTGGGAAAGGACCTGGAGCAGGCCGCCTACGCCTACGGCAGTCCCAAGGCCGGCGCCGGGAAAGCCGCGCCCGTGAGGGCTGACCCTGAGGCGGTCCGTCTTTTCCGCTCGCCGCGGGCGCAGGCCGTCAAAGAGGAGATCTGCAGGGTCGGATGGAAACTCTGGCAGCGCGGTTATGTGGACGGCAACGGCGGCAACATCTCCTGTCGGATCGGTGAAAACGCCGTGATCTGCACCCCCTCGATGCTCAGCAAGGCCGACCTCAGGCCCGAAGACCTTTGCCTCGTGGATCTCGAAGGCAACCAGCTCGCCGGGGAGCTGACGCGCACCGGCGAGGTCTTCCTGCACCTTGAGATATACAAAAATGTCGACAAGGCCAAGGCCGTGGTCCATTGCCACCCGCCGCACGCGACGGCGTACGCCATAACCGGCCTCGTCCCGCCCGCGGCGGTCATTCCCGAATTCGACGTTTTCGTCGGCATCGTCGCCCTTTCACCCTACGAGACGCCGGGCACAAAAAAGTTCGCCGAGACCGTGCGCCCCTTTCTGCGGGACCATAACACGATCCTGCTTGGGAACCACGGGATCGTCTGCTGGGCCGACACGGCAACGCACGCCGAATGGTGCGCCGAGAACCTGGAAACCTACTGCTGGACGCTGTTGATCAGCCGCCAGCTGGGGTTCCCTTACGCGACCATTCCTCCGTCCAAACAGACGGACCTTCTCGCGATCAAGAAGCGTCTGGGCCTGCCGGACGCGCGTTTTGAGATGAAAAAAGGAGGGGCGCCCGGTCCGCCGCAGCGACCCGGGACGATCGCTCTGGCGCCGCCCGGCGTAGCCGGCATGCAAAAGCGGCCTCTGCGCCTGCTCGATGAGGATGAAATACAGTCGATCGCCTCAGCCGTAGCCGACGCCGTGACTGCTTCGCTTAGGGGGAAATAGAAACATGCCGGGATCGCGTCCCTCGCGTCCTCGGCCGTGATCGCCGCTTGCACCGGCTCTCTTCAGAGGGGGACAATCCGCCCGCGCCGTTTCGAAGCCGGGCGATGATCCCGGGGTAGCATCCATGGAACTGGGGAAATATTCAATGGGCGTCGGCGACAGGTTCGGTTACGAGTGCGCCGCGCAATTGAGGGCTCTCGAGAAAGCCGCCGCGGAGGGCGTCCGCATCACGCCGGTGTGGAACAAGTCCCACCGCGAACACGGGATCGCGCAAACGGCGCCGGAGGACGCCCGCAGGGCCGCCGACGAAGCCGTCCGGGCCCGCGGATGGACCGAGGCCTACCACGTCGACGCGGACCATATCGGGCCGGCGACCGTCGACGCTTTTATCCCTTCGCACGACTTTTTCACCATCGACCTGGCGGACAGCATCGGGCGGCCGGTCGAAGAGCGGCGGGCGGCTCTATTCTTCAAGGCCGCGGCTTCTTACAAAGGGTCCCTCAGGATCCCGGGGATGGGATCGCCCTTGGAGATCACGGATTCCGTCCTGGCGGATTTCGCGCGGAAGTATCTCGGCGCAGTTTGCGAAGCCGGAGCCGTCTATCGGCACATCGCCGAGAAAAAGGGGGCGGACGCCTTCATCACCGAAATCTCCGCCGACGAAGCGCAGGATCCCCAGGCGCCCGCGGAATTGTTCCTCCTTCTCGCCGCCCTCGCCATGGAAGGGATTCCCGTCCAGACCATCGCGCCCAGGTTTTCCGGAGCTTTCCTCAAAGGGATCGATTACCTCGGGGATCCCGGGCGTTTCGCGCGGGAGTTCGAGGACGACCTGGCCGTCGTCGCCTTCGCCGCGCGCGAATTTCATTTGCCGCGCAACCTGAAGCTGAGCATCCACACGGGGAGCGACAAGTTTTGCCTGTACCCCATCATGCACCGCGCGATCCGCCGTGCGGGGGCGGGGATCCACCTTAAGACGGCGGGGACCACGTGGCTGGAGGAACTTGCGGGCATGGCCGCCTGCGGCGGGGAAGGGCTCGAGCTGGCCAAGGAGATATATCAAAAATCCTGCCGGCGGATCGACGAGCTGCGCCGCCCCTACCTCGCCGTGACCGCCATCGACAAGGATCGTCTCCCCCCGCCCGGGCGGGTCTCCGCCTGGCGCTCCGAAGATTTCGTCCGGGCGCTGCGGCATGATCCCTCCTGCTCGAGCTATAATCCCCATCTTCGCCAGCTCCTTCACGTCGGATTCAAGATCGCCGCGGAAACAGGGCCGCGTTTCGTCAGGCTGCTCCGTCAGTGCCGCGGCGCCATTGAGGAGGGAGTCACCCGGAACCTGTACGAGAATCACATACGGCCTCTCTTCCTCGCGGGCGACCGCGGGTAGGCGGGGCGGCGTCTTCATGCGCGCCGCGCGCGGTTTTTTAGGAGGACGGAACCGTGAACCTTGAAGAACTGACCCGAAAATACGACTTCAGCGGCCGCGTCATCGCGGTCACGGGCGGAGCCGGCGCCCTGGGCGGCGAGATGGCCTGCACCCTGGCGGAATGCAACGCGAGCGTGGCCGTTCTCGATTCCGCTCCCGCGCGGGCCGAAGCCTTCCTTCCGCGCCTGAGCCGCGCCAGAGGCCGCTTCATGGTCCTCGAGTGCGATGTGCTGAAAAAGGAATCCCTGGAACTGGCGGCCGGGCGGATCGTTTCCGAGTGGGGAAAGATCGACGGCCTCATCAACGCGGCGGGGGGGAACGATCCGGGCGCGACCACGACGGCGGGCCGGTCCTTTTTCGACCTGCCGGAGAGCGCCCTACGGTTCGTCGCCGACCTCAACCTGCTCGGCACCATTCTCTCCAGCCAGGTTTTCGGAAAACGGATGGCTCAACGGAAAGAGGGCGTGATCCTCAATATCTCCTCCATGAACGCCTTCCGCCCCCTGACCCGCATACCCGCCTATTCCGCGGCGAAGGCCGCCGTATCCAATTTCACCCAGTGGCTGGCCGTCCACATGGCTCAGGAGTATTCCCCGGGCATCCGAGTCAACGCCGTCGCGCCGGGGTTTTTCCTGACGGAACAGAACCGTTACCTTCTGACGGAAAAAGACTCCGGCGAACTCACGGCCCGCGGCCGGCGGATCCTGGCTCACACCCCTCTGGGCCGTTTCGGGGCGCCCGAAGATCTGGCGGGCGCGGTGCTGTGGCTGCTTTCGCCCATATCCGGCTTCATCACGGGGATCGTGCTTCCCATCGACGGCGGCTTCTCGGCCTATTCGGGAGTTTGAGACGCGATGGTTCTCTTCAGCCGCGGTTCAGCCGATGCGGTGCTTTCGCCGGGAGATATCCGGGAAGCGCTGCGCGCCGCCCTCGACCGGCTCGGCCCGAAAAGGCGCGTCCTCGCGGTTCCCCCCGATTTCACGCGCCTGCATTCCCAGGCGGGGCTGCTGACCGAGACGGCATGGGAATACTACGGGAAAAGCCTGACGGACATTCTGCCGGCCACCGGTACCCATGCCCCCATGACGGACGAGGAAATCGGAGCCATGTTCGGCCGCGTGCCCCGCGGGCTGTTCCGCGTCCATGACTGGAGGGAAGGCGTCGTCCCATTGGGGGAGGTTCCGGCCGCTCTCGTCAGGGAGTGGTCCGAAGGCCGCATCGAGTACGCCATCTCCATCCAGGTCGACGGGCTTATCGCCGAAGGATCGCACGATCTGATCCTCTCGATCGGGCAGGTCGTCCCCCACGAGGTCGTGGGGATGGCAGGATACAACAAGAACGTCCTTGTCGGCGCCGGCGGTGCCGACGCGATCAACAAGACGCATTTCCTCGGCGCCGTCTACGGCATGGAGCGCATGATGGGCCGCGCGGACACTCCGGTGCGCAGAGTCCTTAATTACGCTTCCGAGCGTTTCGCCCGGCATCTGCCGATTCTCTACATCCTGACCGTCGTGGGCATGGATCATCGGCGTCAGCCGGCCGTACGCGGACTATTCATCGGCGACGGGGAGGATTGCTTCCGTCAAGCGGCGGCTCTGTCCCTGCGGGTCAACGTCCAACTGCTGGACAAGCCCATCCGCAAGGCCGTGGTTTATCTCGACCCGTCGGAATTCAAGAGCGCCTGGCTGGGGAACAAGAGCATTTACCGCACGCGGATGGCGCTCGCAGACGGAGCGGAGCTGATTGTGCTGGCGCCCGGGATCTCCGGCTTCGGGGAGGACGAGCGGATCGACCGGCTTATCCGGCGTTACGGTTACGCGGGAACCGGCCGAGTGCTGGAATGGGTCCGCACGAAGGAGGATCTTCGGCAAAACCTTGGGGCGGCCGCGCACCTTATCCACGGATCCCCCGAGGGACGGTTCACGGTGACATACTGCCCCGGACACCTTACCCGGGAGGAGATCGAAGGCGTCCGCTTTCGCCATGCCGATCCGGCCTACATGGCGGCGCGGTACGATCCCGCGAAGCTCAGCGAAGGGTTCAATACGCTGGCCGACGGCGAGGAGATTTTTTTTATATCGAATCCCGGCCTGGGGCTTTGGGCGCACAGGGACCGCCTGGAAAGCCCGCCGGGCATCCAGGACGACGCGCCCCCCGGCCCGGGCGGCGCGCGAATCAGCCGGAATAGCTGCGGAGAGAAGGCATGAAAGAGAAAGCGGACATCGGGATCATCGGCCTCGCCGTTATGGGCGAGAACCTCGCGCTCAACATGGAGGACAAGGGATGGACCGTCGCGGTCTATAACCGGACGGTCCCCGGAGTGGAGGAGGGAGTGGTGAGGCGCTTCATCGGCGGCCGCGGGCAAGGCAGGAATTTCATCGGATCGGAGACGATCGAGGCCTTCGTCCGGTCCATCGCGCCGCCGCGCAGGATCCTGATGATGGTGAAAGCCGGAAGGCCCGTGGATGACGTGATCGAGCAGCTCCTTCCACTTCTAGACAGCGGCGATATCCTGATCGACGGGGGCAATTCGCATTTCGCAGACACGATCCGGCGGACCGAATACCTGGAATCCAAGGGGCTCCTTTTCATCGGCGCGGGCGTCTCGGGCGGCGAGGAGGGGGCCCTGCGCGGCCCGTCCATCATGCCCGGCGGCTCGCCCGCGGCATGGCCTTACGTCAGACCGATTTTTCAGGCCATCGCGGCCCGCGTCGCCGACGGCACGCCGTGCTGCGACTGGGTGGGCGGAAACGGGGCCGGGCATTTCGTCAAAATGGTGCACAACGGCATCGAATACGGCGACATGCAGATCATTTGCGAAGCGTACCAGATCATGAAGGAGCTGCTCGGAATGTCCCCGGCGGACATGCATGAAGTATTCAAAAGATGGAACTCCGGCGACCTGAACAGCTACTTGATCGAGATCACGGGCGACATCCTCGCCTTCAAGGACGACGACGGCGAGCCGCTCGTGGAAAAGATTCTCGACACGGCGGGGCAGAAGGGCACGGGCAAATGGACGAGCGTCGCGTCCCTGGACCTCGGCATCCCCCTGACGCTGATCAGCGAGGCCGTCTTCGCGAGGTGCCTGTCGGCCATGAAGGATGAGCGGGTCCGGGCATCGCGGGTGCTTTCTCCTCCGCCGCGCCGGTTTTCAGGCAAAAGGCGGGCTTTTCTCGAAGACCTGGAAAAGGCCCTGTACGCGTCCAAGATCGTCTCTTACGCGCAGGGCTTCGTCCTGCTGCGCGAGGCGGCCAGGGAATATCAGTGGGACCTGAACTACGGCGGCATAGCCCTTCTCTGGCGGGGAGGCTGTATCATCCGCTCGGCGTTTCTTGAAAGGATCAGGGAAGCCTTCGACGCCGATCCCGGACTATCGAACCTTCTGCTCGATCCCTTTTTCAGGGAGCGGATCGATCAATCGCAACAGGCGTGGAGGCGCGTCGTGTCGACCGCCGTCCTCGAAGGCGTCTGGGTTCCGGCGATGTCGACGGCGCTGTGCTATTACGACGGCCTGAGAAACGAGCGCCTGCCCGCCAACCT
Organism: uncultured Acidobacteriota bacterium; assembly: GCA_964481255.1. Classification (GTDB taxonomy): domain Bacteria; phylum Acidobacteriota; class UBA6911; order UBA6911; family UBA6911; genus UBA6911. Next base: position 291 of record CAYZTZ010000169.1, on the reverse strand, counting down.
GCTTCAGGCGCAGCGCGACTATTTCGGCGCGCACCAGTATGAACGCGTCGACAGGCCCCGCGGGCGGTTCTTTCACACCAACTGGACGGGGCGAGGAGGAGAGACCGCGTCCTCGTCCTACACGGTTTGATTCGTGCTGCTATACGGAAGGTCCTGAGTAATTTCGTGAGCACGGCTCTCCAGAGCCGCGCGTTAGCCTATTGTTCAGACAGACGGACGCCTATTTCCCCGGTTGTGATAGGGGTAGGAAGGGCCGATTGGATTCAGCTCCCCCTCCCTCCGAACCGGACG
>CAYZTZ010000168.1:0-6801 GCA_964481255.1 uncultured Acidobacteriota bacterium | reverse complement strand
GGTTCGGAGGGAGGGGGAGCTGAATCCAATCGGCCCTTCCTACCCCTATCGAAAAGAGGAGTACGTGCGGACGGATCTCCAGATCCGTCCGTCTGTCTTAACCTATCGCACGGCTCTGGAGAGCCGTGCTCACGAAAAGCTCATGTGCGGACGGGTCTCCATAACCGTCCGGTGATCTGGGGAACGGGCAGACGCACGGCTCTGGAGAGCCGTGCTCACGAAAAGCTTACCGCAAAATGGTGAAGCGGCGGATTTTCAGGCTTTGAAAACATTGTTCGGAAGAACTCGGGAGATCTGATATAATTTTAAGGTATCCTGCGGCCTGGGGAGCTTCGGATTTGCATCAAAGGAAACCCTTGTCCCGAATCTGAGAAAATCCGGCGCGAATCATTAGGAGACAGTTGAATCCCGATGCCGTATATGCGAAAATAATTGGATTTGGAGGTTTTTGGACGAGGAGGAGTGTTGCTTACATTACGTTTGACGCGCATGGGCGCCAAAAAGAGGCCCTTTTATAGAGTTGTGGTGATGGAGCGAAGACAGAACCGCGACGGGGTGTTCGTGGAGGTCGTCGGGCACTATAACCCGAGGACAAATCCCCCGTTGGTGGAGCTGAAAATGGATAGAGTCAAGCACTGGCTGGCATGCGGTGCACAGCCTACGGACACGGTGCGCTCCCTGATAAAGAAGGCCGCTCCCCCCACGCCTGTCGCCGCCGGCTGAGATCGTCTTTCCATATCTTCGCGTTCCTGTACCAGGGATCTCCCGAGTTACGCCCTTGGAGTGGTCTCGGAGGTGAAGCGGATATGAAAGAGCTTATCGAAATGATTGCGAAAGCGCTTGTGGACAATCCCGAGCAGGTAACGGTAACCGAAGTGGAGGGTGAACAGACCACTGTGCTGGAGCTGAGAGTGGCGCCGAACGATCTTGGCAAGGTTATCGGGAAGCAGGGACGGACCGCCCGTTGCATTCGAACCATTCTCGGCGCGGCAGGCATGAAGCTGAGAAAGCGGTTCGTCCTGGAAATCCTGGAATAGTGACGCCGCACGCGAATCCTCCCTTTATCGCCATCGCCCGAATTGCAAGGACACGCGGGAACCGGGGCGAAGTCCTGGTCGACCTGTACACCGACTATCCGGACCGCTTCAGCGCTCTGCGGGAAGTGTGGCTGGAGTTCAAGGACGGCCGTATGCAATGCATGGGGTTGGAGGGTTCCTGGGAACACAAGGGCCGCATGGTTTTGAAACTCGCCGGCGTGGACAGCATCGGCGAGGCGGAAGGTTTCGTCGGATGCTGGGTCACGGTCCCCGCCGATCAGGCGGTTCGCCTCCCGGAAGGCACCTATTTCGACCACGACCTGGTGGGATGTTCCGTCTTCGATACCCGAGGCAACCTGTTGGGCGTTGTGCAAGAAGTTCTTAGGATCGCCGGCAACAGCCAGCTGGTAATCCAGGGGCACGGCCGGGAACGTATGATACCGGCGGTGGAAAGTATCTGCGTCCGGATCTCCATTGAGGAAAAGCGGATCATAGTGGATCCGCCGGAAGGACTGATGGACCTGGACCGATGAGATTTGATATCATAACCGTTTTTCCCGAGATGTTTGCCGGCTTTCTGGAATGCGGGATAATGCGCCGGGCCCGCAAATCCGGACTGGTGGATGTTCGGCTTGTAAACCTCAGGGATTTCGCCAAGGACAAGCATCGGTCGGTCGACGATCGTCCTTACGGCGGAGGGGAGGGCATGGTTTTCATGCCCGGACCCCTGTTCGAGGCGATAGAGTTTTGCCGCGGCGGGGATCAGGGGGACCGCGGCCAGGTGATTCTGCTCACCCCCCAGGGCAAGTTGTGGTCGCAGGAAATGGCTTCCGAATTCGCTACATTTACGCATCTTATGCTGGTTTGCGGCCGATACGAAGGAGTGGACCAGCGGGTGATAGACAGTCTCGTCGACAGAGAAGTCTCCATCGGAGACTATATCCTGACTGGAGGGGAGATTCCTGCGATGGTTATCCTTGATTCGGTTGTCCGGCTGCTTCCCGGCGCGTTGGGAAGCCCGGCTTCCGCTGTCAATGAGAGCTTTTCGTCGGGTTTATTGGACTATCCGCAATACACGCGTCCGGCCGAGTTTCGCGGCCTGACGGTGCCGCAGGTGCTCCTCTCGGGACATCACGCGAGAATTGAAAAGTGGCGCAGAGAACAGGCCCTGGAGAAGACAAAAAAGGCCCGACCCGAGCTGATTGAAAAGAAATCCGCCGAAAATTAAGGAGTGTTTCTTATGGATTTGCGACGGGCAGTCGATAATTCTCAGTTGAGGTCCGATCTTCCCCGCTTCCGGCCAGGAGATACGGTGCGAGTTCACGTGAAAATCAAGGAAGGGGACAAGTACCGGATCCAGGTCTTTGAAGGCGTTGTCATAGCCCGGAAAAACAACGGCATATCCTCGACTTTCACGGTCCGAAAGGTTTCGTTCGGATATGGCATTGAACGCATTTTCCCGCTGTACTCGCCCATTATCGAAAAGCTGGAAGTCGTGAAGGGCGGGAAGGTGCGCCGGGCGAAGCTGTATTACCTCCGAGGACGCCGGGGCAAGGCCGCCCGGCTGAAAGAAGCAGGGAGAACCGAACGCTCCACTGAAAGTGTCCCGAACGCCTAGGGATACCGGAGAGGCCTGCACGGTTCTTGCCCCATCATCGGCGGACACCTCGGCGGAGTCTGTAAAGCATTAGCTGCAGGAGGGTATGGTGGCCGCTGATAGCAAGGCGAAGCTGCTGCGCGACGCTGAACGGTTTGTCGTCCAGGGCAGGATCCAGCAGGCTATCGTCGAATATCTCAAGATTGTCCAAAGCGACCCCCACGACATTCTAATCCTCAATACCGTCGGGGATCTGTTTCTCCGCCTGGGGAAAACGGCCGATGCGACCAGGTGCTTTTCCAAGGTCGCGGAGCACTATGTCCTGGGCAATTTTCTGCCTAAGGCCATTGCCGTATACAAGAAAATCCTCGCCGTCGACCCCGGCGACCTGCAAGTTAATCTGACGCTGGCTCGGCTTTACTCCAGGCAGGGGGCGCGCGTCGACGCCCGCGATCAGTATCTTCGGGCGGCGGCCCTTTTCGAGAAAGAAGGCCGGACGGCCGAGTCCCTGGAGGCTTACGAGAAAGTCGTCGAGATGGATCCGGCCAATGCCGCGATCCAAAGGAAGCTGGCCGAACTCTATCAGGCCGCGGGAGACAAGGAAAAAGCCCACTTCTATTGGGCCGGAGCGGCCCGAGCGCAGGCCAACGCGGGCGATCCGGCCGGAGCTCTGGATTCCTTCGAACGGGCCATCGCGCTCAATCCGCTGAATGTGGAAGCCATGCGGGGGCTTCTCGATTGCTGCCTCCGGATGGAGCGGGTCGCTCCGGCGCTGGAGCGGCTGGATAAATCCCTGGCCATGGCGCCCGACAACCTGGACTTGCGCGAGATGCTGGGCCGCGCCTGTATTGCGGACAAAAATCTCAAAGCCGCGGCGGAAGCCTTCCAAAGGGTGATACAGGGGGATGAATCGCGATATCCCGTTTTTTTTACCCTTATTGAGGCATGGATCAACGGCGAAGCCTACGACAGCGCGGCGAACTGCCTGGATTCCATCACGCCCATCCTCGTGGGCCGGGGAGAAACGGGACGCGCCGTTCAGATATATGAATCCATACTCCAGCGTTGTCCCACCCATGTGGCCAGCCTCACAAACCTGGCTTCCATCTACTCGGCCACCGGCGACCGGGTCCGCTACATCGGCCTTCTGGATAAGATTTCCGAATTCTATCTGAACCGCAAGAGCCCGGTCGAGGCTCTCGGGTATCTCGAAAAATACCTTGAGATGGATCCTTACAGCGCCAAGCACCGCGATCTGCATCGCCGGGCCTATGCCGAGGCGTATCCGGACGTCCCCTATATCGAACCCGCAATCCCGCCGGAAGCGGGCGCGAACCGGGACACCGATGTCCCCGTGGGAAGCGATGCTGCGCAGGAGACGGGGACGCGTGAGGCGATGGTGGAAGCCGACCTGCTTTTAAACTATGGATTGAGGGACAGGGCGATAGGCGTTCTCAAAGACCTGGCGCTCCGGGAACCGCATAACAAGGATGTCCGGACGCGGCTGATGGCCGTCTACAAGGAAGATAAAAAATACGTGGAAGCCGCAGAGCAATGCCTGCTTCTGGCGGCCCTGCATCGCCTCGCCCGGAACGAGGAATCCGCAGTGGCCTGCCTTTCGGAAGCCAGGGAACTATCTCCTGAGATGGCGGCCTATGAGCGGGATCTGAATGATTTCGCGCGAAGGCACGGGATCGTTCTGGAGGACCAGGGCGCCGGGACGGCGGACGCCGACCCCATCAGGCCGGACAATGGAGTCGATCCGTCCGGGCGCCCTGCGGAAACATTGTACGCGGAGGATACGGAAATGAACTCCGGTTCCCAAGCCCGGCCGCAGGCGGCGGAGTCAGCTGCCGCAAAGCCTTCACCGGGCGCTCCTTCTCAGGAGTCTTTGCCACCGATGGAGGAGCAGTTCAAGGAAATTGATTTTTACATACGTTTGGGGTTTCGCGACGAGGCTATCGGCAAGCTCCACGAGATCGCCAGAATCCGGCCGGACCACCCCGATCTGCTGGAACGCTATCAAAGACTGGGCGAAGCGCCTCCGGGGTCGGTTCCGCGGCCCACGGAAACGCCGGCGCCGGGGGAGCAGGATCCCTGCGAAAAGCAAGAAACGGCCCCGCGTGAAGGGGAAGAGGTTCTCAAGGGGCCGGAGTTTAAAGACACCGCCGCGCAATTCATTCTGAGGCGGCGTGAGCCGGAATCGGAGCTGGACGCGTTCGAACGCGCCCAGGATCTTTCGGGAGATCCCTATCACATCCGGAAGCGTCCCCCGGCTGTTGAGCAGAGCGCGCCGGAGCCTCTGGAGTATCCAGGGTCTTACCAGCCGCGGGAGCGGGCCCCCGTCTTTTATCCGGAGCCGCCCCCGCCTGAGCCCCGCGGTTCCTACTCCCCCGGCAGATCGGATTTCAAGGTCAACGAGATTTTCGCCGATCTGATCGAAGAGGTCAGTTCCCTCTCCGACCAGGATATCGCCAAGGAGGATTTTGAAGAGCATTTCAGCCTGGGAATCGCCTATCGGGAGATGGACCTGATCGAGGAGGCGATCAGAGAATTCCAGGCGGCCCTGAAAACTCTGGACCCGCAAAAGGACTCCCACAAGGTGGTTCAATGCTGCGGCATGCTGAGCACCTGTTTCCTTAAAAAGGGCATGCCGCGCTCGGCGGTGCGCTGGTGCCAGACTGGGCTGAGCGTCGCGGATATTTCCTCGCACGAATCGATGGCTCTCCGCTATGATATGGGAGTCGCGCATTCGATGGCGGGGAGCAGCGAGCAGGCGCTCGAGTGCTTTGACAGGATTTTCGGCATGGACCCGGGTTATCGAGATGTCGCGCAAAGGATTGACGAATTGAGAGCCAATCTGTGAAATCGGCGCCGCGAATCGCGCGCCTCGCGGACGAGCTCCAAGGGCGGTTCAAAACGGCATGCTCTCCCGGATTCTGCCGCAAACGGCGAGTTCCAATCCCCGCAGACGCGTCACAAACCGCGGGCGCATCCTCGAGCTTTGCCGGAGCGCTCTATACATCGCCTACTGGTTCCTCTCGGGAATGCTGATGCTTTGGCTGCCGTGGACCTCGATCTGGGAGAATAACTATTTTCTGTACTTCCACCCCGAACTTCGCCCCGTGGTCTGCAACCCCTATTTCAAGGGGGGCGTTTTCGGCCTCGGAATCGTCAATCTCACTCTGGGGTTTGAGGAGCTCCTGGGCGTCCTGAACCTTCTGCACAGACAGCCGTCGGCGTAAACCGCGTCTAAAACTCGAACTCCGCTTCGCGGTTGCCGGCGTCGAGATAGTGAACGGCAACCCTTCCCCCGCAGTACCTCAGGAGGAGTCCCTTCAGCTCTTCCGCGGCCTTTTCGATCTCCTCGCGCCCGATAGCGGGCATCATGCCGTCGACGTTGATCGCGACGTTTCTGGTTTCCGGCGTCAGCTTCGAGAAGTCCGCGTTTCTCCAGTTCCAGCGCCTGCAGAGAATCCTGCCGGTCCTGCGGTTCACGTAAATGATCTCCCCGGGATCCGGGTGCTCGATCTCCTCGGGCTTGAAAATGGGGGCGAACGTCTCGTCGGAATCAGCCCGGCCCAATGTCACGTCGCCTTCAACGCAGTCCATGTCGTCGCCCCCGCAGGGGATGATGTATTTGAGGCTGATGATGTTGAAGGCGTCCACTGCCGGCGAAATGGAGCGCACCGGTTTGCCCGCCTTCACCTGCTTGGCAAGGAAGACGATCGAAGGGGTGTACTTGTTCGGATTGGAGCCGAAGCGGCGGTAGGCGTCCTTCCATACCGCGAGACGCGGGTGCGCCGCCGGGTCGATGCCGGGATCCTGCCGCATTCTTTCCCCCTGCTCCCGCAGCATCCCTTCCAGTTCGGGGCAGGGAAGGCCGTTTTGAATTCCGGCGGCCGTGACAATCCCCCGGCAAAAGTCGGGGAACATCTGGAAAACGCTCTCCTCAATACAGAATCGCATGGCTTCCTCCACGGACAACACAAGCTTCATGGTGCGGCACCGCCGCGTTCAAATCAACAACAAGCCGCCAGAGAGCCGTGCTCACGAAAAGCTCGTGTGCAGGCGGGTCTCCAGACCCGTCCGGCGGCCCGGGGAACAGGCGGACGCACGGCTCTGGAGAGCCGTGCTCACGAAAGAATCGTGTGCGGACGGGTCTCC
>CAYZTZ010000167.1:4541-6813 GCA_964481255.1 uncultured Acidobacteriota bacterium | reverse complement strand
GAAATGCTTATGATTTCCGCCGGATTCCCTCGAATTGTGCCGACAGATCCGAATCGGACAGGCAAGGGCCTGCGGCGTGCCGGCAGGGCTCTTGCGGGAAAGGCGGATAGACCAAGGAGAAACAATCATGTGCAGGATTCAAAACTCCCCCAGGGGGCTCACGCGAAGGAACTTTGTCGCAGGAGCGGCCGCAGTCGCGGGATCAGCCGCTCTGCCGAAAAGCGCCCGTGCAGGAGCGCAGAACGGGACAAACCCATCCATCCCGGTCGAGACCGCGAACGCCTACGGCGCCGACCTGCTGAATCTGCTGGTGCTCAGAACTTATCCGATCGCAATCAAAATGCTGAAAAACGAAGGCGAAATCCCGAAAGGAGCCGTGAGGCCGAAAAAAGACCTCAAGACCCACTATTCCGCATGCCAGGCATTCGGCATCGTGCGCAGGCGCGGAACGGCTCTGGCGATGTTCATCGAAGACCACTGGTGTTTCGAACCGATCATCGCCTACGGACTTGTCGAGCCCCCCAGGGATTTCCTGGAGGGATCCGGGAGCGCCTTCTTTGTCCGGGACAAAAAGGCGGCCCAACAACGCACCCGGGACATACCGCTTCTGCCCCACGGCAGATACGCGGGGATGGCTCTGGCGCCGCTGCATAAAGCCGGCTTTTCGCCCGACCTGACGATGATCTATTGCAACGCGTCGCAGCTGCGCCACCTGCTGTTCGCCCTGATGCTTAAGAGCGGGCGCCGCGTCACGTCGACGCTCGACCCGATCTGGTCCTGCGTCCATTCCGTCGTGCCCTCTCTTTTGAAGGGCACCTGCGAGGTGACCGTGCCCGATCCCGGGGATTTCGAAAGAGCGGCCGTGGGCGACGACGAGATGATTTTCACCGTCCCCGCGGGTCTGATGCAAGAACTCATGGACGGCGTGTACCACTATGAGAAAGCGGGGATGGGATACCGCAGCTTCGCCCGCGAACTGAAGGGCGATTTCCAACAGCCGCCGTTTTACAGGCAGTATTTTAAAATGTGGGGCCTGGACACGCCGGAATAGCGGGGCGGCGGCCGGCACCGCTTCAGGAAGCAAATGGGGGGTCCGCCTGGCGACATGAAAGCCGGCGGAGCGGCGGCCATGGGACGTTGTCCCTTGAAGTCCCTGCGCGCAGGGATGCGAGAAGTCACGATCCGGGAGTCAGGAGTTCGAAGAAGAATCCCGGAATCCGAGAATCAGCATCCTCGACTTGAACGTGAATCCGGAGGATCCCCCTATCGGGAACCGGGAACTCTGAACTGGGAACCAGCATTGATTAACTGTTTGAGCCCAAGAACTTGTTTGTAGGTATCCACAAATATGAAACGCGACGACATCGATGTGTATGCGCCTTGCCCTTGCGGCAGCGGCAAAAAATACAAATTCTGCTGCCTCGAGAAAGACCGGCAGGAGAGGAAACAAATTGCGGGTAACGAACTCGACGACCTGATGCGCATATCAGGCGCTGAAGGCCGCCCGCATGTCTTTCTCGATCTCGAAGAAGGCAAACGGCTGAATGCGGAAGGAATGAAACTGCTCGAGCGCCAACGGCTCGACGAAGCGGAACGAGCTTTCAGGGCGTCCATAGCCGCCGCGCCGCTGATCCCCGCCGCTCACAACAACCTGGCCCTCACTGCCTTCGTTCAGGGGCGCATTGAGGAAGCCATCCGGATTCAGCAAAACATCCTGGAAAAGGTCCCGATCGACAACCTTTTCGGGATGTGCAACCTTGTTCATTTTTACCTGACAGCCGGGCGCGTCGCGGAAGCGGAGGCTCTGGCCGACGATATTCTGCGGCGGCCGGCGCACGACTGCTCGGCTATCGCCAAACAGTGCGAAACGCTTGCTCGACTGGGCCGCCACAAGGACATTCTCGACGCTGTCAGGCGATATAAGGGCGACAGCGATGCCTGGACCTTTTACTTCGCCGGCATCGCCGCAGCCAATCTCGGACTCTATGATCGGGCTCTGGACTACCTGCAGAGAGTGGGCCGGCGCGAAATGCTCTCGCCGCGTGCAGCCCGATGCCTAAACCGCATCAAGGCGGGTTACGGGCCCGATACCATCGACGGAAAGTGGCCGTATTTCGAACCGCAGGACATCATGCCCCGCGAGGTATTCGACAATCTCCTTCGGCGGGCGGAAGAAGGGGAGGCCGCCGAGGCCCGTCTGATGAAAAACCCGATTTTGATTGACATGATTACGGCATTGTTCAACGTGAGCGGCGGGACGGGCAAAGACCAG
>CAYZTZ010000167.1:0-4441 GCA_964481255.1 uncultured Acidobacteriota bacterium | reverse complement strand
CTGGCTGTTGCGCTGATTCAGCAAGGGCGCGACTCCGAAGCCGAGACGCTCCTGCGAAAAGCCATGGAGCTTGATCCCTCCTACCTTTTCGCTCCATCCACTCTGGCCGTCCTCTATGTGCGGCAGGCCCGGATCGAGGAAGCGCGCGCGTTGCTTGATGCGATTGTCGTTCCGGACAAGGTCCACCCGGCCGCCCTGGGATCCTACTTCGCAGCGCAGGTTCAGGTGGCCGCAGCCGAGGGGAATATGAAAAAGGCGACCTCCTTGCTGGAAACGGCTCTGCAGATGGTCCCCGATGACCCCGCCATCATGGAACTCAGGAAAGACTTCAAAATCGCCAGGACGGCCGGCAAGACCCTGGCGAAGATGAACAAGGAAATGGAGCGGCTGAAGCTCCGGCGGCGCCGACGCGTTCTCTCCCTGGGCGCGCCCCTGGCCGACTGCTATGGCGCCTATTCAGAGACCGAGCTGCTCGGCATGGCGCGTGCCATCGGCCTCGAACTCAAGGCGCCTGCTTCGAGAAGCGCTCTGTCCGCCCTGTGCGAGGCTCTGGGAAACAGGGAAACCGTCCGTGCCGTCCTGCAAAGTCTTCGGCCCGAAGAGGCCGCCGCCTTTCGGGAGGTGGCCGATGCCGGGGGCCGGATGGACTATGAGATCTTCACCCGAGCGCACGGCGCCGATGCCGACGATGAATTCGGGTGGCATCATCCGCCGCAATCGCTTCTGGGCCGACTTAAATGCCTGGGGTTGCTGGTCGAGGCGACCGTGGATCGGCGTCCCTCGGTCTTTATTCCATCGCGGATTCCCTATAAAAACATTTGATTTGTGCCGCGTCCGCCGATCCCGTCGGATACACCGCCTCATGCGGCGCCTTCAATCACTATGAGGGACTTGATCTCAAGCCGCAAAGATGTTCTAGGACTGCAAAGCATCCGTGTATTCCAGGGCCTTCGCGGTTTGCGTTGAACGCCCGCGGGACTCCCGGATCGTCTGATGCCTGCGATGACGGCCCCCGCCGACTCGTCCCCTGACCAGGGCGTCTCGGCCCAGGGCAGCGGCGCGCTGCGAATCGCGGAGTAACTATTTGCGCTCCGTCATCACAATGGCCGTGACATCGCGGACGTCCTCGCCTATATAGGGCCGCTGAACCTTGACCCAGAGCTTGGAAGCCGCCAGGTCTTTGGCCCCGTCAAAAATGAAATAGGCTTCCCAGAGATCGTAGGCCTCATACTTCTTCGGCTTGCCGGATGTCCCGGAGGCGCGCGGCATCGCGTATTCCCTGGCGATGCCTTTATAAAAACCGGCGACCTGAGCGAAGGAATCCCTCGTGACGTAAATCTTGGATTTGGCGTCCGTGACGCCGGCCGCCGCTTCCGCGGCCTCCCGGGTCGCCTTTTCATCCAGCTTTGCGCCGGGATAAAGCTTAAAATCCGCCGCAAAGCCGGCTATGAAAAGCAGAATACAAAGGACCACCGACAGGATCGTATAGGCTCTTTTCATACGCTCTCCTCTTTCATTTCGCCGGCTTCCTCCGGCTCATAAACCGCGCCCATAGTATCGCGAATCGCCAGCGATTTCACCTGCCGGGCGTCGCCGAAGCTGCGTCGGCCCGGCACCGCAGGAAAAAGGGTTGAACGGCGCGCTGTTCGATGCCGCCGACGAAGTGCATTGCCGTGCCTGAAAAGGTGATATAGGTAGCAGCAAAACTCACGGGGAGGACGACATCAATAGAACGCCGAAAGGCCTATCGATAGGCCGCAGGGGGTTCAGACTGAAGCGTAAGCCGCGTGTATTGCAGGGTTGCCGGGAAAACGCCGGATTGAACAATCCCCCCACAGCCGACGGCAGGAAAGGGAGGCAGCTTGACGGGAGCAGGGTAAAGCCGCAAGTCACGCGCCGACGTCCCGCGGGATTTGCAGAAGGCCCGCGGCAAAACCCGAAGGAAACAGGCTGTTCAAAGGCGTCCTGAAGCGGGTCAGGGGCGCGTGAAGAGAGACCTTCTGGCCGCCAGCACCTCGTTGGGCACCGGCTCCCGGTCTTCCAAAGCCAGAGGGTGATCCGAAGGGAGGCCGAATCCGCGCTTTCCCAGCACAAGAGCGACGCCCGACCACTCCCGGGCGAACCGGTGCGCCGACATGCGGATGTTGCCGCGGCTGGGATCCGCCAGATAGATCCGGTCCCCGATCGCGCCCTTCAGTACGGCGAAATGCCTGTAATCTTTTCTTTCGAGATGAATCAGTACAGGCCCCTTCAATTTGGGAAGGCTCTCCAGATTCAATCGGACTCCCTCCGCCTGGTAGCCCATCCGCTCCGCGCAGATCTTCAGGTCCAGCAGCGACAGGCCGTTTTTCTCCCTGTCCTCCACTTCCTCGCGGCTCATGGAGCCGAGGATGGCCAGGAGAATTTCCTCTTCGCCGACGTCGTCGCCGAAGTAGTATCGCATCAGGGTGGCCAGAGCGCCCGCGCCGCACGAGTAATCCAGCCCTTGAAGCACGACGTTCCGATCGCGCAGCTCCTTCCAGGAACGGACGCTCTTGTCGCCCCGCACCATTCCCGCCTTGACCGGCATCACCTGAACCGGTGTGCGGCCGGCCTGGACGGCGCAGCCCGAAAGGGCGAGGGCTAAGAGTAAGGCAACGCAGAAGAGGATCGTCCGTTTCATCCGCGGTCTCCTATTTTCCGAAGCGGCGCGTCAGCGAAATGCCGAGGATAAAATCCGGCGTGTCGTCGTCGAGGCCGATGGTCAGGGAAGGCTCGATGTAAGTTTTCCCCGATAATCGATAGGTCAACGCCGACCGGAGGGAGAGGGGTTCGCGGGATGAACCGAAAACCTTCTTCCCGTCCGCCCTGGAGGCGGACTGATAGTTTCCCGCCAACTGGGCGCTCAGCGATATGTTTTCATTCACCGCGAAGCCGAACCCGAAGTTGTAGCCGGCCGTCATGCCGGGATCGACCGCGTGCACTCCGTCGTTCAGGTAATAGCGGGCGTCGAACAGGTGCGTGAAGCTCACGCCGCCGAAAAGGGCGACCGGGTCGACGGTCTTGATGAACTGCACCCCAAAACCGGCTTCCCAGTGTCCGGAGCCGAGCGACAGGCCTTCCTCGTCCGGCTTGCTCCCCGACGGGGCGCTCACGCTGACGGACGCGATAATGTCCGGACGGCGCGCGGTTTCGGCGGCGATCTCGAAGTTCAAACCGGCCGCCGCGTCTCCGAGGCCCGATTCCCTGTGGGTGACGGCGCTTTCAGCGAAGGCCAGCTCCCGATGGACGTAGGCGACGGGCACCGTTACGTATCCTTCGCCCCGGGGGAAAAGACCGATGCGGGCGGAAAGGGGCATCCTGAACTGGCGCAGTTTCGCGTTGAGAAAGGGGGAAACGGACTGATCCCGCAGATAACCGGGGGCCGCTTCCACCTCAAGTTGGCCGGGACGCAGCAGGACGGCGGACTGCCGGAGGAAAATCTTCCTTATGTCGGTCTCTTCCGGGGGCTTCCTGCCTATGGGTTTCTGTTGCTGCGCGGGGGCGGGACTCGGCGCCTGGTCTTCTGAAGGCCTCGAGGACGCGGAGCCTTTTCCGACAATATTCGATAACGCGACGGGGGCTCTTTCTTCTGGGGACGTCCCGATCTGGATACTGTCAACATGATCGATATCGATGCGGCGCTCGCCCAGGAGGGCGGATTGAATGAGGACCGTACTGCCGTCGCCCGCCGCTATCCGGCCTGCGATTCTTTCGCCGGAATCGAGCTTGACGACGGCCTCGTCGTCCAGGCTGAACCGCTCGACGTGTTTCCTCTCAAATTGGATGACGCCGGCGGATGCGGTTTGCATCCGCACGGCTTCGCGGGAAAAAACGAGGATTTTCCCGCTGATGCGATCGCCGTTGCGCAGGACGATCTGGTCCGCGCGGGCCTGCGGACAGGGGGAGGCGAAAAGCAGAATCAGAAGGAAAAGCGCAACCACCGCGGGGAAAAGCGGGGGGACGCGGCCCTGACTGGTTCCCCACGCCGATCCGGGCACACTACTATACTGCAAGGACATTCGATTTACCCAATCAGGACCGCCGCCGGCTTTTTAAAAACCGCCCGATCAATGCCTGTTACTGCAAGCGGATTGCTGAAACCAGGGATTTCCCGAAAATCAGCGCGCCCATTCCCGCCATAGCCTGCCGCCGGGCGTATTCAGTGTACGGCATGGGTTTCCAGCCGAAAAAGAGCTTGTTGCCGAAGAAGCTCACCCCGGAGACATATACATATTGTGTGCTTAGTCCAGTCGGCCAAGGACTGGGGAAATAAATCATTCCCCAATAGCTACTTGGAGTGGTGGCCAAATCTTGAAGCGCTTCCAAGAGAGCCTTATCGGCAGCCAGTTGCGACAAGAAGTCACCCGTATCATATGCCGCATCGTGCAACTTAAATAGAGCATCCATGAGATCGGCCGGA
>CAYZTZ010000166.1:0-6883 GCA_964481255.1 uncultured Acidobacteriota bacterium | reverse complement strand
TTTACACAACGGGATCTTATCGAAGATCAGGGGAAAACCCGGGAAAGGGACCGATAGGCAGCCAATTGGCGAAAACCAACGCTTATTTTCCCTATCGGCGAGCATTGAACCTGATGTCGACATGAAGGAGGCCTCCCCATGATCGGCAAGACGCTCGGCCATTACGAGATCACGAGCCGGCTCGGTAAGGGCGGCATGGGGGAGGTGTACCGGGCGAAGGATAGCAAACTCGGCAGGGACGTTGCGATCAAGGTGCTGCCCGAAGAGTTTGCGCGCGATGCCGAGCGGGTTGCGCGGTTCCGGCGCGAAGCCAAGCTGCTGGCGTCTCTAAATCACCCCAACATTGCATCCATCTACGGGCTTGAGGAATCCGGCGGAACAAACTTCCTGGTGCTCGAACTCGTCGAAGGCGACACGCTGGCGCAAAGGCTGAGCAAAGGGCCGCTGCCGATTGATGAAGCTCTGGGCATATGCAAGCAGATCGCCGAAGGGCTGGAAGCCGCGCACGATAAGGGAGTGATCCATCGGGACCTGAAGCCGGCCAATGTAATGATTACCGATGGAGACAAGGTAAAGATCCTGGACTTTGGTTTGGCGAAGGCGCTAGCGGATGAAACGCAGGCTATCGATTCCTCCCAATCGCCAACGCTCACTGAAGCGATGACGCGTCCGGGCGTCATTCTCGGCACCGCCGCATACATGAGTCCCGAGCAGGCTAAAGGCAAATCGGTCGACAAGCGCGCCGACATCTGGGCCTTCGGATGCATCCTGTACGAGTGCCTGACCGGCAAGAGAGTATTTGAAGGAGAGACGGTTACCGAGACTCTGGCGGCGATACTTAAAGGCGAGCCCGACTGGCCGGCATTGCCTGCGATAACTCCGCCGAACATTCGCTTTGTGCTGCGCCGCTGTCTGGAAAAGGTTTTGAGCCGGCGTTTCCACTGCGCTGCCGATTTGCGGATCGTGATCGAGGAGGCGCGGGATCTTTCTCCTCCACAGGCAGCGCCACCCATAGCACGGACTGGTTGGAAGGCTGTGGCACTGGTGCTAACAGGCTTGATCGTTATCGCTGCAATTGGGGGCGCTGCGCTATGGAGCCTCCGCCCAGCCACGCCCGCAAAAGTCATCCAATTTCCCCTCGTCTTGCCGGACGATCAAGCGTTCACTGCAACTGCCAATTACCTTGTGGCCATCTCGCCTGACGGCGCCAGCCTTGCCTATGTCGCCAATAATCAGCTTTACTTGAGGCGACTGTCTGAGGCCGAATCGCGGCCCATTGCGGGGACGAATCAAGACGCTCGAAGTCCTTTTTTCTCTCCGGATGGACAGTGGATTGGCTATTTTTCCTATCAAGATATGGCTCTGATGAAGATTGCCATCACGGGCGGTGTCGCCGTTGAATTGTGCAAGGCCGGGCCTCCCTGGGGCCTCACCTGGCAGGGAGACACCATCGTATTCGGCCAGAGAGGTCGCGGCATACTATCGGTCTCTTCAAACGGTGGCACCCCTGAGGTATGGTTCAAATCGGGACAGGATGAGCTTGCCAGCAGTCCGCAGATCCTTCCCGGTGGAGATGCCATTCTGTTTGCACTCCTCAAGTCTGCCGGCGGCGCAACATCGGATGATTGGGATAAGGCAGATATCGTCGCATATTCCCGAAAAACCGGCATAAGAAAAACCCTGGTTAAAGGCGGCAGTTCTCCCCGTTATTTGCCAACGGGACACATTATTTATGCGCTCGGCACAAATCTCATGATGACCCGCCTTGATGTCGCGCGCCTCGAAGTAACGGGAGGTTCGACTCCAATTTTGGCAGGTGTCATGCGAGCAACTGGGATCGCCGGGGGAGCGGCTAATTTTGATTTTTCAGCAGATGGAACACTCGTATATGTTCCGGGCGGCAGCGCAGCTGTTACAAATCCGCAATTGTTGGCCCTTGTCGACCGCAACGGCAAACGTGACGTGCTGGGGCTTCCCTCCGGGCCTTACGATTTCCCGCGTCTTTCTCCCGATGGGAAGCAACTGGCCGTAGTAACGAATGAGGGGGGAAGAAATGTTTGCATCTACGAAATGTCGGGAAAGAGCGCATTGCGCCGGCTGACATTTGAAGGATCGAATTCATTTCCGGTCTGGTCGCCGGACGGCAAGCAGTTGGCGTTTTATTCCAACCGCGAAAACAAGCCGGGGATTTTCCTGCAGGCGGCCGACGGAACGGGCGCGGCGGAGAGACTTGGGGATATCCCGGCCGCGGATGAATATCTGCCCAGCTCGTGGTCACGGGACGGAAAGACGCTCGCTTTCACGGCAAGAATTATCATGCTGTACAAGCTTTGGACAGTGGCCCTCGCAGGCGAGCGAAAAGCCGAGCTGTTCTTGGACGGACGCACGCTAGTTCACCCGGCATTTTCTCCTGATGGACACTGGGTAGCCTATGTGTATGTCGAATCTATGCACAGCAACATATATGTACAACCCTTCCCAAAAACAAGCGCCGCCCGATATCAGATTACGCAGAAAGGCAGAAATGATGCGCCGTTGTGGTCCCCTGACGGAAAAGAACTGTTTTTTTATAATTCTGAATCCCAAAAGCTCATGGCCGTTTCCATTCAGACACAGCCCGCCTTTTCTTTCGGCCAGCCTGTCCCGCTTCCAATTGAAGGAATCACTCAAAATGGGGGCGGCAGGAGGTATGACATCACGCCCGACGGCAAACGGTTCCTCGTAATGCTGCCAGATACGTCAACAAAAGGAAAATCCCGTCACACCCAACAAGTAAATGTCGTCTTGAACTGGTTTGAAGAGCTTAAGAAAATACAGGGAAAACAGTGACACTATCTCCCGGCACCAAACTCGGCCCATACGAAATCCTGGCCCATATAGGCTCTGGGGGCATGGGTGAGGTGTGGAAAGCACGGGATACGCGCCTGGGCCGCATCGTGGCGATCAAGAAGGTCAAGGAGCCGCACAGCGAGCGGTTCCAGCAAGAGGCAAGATCCATTGATGGATAGCGGCGCGCTCGCCATGCCATATCTCGCCGCACCGGAGGAACTCGAGATAAAAATCTGGAATAGAGAAAACCTGAGGTGAGTGGAGCTTGGATTCAGCGATAGACCTCACGGCGGCGGCCGATTCGATAAATACGCACCAAAGATGCAGAATCCTCAATTGTGTAAAGAATTCGATATTCTCCGGTTCTGATTCGATAGCCCGTTGCTCCAACAAGCTTTTTGCTCCCCGGAGGGCGAGGATCCGCCTGCAGGTCGTCGATGGCATCGGCAACCTGCTCGCGGACGCGTGCCGGCAAATCGCGATATTCACGGCGAGCGCGGGTTTCCAGCTCGATCCTATACAACATCTTCATCACCAAGCGGGGGCATGCCAAAATCCTTGATTTCGGCCTGGCGAAGCCGGCGCCGGAAGGACATGCTGCGGCGGGCGCATCGACCATGCCGACGGCGGAGACCGCTCCGGAACAATGGACCAGTCCGGGCGCGGCGGTGGGAACAGTGGCCTACATGTCGCCGGAGCAGGCACTTGGCAAGGAACTGGATGCCCGGACCGACCTGTTTTCCTTCGGCGTCGTGCTTTACGAAATTTGCACGGGCGTGCTGCCCTTCCGGGGAACGACGTCGGCGGCGACCTTCAATTCGATATTAAACTCGGCGCCCACTGCGCCGGTCCGCTTGAATCCGGATCTTCCCGAAGAACTGCAGCGGATCATCAACAAGGCGCTGGAAAAGGACCGGAGACTGCGCTGCCAGACCGCCTCCGAGCTGCGCGCGGACCTGCAACGATTGAAACGATCCAGCGATTCGGGCCGCACGCCCGTTGCGGAACCCACGCCGGCGAAACCTGCCCGCCGATGGTTGCTTTACGCCGCGCTCGCGGTGGTTCTCATAGCAATAGCGGGGGTAATTGCCTGGCTGTATTTCGGGCGGGAGGAGGCAATCGATTCAATAGCCGTCATGCCGTTCGTCAATGTCGGAGGAGATCCGGATACGGAATACCTCGGCGATGGCATTTCCGAGAGCCTGATCAACAGCCTCCCCCAGTTGCCGCGGCCAAAAGTGAGATCCTGGAGCACAACACTGCGCTACAAAGGCCGTGAAGTCGACCCTCAAAAAATGGGGAACGAATTGAAGGTTCAAGCTCTCTTGACAGGCAGGATTGTGCTGCGGGGCGAAAGCATCTCTATTGGCGCCGAACTGGTCGACGTTAGGGATGGCAACCAGATCTGGGGGGATCATTACGATCGAAGACTGGCGGACATCCAATCGGTACAGGAAGAAATTGCAGCGAAAATTGTTAGTAAGCTGCGATTACCTTTGACAGGCGAAGATCAGAAGCTGTTGACCAGGCGCGACACCGAAAACAGCGAGGCCTATCAGCTTCTCCTGAAGGGCCGCTATTACTGGAACCAGAGGACAGGAGAAGCTTTCAAGAAAGGGATTCAGTGCTTCAATCAGGCTCTCGAAAAGGACCCAGACTTTGCGGCTGCTTACGTCGGATTGGCTGCATGCTATAACACCATGGGCAGATTGGGCGATATTGCGGCTGGAGAAGCCTTCCCAAAGGCGAAAGAGGCAGCGATGAAAGCTCTCGAATTGGATGAGAATCTTCCTGAAGCCCACTCTTCACGTGCATATGCATCATTCGCATACGATTGGGATTGGCAGGAAGCAGAGAAGCGCTTCAAGCGTGCCATTGAACTCAAGCCAAACTTTGTGACAGCTTATTCTTCGTATGCTTTTTTCCTGAGTGCAATAGGACGGTTTGAAGAAAGCCTGCGGGAATATAATCGAGCACGCGATCTTGAGCCACTCTCGCTTAGCATCAATGGCGATATGGCAATCCCTTATTACAGTGCTCGGCAGTATGATCAGGCGGCTCAACAGCTAACCGCGACGTTAGAGATGGATCGTGATTATGCATATGCTCATTATTCTCTGGGATTGGTTTAAACCAACTCTCGGGGATGCCGTAGCGGAATGTCAAAAGGCTGTGGCTCTTGAGGGAGACAGTCCGCGATATATTGGAACACTCGGCATTGCCTATGCGAGAGCAGGTATGCGGGGCGAAGCAGCGAAGATATTGGGTGAATTGCAGGAGCTATCGAGGCGCAGGTATGTCTCTCCTGTTTTAATAGCAACCCTGGTTTACGAAATGGAAGGTAAGAAAGAGGCCTGCCTTGAGGCATTGGAAAGAGGATACGAGGATCGCAATGGAAGTATGTCCGGGCTAAAAACAAGTCCGTTTTACGATCCGCTCCGCTCCGAGCCGCGCTTCCAGGCGCTGCTGCGCAAAATGAACTTCCCCGAAAAATGACAGGTGCCACCATGATCGGGAAAACGCCGGGGCGCTATCGAGTTACTGAACAGCTTGGCCACGGAGGCATGGGCGAAGTTTACGTTGCGGATGATATTTCCCTGGACTGCAAGGTCGCACTGAAATTACTTCCTGACGCGTCCGCAGGCGATGCCGAAAGAATGGCGCGCTTCGAGCGCGAGGCTAAATGATTTCGCCTATTACCGGATGACCGCAAAAAGCAAACTTCGCTTGAGCTACAAAGGGTAATAGCTAACCCCCTATCCGGACTACCCGAGTAATTCCAGGAATTCTTCCACGGATAAATCAGCTTGCCTGAGAATGCTTTTAAGTGTGCCGTGAGGCAGGTCTTTGCTATGGATGGGAATCGTGACCCTAAGCTCCGAGCGGGTACTATGAAACAGCCGGGCGTGGCTGCCAGTTTGGTGATCGATAAAAAAACCGGCTCTCTGTAAAGCTTTGAGACAGTCTCTTGCTTTTACAGCAGGGAGAGCCGGTGACATAGGGCTTGTGACCTACAGAGAAACGGCAAGTCTTTCGGTTCTTGGTTCGGCGTCGTTGGGAATCGCTTCGCCGTGCTTGATGGCGCTTTCCAGGTAGCAGCGGATGGCGTCCTCAGCCATCGCTCGGGCTTCGTTGAGCGTCTCGCCAAAAGTGCAGATCTCGGGAATCGCCGGCACGATGACATTGTATCCGTTTTCCTGCGGCTCAAATAAAACCGTGTATTGGTACTGCTTCACGGATCCTCCTTGGACCGGTATGTGGCTGCGCTTTCTCATAGATTCTCTTATAGAATAGCGAAGAAGCCCCCTGGCGTCAATTGGCGCCGCCGCTGCACAGTCATTTCGGAAAGTGATTCAGGTGGAACCGCAGGCCGCGTCCGCTCTCAATCATCCGAACATCTGCACGATTCATGAAATCGACGAGGCCGACGGCCAGATATTCATTGCTATGGAGTTGCTGGAAGGCCAGACGCTCAAACAGCGCATTGCGGGCAAGCCGTTTCCGACGGAGGACATTCTCGGCCTCGGGATCCAGATTGCGGAAGGATTGGATGCCGCCCATGCGGCAGGGATCATTCACCGGGACATCAAGCCGGGCAACATCTTCATCACCAAACGGGGCCATGCCAAGATCCTTGATTTCGGCCTGGCGAAGCCGGCGCCGGAAGGACATGCTGCGGCGGCGGGCGCATCGACCATGCCGACGGCGGAGACCGCTCCGGAACAATGGACCAGTCCGGGCGCGGCGGTGGGAACGGTGGCCTACATGTCGCCGGAGCAGGCACTTGGCAAGGAACTGGATGCCCGGACGGACCTGTTTTCCTTCGGCGTCGTGCTTTACGAAATGTGCACGGGCGTGCTGCCCTTCCGGGGGACGACTTCCGCGGCAACCTTCAATTCGATATTAAACTCGGCGCCCACTGCGCCGGTCCGTTTGAATCCGGACTTGCCCGAGGAGCTGCAGCGGATCATCAACAAGGCGCTGGAGAAGGACCGGAAGCTGCGCTGCCAGACCGCCTCCGAGTTGCGCGCGGACCTGCAACGCTTGAAACGAT
>CAYZTZ010000165.1:0-6949 GCA_964481255.1 uncultured Acidobacteriota bacterium | reverse complement strand
CAAGGTATATAGGTCGCTTCCGGGACGAAACGACGAGAATACTTTCGGGATGCAGGTAATCGCAAACGAGTTCGCGGAGGTTCTCGGATTCAACGAGCGCCTGCTTGCAGGCGCGACGACTCTGAACGTGGAAGCCGTTGTGGACGCGATTCACTCCGTCGGAGGCCTGGCCGTGGCGTCCCACGTCGACCGCGAGGGTTTTGGCATCATCGGACAGCTGGGATTCATCCCTTCGGATCTTCCCTTGGACGCCATCGAGGTCTCCTGGCGGATGCCTCTGCCCCTGGCCCGAACGTCGCTCTCCCTCAAACGAGAGCGCCCGATACTCTGCGCCTCGGACGCCCACGACCCCAAGGACATCGCAAGGGCCGTATCCTACGTCCTGATGGAAGAAGCCTCCCTGGCGGAGCTGCGTCGGGCTTTGACCGGAGAGAACGGGAGGATGGTCCTCGGCGGAGGAAGACCCATGGAAGATCTGGCACTGCACATTCTGGACATCGCGCAGAACAGCCTGGAAGCCGGCGCCCGCAGAATCGAAATCGAGATCACGGAGAGCCTGCGGGATAACCTGCTGACCCTGGAGGTCCGGGACGACGGCCGCGGAATGGACGCGGAAACGATCCGGAAGGCGACCGACCCTTTTTTCACCACCCGAACTACACGCAGAGTCGGAATGGGACTCCCTCTCCTGGCGGCCGCGTCCAGAGCAGCCGGCGGCGAATTCTTTATTGATTCTGAACCGGGCCGAGGAACCTCCATCCGGGCGACGTTTCAACACGGACACCTGGACCGGGCGCCTCTGGGGGATATTGAAACCACGCTCATGGTCCTTCTGGCGGGCCAGCCGGACAGGGACATCTTTTTTCGGCACAAGGTCAACGATGTGGAGTTCGCGCTGGATTCGCGGGACTTCCGGGCAGCCCATATAGACCTGGCGTCGCCGGTGGGACTGGCAATCCTGCGGGAGGCGATCCGTCAAGGAGAAAGCGGATTGCAGGCGGCCTCCAGGTCCGGCCGCGGTGATTGATGGACGATTGATGCACGTAGGAACCATTCGCCACCGCCGGACGGGTTGACGGTTCCGACCCGGCGGAAAGCGGGAACAGAATTAACGGGAGGACGAAGATGGTTGATGTCGCGAAGGTGAAAGAAATCCTCGAACGGCACGGATCCAAGCGCGAGCGCATGATCGCCATACTGCTCGATTGTCAGGAGGAGTTTTATCACCTGCCCAGGGAAGTGCTGGAGGCCGTGGCGGACGGCGTTGGGGTTCCTCTCACGTCGGTCCTTTCCATCGCCACCTTCTTCAAGGCTTTCAGTCTCAAGCCTATCGGCCGCTACCCGATCCGCGTCTGCAACGGCACCGCCTGCAATATCAAAGGCGGACCTCTGCTCGTGGACGCTCTGGAACGCGAGCTGAAAATCAAGAAGGGGGAAACAACCCCCGACAACCTGTTCGGTCTGGACACGCTGAATTGCGTCGGATGCTGCGGGCTCGCGCCCGTCATTACCGTGGGCCCGGATGTGCACGGAAAGGTCAAAATCTCCTCCATTCCCAGGCTGGTGAAACAATACCGTCCGAAAGATCCGACGCAACCCAAGGAGGTAAAAGATGGCGAGACTATCCATTGATGACCTTAAGAAAATACGCGAGAACGCCAAAATCGCCTTGACGATGCGATCCGGCGAAGCTCGGGCCAAAGTGACCGTCCATATGGGAACCTGCGGGATATCGGCGGGCGCGCGCGACGTCATGGGCGCCCTGTTGAAAGCGATCGAGGATCTGAAGGTGACCGACGTGATCGTCACCACATCGGGCTGCGCCGGATTGTGCAGCCGGGAACCCATGGCGACTGTTGAAATCGCCGGCCAGGCCCCGGTGAAATACGTAGACCTGAAACCCGAGGCGATCGTGAGAGTGCTCAAGGACCATGTCCTGGGGGGCAGGATTGTTACGGACTACGCCCTCGCAAGTGGTTGTGAAACGACCGGCTAAGCGGCCGGCTGGGAGGTATGAATATCATGGCATTCCGCACACATGTGTTGGTTTGCGCGGGGACCGGATGCGTTTCCGGAAATTCCTACGCAACCGCAACGGCTCTGGAAACCGAGATCTATAAGAAGGGCCTGGGCCAGGAAGTGGACGTCATCCGGACGGGCTGCCAGGGCTTCTGCGCCGAAGGGCCCATCGTGATCGTTCAGCCGGACGGCATATTTTATTGCGGCGTCAAAGCCAAGGACACGCCTCTGCTCGTCGAAGAGCATCTGTTGAAAGGGCGGCCTGTCAAGAAGCTGATGTACACGCCGCCCGAGACCAAGAGCCCGATCCCGGCTTTGAAGGAAATTCCCTTTTTCGCCAAGCAGAAACTGGTGGTGCTCCGGAACCGGGGCGTCATCGATCCGGAAAAGATCGACGATTACATCGCCGTCGACGGATACACGGCCCTTGAAAAAGCCCTGTTCCAGATGACTCCGGAGCAGATCATCTCCGAGATCAAGAGGTCCGGTCTGCGGGGCCGCGGAGGAGGCGGTTTCCCGGCCGGCGTCAAATGGGAAACCTGCCGCCACGCGGCGCAGCACCGCGGTGTGGAACCGGTGGTGGTATGCAACGCCGACGAGGGCGATCCCGGAGCGTTTATGGACCGCAGCATCATCGAGAGCGACCCTCATTCCGTGATTGAGGGGATGATCATCGGAGCCCGCGCTATAGGATGTAAAGAAGGCTATATATACATCCGCCGTGAATACCCCATCGCGCGCGAACGTCTCCTGAAAGCTCTGGACCAGGCGCGCGATTATGGACTTCTCGGCAAGGATATCCTCGGCAGCGGGATGGACTTCGACATCGAAATCGTCCAGGGAGCCGGGGCGTTCGTGTGCGGAGAATCGACGGCCCTGATGGCCTCCCTTGAGGGGAATGTGGGCGAGCCGAGGGCCAAATACATCCATACGGTGGAGTTCGGATATAAGAATCGCCCCACCAACCTCAACAACGTCGAAACCTGGGCCAATGTGCCTCTGATCATCAACCGGGGGGCTCAATGGTTCAGTTCCATGGGAACCGGAAACGTCTCCGAAAACCCCTGGAACGGAAGCAGCGGAACCAAAGTCTTCTCGCTGGTCGGGAAAATCAACAACACCGGACTGATCGAAGTCCCCATGGGGATCACCCTGCGCGAGATCATTTTCGATATCGGCGGAGGCATCCCGAACGGCCGTCAGTTCAAGGCCGTGCAGACGGGCGGGCCCTCCGGAGGATGCCTGCCGGAATCCCATCTCGACATGCCCGTCGATTTCGACAGCCTGACCGAAGCCGGATCCATGATGGGCTCGGGCGGCATGATCGTGATGGACGACCAGACCTGCATGGTGGATGTCGCGCGCTATTTCATCGCGTTCCTGACGGAGGAATCCTGCGGAAAGTGCACGCCGTGCCGCGAGGGGCTCCGGACCTCCCTGGAGATTTTGGACCGGATCACCCAGGGCAAGGGTCAGCCGAATGATATCGAGCTGCTGCAGGAGATCTCCGAAATCATGCAGGACTGCTGCCTGTGCGCCCTGGGCACTTCGGCGCCGAACCCTGTTCTTTCCACTCTCCGCTATTTCAGGGACGAGTACGAAGCCCACATCAAGGAACACCGCTGCCCGGGCGGAGTCTGCAGAGACTTGATTGAATACACCATCGATGCCGAGCTCTGCGACGGCTGCCACGCCTGCGTCCGCGGCTGCTCGGCCAGTGCCATCATGGGCGAAGTCAAGAAAACGCATACGGTGGACATCGCGAAGTGCATTAAATGCGGCGCCTGCGTGGAAGCCTGCAAGCGCAATGCGATCAAGAAAGTACCCAGGAGTTACGCGGCATGAAAACCATTAAACTAACCATCGACGGCATCGAAACCGAGGCCGAGGATAGAACCACCATCCTCACTATAGCGCAGAAACTCGGAATTAAGATCCCGACCCTGTGTCATCACCCGTTGCTGGAGCCGTACGGCGTCTGCCGCATTTGCACGGTGGAGGTGAGATCGGGCAAGCGCGTCCGCATGGTGACCGCCTGCAACTACCCGGCCACCAACGGGATCGAAGTTCTTACGAATTCGCCGCGAGTCCGGCGCGACCGCAAGATGATCCTTGAATGGATGATGGCGCGCTGCGGCCATGTCAAGGTCCTGGAGGATCTGGCCGAGGAATACGGCATTATCGAGCCGCGCTTCGGCCGCGGCGACGACGACTGCATCCTGTGCGGCCTCTGCGTGCGGGTTTGCTCGGATGTTGTGGGGGCCAACGTGCTGGGCTTCTTCAACCGCGGCGCCACGCGTGAAGTGTCCACGGTTTACGGGGAGACCTCGGAAAAATGCATCGCCTGCGGCGCCTGCGCCTACGTCTGCCCGACGGGAGCGATCCGGATAGAAAACGATGCGGCCCTGGTCCGCGAGGCCCTGCCGCTGGGCCCCCTGACGCCCATCCATGTGCCGTTCCTGCAGGCGGTTCCGCATCAGCCCGTGATCGATCGAGATTCCTGCATCCACTTTAAGACCGGCGGTTGCAAGGTCTGCGATAAGGTCTGCGAAGTCAAGGCTGTGGACCATACACAGGAAGACGCCATGGAGACCATCGAAGTCGGCGCGGTCATTCTGGCCACAGGCTTCAAGGAATTCGACGCCAAGGCGCTGGCGGAATACGGCTACGGCGTATATCCGAATGTCCTGACCGGATTGGAATTCGAAAAAATGAACAGCGCCTCGGGCCCCACCGGAGGCCAGATCCTGCTGAAAAACGGCGAGACCCCGAAAAGCGTGGGCATCATCCACTGCGTCGGAAGCCGGGATGAGCGCCACAACAAGTACTGCTCCCGCGTCTGCTGCATGTATGCCCTGAAATTCGCCCACCTGATCAAGGAGAAGACCGGAGCCAACGTTTATAATTTCTACATCGACATGCGCTGCTTCGGGAAGGGCTATGAGGAGTTCTACAACCGCCTGCTGGAGGAGGATGTGCGCTTCATCCGCGGGCGCGCTGCGGAAATCACCAACTATCCCCTCGATGATGGCGAGGCCGGAAAACTAATCATCCGCGTCGAAGACACGCTCATCAGCGAAGTGCGGCGCATCCCTGTCGATATGGTCATCCTGGCCACCGGTCTTGAGCCGGTGGCGGATTCCACCGAAATCGCCCGCACCTTCAATATAAGCTGTGGGGACGGATTCTTTACGGAGCGGCATCCCAAGCTCGCCCCCGTGTCCACCGCCACCGACGGCATTTTCATCGCGGGGACCTGCCAGGGCCCTAAAGACATTCCCGATACGGTCGCCCAGGCGGGAGCGGCCGCTTCCGCCGTCCAGTCCCTCATAGCCAGGGGCGAAATCGAGGTCGAAGCGGCCACCAGCGTCGTGGACCCGGACAAGTGCTCCGGCTGCCGAATCTGCAACACGCTCTGCTCGCTTTCAGCCATCAGCTTCGACGAAGAGAAAAACGTCACCGTGATCAACGACGTCCTGTGCAAGGGGTGCGGGACCTGCGCGGCCGCCTGCCCCAGCCACGCCATCACCGCGCGGCATTTCACCGATGAACAGCTGTTCTCCGAAATAGAAGGGGTGTTGTATGACGTTCGAGCCTAAAATCGTCGGCATTCTATGCAACTGGTGTTCCTACACCGGCGCCGATCTGGCGGGGACTTCCCGCATCAAGTACTCGCCCAACGTCCGCGTGATCCGCGTGATGTGCTCCGGCCGGGTGGACCCCACTTTTATTCTGAAGGCGTTTGCCGACGGGGCCGACGGGGTCCTGGTGGCGGGCTGCCATCCGGGCGATTGCCACTATATCGAGGGAAACTACAAGACTATCCGGCGCATGGCCCTGCTCAAGAAAATGCTTGCGGATTACGGCATTGAAGCGGAGCGGTTCCGCCTGGAATGGGTTTCGGCCGGCGAAGGAGAACGTTGGGCTAAAGTGGTGAATGAAATCACGGAGGCCGTCCGGAAGCTGGGGCCTTCAAAGATCAAGCCGGCGGCAAAGAAAAAACCGGCTCCTTCGGCGGCATGAAGATTGCGGTTCCGGAGCCGAGCTCCGAGAAACCCGAACCGCGGGGCCTTAAGACGGAGACTTGTGACGGAATTCTGATATCGGAGGCATGGATGGGAAAACTGAAGCTTGCAGCATACTGGGCGGCCGCGTGCGGAGGCTGCGACGTGGCGATTCTCGACATACACGAGAAGATACTCGAGCTTGCGGCAGCCGCGGACATCGTCTTCTGGCCGATCGCGACCGATTTCAAATACAAGGACGTGGAGGCGATGCCGGACGGCCATATCGACGTGACGCTTTTCAACGGGGCGGTGCGGAATTCGGAAAACGAACATTTAGCCCATCTTCTGCGCGCAAAATCGAAGGTGCTTGTGGCTTTCGGGTCCTGCGCGCATATTGGCGGCCTCCCGGGACTGGCGAACCTGTTCACCAGGGAGTCTATCCTTAAACGGGTTTACCACGAAGTTCCTTCCATGGACAATCCCGACAAAATAGTCCCCGAACCGAAAACTCCGTCGCCTGAAGGGGATCTGACAATTCCGGAATTCCACGAGACGGTCCGAACCCTGGCCCAGGTCGTGGACGTGGATTATTACATGCCGGGATGCCCGCCGACGCCGAAGCAGGTCTGGAATGTCGCGCAGGCGATTATATCCGGCCAGCTTCCGCCGAAAGGATCGGTCATCGGGGCCTCGCAAAAGACGCAGTGCGACGAATGCCCGCGCAAAAAGCACGAAAAAAAGATCACCGCCTTCAAGCGCATCGCGACCGCCCAGCCCGACCCGGACACATGTTTTCTGGAACAGGGATTCCTGTGCGTCGGCCCCGTCACGCGCGGCGGCTGCGACGCCCGCTGCATGACTTCGGGTGTTCCCTGCCGGGGCTGTTACGGTCCCCCGGACGGCGTGATCGACATGGGCGCCAA
>CAYZTZ010000164.1:0-7023 GCA_964481255.1 uncultured Acidobacteriota bacterium | reverse complement strand
CCGTAAGCAGCGATAGAGGCTAACGCACGGCTCTGGAGAGCCGTGCTCACGAAAAAAGAGAGTGTGTGAGGACGGGTCTCCAGACCCGTCCGTAAGCAGTGATAAAGGATCACGCACAGCTCTGGAGAGCCGTGCTCACGAAAAAGGGAGTGTGTGCGGACGGGTCTCCAGACCCGTCCGTAAGCAGCGATAGAGGCTAACGCACGGCTCTGGAGAGCCGTGCTCACGAAAATAAATAGGGGAGCCGCCTGTCTGAACAATAGGCTGATAGAGACAATTTCGCCTTGAAATTCTATACCGCCCGGTATAGTATTCGTGCGCCATGAAACGCGCACGCAACAAAATCCTCAAAATCGCCATGCGGCTGTTCGCCGAGAAGGGCTACGCCGCCTGTTCCATCCGCGAGATCTGCGAATCGGCCGGCGTCACCAAGCCGGTCCTCTATTACCACTTCCGCAGCAAGGAACAGCTCTACCGGGAGCTGATGCTCGACCTTTTCAATCAGGGCCGGAAGAACCTGCTGCACTTGTCCGACTCCCGCGGAACCCTGAAGGAACGTCTCGTCCCGTACCTCTGGTCGGAATTCCGCAACTGCCGCGAGGACCCGGACAGAGTGCGTTTCCTCTTCCGCATGCTGTTTTCACCCGAGGAGGAACTCCCCTATTTCAATTTCATCGAGGAGTTTCAGCGTCAGCGCGACGTCATCGCGGGCTTCGTCAGGGAGAGGATCGACGCAGGGGAGCGCCTGCCGGACCCGGATCTCACCGCCACCGCCCTCATGGGCATGATGCTGATCCAGATCCTGGAGTATCTCTTCACCGGCAGGCGGACTCTAACGCGGCGCAACGCCGAGAGGCTGGTAGACCTGCTTGTGCCCTGCCTGCAGCAGGGCAAAAAAGGCTTACCGATCGGTAAAGTAAAAGGGGGCGGGCGATGACATTGATACGACGCTGCATTCTTTTGTGGATAACGGCTGCCGGCCTCATGCGCGCCTTCGCCCAGGAGCCGCGGGCGCCCTTGGCGCTGGAGGAGGCGGTCCGACTCGCGCTCGAGCGCAATCCCGCCGTTCTGATCGCCCAGGAGGAGCTGGACGAGCTGAAAGGAAAAATCAAGGAAGTGCGTTCCGAGGCGTACCCTCAGGTGTCCCTGCAGGGCTACGGCCTGAGGACGCGGGACCCCATGATCCTCAACAGCTCGAGTTTCGACAAGGTGCCCGAGGAATTCCGCGAGGCGCTGGTGCCGAGCGCGAGTAACCTTTTCGATTACGGCGTGACGTTGCGGCAGCCGATCTACACCGCGGGAAAAGTACGCACCGCGGTCAGCCTTGCAGAGGAAAGCCTCAAGGAAAAGACCGCCTCGCGCGAGGCGGTGCGCCAGCAGATCACCTTCAGCGTTTTCCGCGCGTTTCACGACCTGCTTCTGGCGGAGGCCAACGAGGAGCTCGTCAGGGAAAACCACCGCCTGCGGGTGCAGCATCTGGAACAAGCGCGCAACCGATTTGCCAACGGCGTGGCCACCGAGGTCGATGTCCTGAGGTCGGAGGTGGACGTGGCCAACATGGAACCGTTGCTGATACGCGCCGCCAACCGCATAACTCTGGCGCGCGCCGCGCTCAACAACCTGATCGTCGTGGACCTCGCGAATCCGACTCAGATCGTCGGCAGCCTGGAGCACCGCCCCTGGCCCGTGGGCGGCCTGGAGGAAATCCAGCGCCGCGCGCTGGAACAGCGCCCGGAAATTCAGGCGGCGCGGCATGTGGTGCAGGAGGCCCGCCTGAACCTGTCCCTCGCGCAAGCGGAAAACAAGCTGAGCGTCGACATGGAAGGGCATTACGGCTATACGGTTCGTGAGCTGAAAAACTCTTTTGACAGCGACTATTCCAGATGGAACATAGCGTTCAACTTCAAGCTTCCCTTTATCGACGGCGGGCGAAAGGCGGGGCTGGTCATGCAGGGCGTGTCGCGCCTCCGGGCCGCGGAGCAGAGGCTGGCCCAGCTCGAGAACGACGTCAAGCTGGAGGTCAAGCAAGCCTACGACGATATGCGCTCCTCCGCCAGGGCCATCGAGGCGGCGCGGCTCAGCGTGGAGCAGGCGGAGAAGGTGCTGGCCATGATGCAGGCGAATTACGAGTACGGGGCCGCGACGACTCTGGACGTGAACGATTCCCAGACGGCCCTGACCGTGGCCAGGAACTCGCAGATCAGCGCTACCTACGACTATGAAATGGCGAAAGCCCGGTTGCGCCTGGCGACGGGCAGTCCGATTCTCGACCGGGAGGTGAACTGGTGAACAGTCGCTTTTCCAAATATGTTTTGATCCTGGCGCTTCTGCCGCCCGCGGCCGTTCAACCGGCGTGCCGTCTTTTTGAAAATCCGGACGGCTCGGACGCCGCCCTGAACAATCAGACGTCGGAGCTGGTGGTCAAGGCCGAGCCCGTCAAGCGCCAGGAGTGGGTCGCGGCGGTCCCGTTTTCCGGCACTCTGCGTTCCCAGTCGGTGGTGGACGTCAAGACGGAGGTCGGCGGGCGTCTGATCGCCGTGTATTTTGAGGAAGGGGATTTCGTGCAAAAGGACCGGCTCCTTGCGGAAATCGACCCGGTCAATTACCGTCTGGCCTATGACCAGGCGGCCGCGGCCCTGGCGGTCGCCGAAGCCGGTCTGGAGAGAGCGAAGGTCGCAGCCGAGCACGCGAGGACGGAGAAGGAGAGGGCGGATAACCTCCTGCGCACGGGCGGCATCACCCAGAAGGACCACCAGGCCGCCGAAACCGGCGTGAAGGAAGCCGAATCGCAGGTCCGTCTGGCCGAGGCCCAGATCGGCCAGGCGCGCGCGGCCCTGGCGGTTGCGGAAAAGGCCCTGAGGGACTGCAAGATCCACGCCCCCACTCAGGGGCATGTTCAGCAGAAGACGTATGACAGGGGGTCTTTGCTTGTCCCCGGTGTCTCGATCTGCACACTGGTGGACAACAGCCGACTCGAGCTGGAGTGCGACGTGCCTTCGTATCAGCTTGCGGCGATTCGCGTCGGCCAGCGCGCGGCGTTTACGACGCCCACCTTCGGGGAGAGGCGGTTTGACGGAGTGGTTTCCTCCATCAACCCGGCCGTGCAGGCTGAGAACCGGTCGGTCAGGGTGAAACTGAAGATCGGCAACCCCGGCGGGGAGTTGCGGAGCGGCATGTATGCCCGCGGAGAGATTGTCACGGGACGCGAGAGCGGGGTCCTGGTGGTTCCGCGCGACGCCCTGATACCGGAAGAGGAAGGGGGTTCAGGCTCCGGTGTGTTTGTTGTCCGGGATGGCAAGGCGCGCCGCGTGGGCATTCAGATCGGCGGCAGCCAGGCGGACCGCGTGTGGGTGCGCGAGGGTCTGAGCGAAGGGGACGTGGTGATTACGGAGATAGGGCCTGCGCTTAAAGACGGCACTGCCGTGCGGGTGGAGTAATCTCCCGTGTGCGGACGGGTCTCCCCAATTTCGTGTGAGGACAGGTCTCCCCAATTCTTCGTGAGGACGGGTCTCCAGACCCGTCCGTAAGCAGCGATAGAGGCTGACGCACGGCTCTGGAGAGCCGTGCTCACGATAATTTCCCGGGGAAACGCACGGCTCTGGAGAGCCTTGCTCACACAAAAACAGAGAGCCGTGCTCACGGAATAGGTTAAACGGGGTTTCCAGATGGTTCTGTCCGACCTGTCGATCAAGCAGCCGGTTTTCGCCACGATGATGATGCTCGCGCTGGTGACGCTGGGCATCTTTTCCTATAGAGAGCTCTCCATCGACCTTTTCCCCAACGTGGACTTTCCGGTCGTGACCGTCCAGACGATTTATCCCGGCGTAGCCCCGGAGACGGTGGAAACGGAAGTCACCAAGCGCGTCGAGGAAGCCGTCAACCCGATCGAAGGCGTCAAAACCATCACTTCCATCACCACGGAAGGGATGTCGATGGTGGTGATTGAATTCGAGCTGGAAATCGACGTGCACACGGCCGCGCAGGACGTACGGAGCAAGATCAACGCCCTGCGCCGCGATTTCCCGGCGGGCATCGAGGAGCCCGTCGTCGAGCGGATGGACCCGACCGAAATGCCCATCGTCTCGATTTCTGTCACCTCTCCCCAGCTCTCCCCGAAGGAGCTGACGGCACTGACGGAAAAGGTCATCAAGAAGCGTCTGGAGAACATCGAGGGCGTCGGCTCTCTCAAGATCGTGGGCGGCCAGAGGCGCGAGATCCAGGTATTCCTGGAACCCGAGCGCCTGAAGGCCTACGGCCTGACGGTGCCCGACGTGGTCACGGCCATCCGCCGCGAGAACATGGAGGTGCCCGCCGGCAAGGTCACAAGCGGCGCGGTGGAAGAGCTGGTGCGCGTGCAGGGCAAGGTCGAGGACCCGGCTCAATTCCAGGATCTCGTCGTCAAGACGATCCGCGGGGTCCCGGTGCGCCTGGCCGAGATCGCGAGGCTGGCGGACGGCTACGAGGAGCAGCGCACTCTGGCCTTGATCAACGGCAGAAGGAGCATTGCCATCGAGGTGCGCAAGCAGTCGGGCAGCAACACGGTGGACGTGGCGGAGGCGGTCAAGGACGCGCTCCCCGTTTTGAACAGCGAACTGCCGGGCCGCACGCGCCTGGAAGTGGTGCGGGACTCCTCCAAGTTCATCCGCGACGCCGTGGAGGACGTGACGACCACCCTGATTCTGGGCGCCCTCTTCACGGTTTTCATCGTGTTTCTGTTCCTCAACAGCTGGCGCAGCACGGTGATCACGGGCCTGACCCTGCCGGTGTCGATCGTATCCGCCTTCATCGCCATGAACGTCCTGGATTTCTCACTGAACATCCTGACGCTGATGGGCCTGTCTCTGTCGGTCGGCCTGCTGATCGACGACGCGATCGTGGTCAGGGAAAACATCGTGCGGCACATGCAGATGGGGAAGAACCACATGGAGGCGGCGCGCTACGGCACGTCGGAGATCGGCCTGGCGGTGATGGCCACGACGTTCTCCATCATGGCGGTTTTTGTGCCGATCGCCTTCATGAAGGGCATTGTCGGCCGTTTCTTTTACGAGTTCGGCATCACGGTGGCCTTCGCGGTGCTGGTCTCGCTGTTCGTCTCCTTCACCCTGGACCCGATGCTTTCCTCGCGCTGGTATGATCCGGCGATTGAGGCCGGCATCCGCCGGCGCGGCCTGGCGCGCGTACTCGAGACCTTCGACAACCGCTTTCTGGATCTGCGCGATGTGTATGAGAAGGCGATATCCTACGCCCTGCGGCACCGCGCGCTGATCATGGTTTCGGCGGTTCTGCTCTTCGGCGGAAGCGTCCTGCTGTTTCGAAGTCTCGGGCGGGACTTCTTCCCGGGATACGACCGCGGCGAATTTCAGGTGAGCTTCAAGACGAACCCCGGGAGCTCCCTGGAGCAGACCGAAGCCATTTCCAACGACATCGTGCGGGTGATCTCCGGGAAGCCGGGCGTCAGCTACACCTTCACGACCATCGGCGCGGGTTTCACGGGGGCCATGAACGAGGGGACGGTTTACGTGAAGCTCAAGCCGAAGTCGGAAAGGGAACTCTCGGACGACGACCTGCGCGCGCTGCTGCGCAAAGACATGGCCTCTTACGGGCGGGCGGTCATCAGCATCGAGGACGTGGCGGACTTCGGGGACGCGCGCCCGATGCAGCTCAGCGTCAAAGGGCCGGACATGGCGGAGATCGACCGGATATCGGCCGGCCTGATGGAAAGGATGCGGGCGGTTCCGGGCGTGGTGGACGTCGACCGGAGCCTGGACATGGACAAGCCTGAGATCAGCGTGCGCGTCGACCGGAAGCTCGCCTCGGATCTCGGCATCAGCCTTGATTCGCTGGCGATGACGATGCGGACTCTGCTCAACGGGGAAGTGGCGACGCAGTTCGAGGACGAGGACGGCGACGCGTATGACGTGCGGGTGCGCCTCGCGGGCGAGAAACGCCGCTCGGTCGAGACGCTCCGGGACATCGACCTGTTGAGCACGAAGAAGGACCGGGCCGGGCGCGATCTCCTGGTCCCCCTGGGCCAGGTCGCCGTGTTCCGCAGGGGAGCGAGTTCCGCTCAGATCCGTCACCTGGACCTGGTGCGCGAGGTGCGGGTTCTGGCCAACATCGAAGGGCGCCCGATGGGGGACGTCGAGGAGG
Source organism: uncultured Acidobacteriota bacterium (assembly GCA_964481255.1). Lineage (GTDB taxonomy): Bacteria > Acidobacteriota > UBA6911 > UBA6911 > UBA6911 > UBA6911. The sequence goes on along the minus strand of CAYZTZ010000164.1, from coordinate 873 downwards.
ATCTCAAGGACATGGTGAAGGCGCTGGATCTGCCGCCGGGATACCTCGTGGACTTCACCGGTCAGTCGGAGGACATGCGGGAGAGCTTCGACTACATTTATGAGGCGCTGATCCTTGCGATCATATTCATTTATCTGATCCTGGCCTCGCAGTTCGGCAGTTTCACGCACCCGCTGGCGATCATGCTGTCGTTGCCGCTATCGCTGATCGGGGTGGCGGGCATGATGCTGCTGACGGGCGACACCCTGAACATGATGTCGATGATCGGGCTGATTCTGCTGATGGGGCTGGTGACGAAGAACGCGATCCTGCTGATCGACTACACGAACAGGCTGCGCAAAGCCGGCAGGGAGCGCGCGGCGGCCCTGATCGAGGCGGGCCGGACGCGCTTCCGGCCGATCGTGATGACGACGCTGGCGATGATTTTCGGCATGCTGCCGCTGGCGTTCGAGATCGGCGCGGGCTCGGAGATGCGGGCGCCGATGGCGCGCGCCGTTATCGGCGGCCTGATCACATCGACGCTCCTGACCCTGATCGCCGTCCCGGTGGTCTATTCTCTTCTGGACGACCTCACCCGCCGCAAGCCCCGCGGGTAACGTGTGAGCACGGCTCTCCAGCGCCGTGCGGATTACTTCCTCGTATTCGCCTCTATCTGCTCCAGGGTTTTCACTATCTTTTTAACCCAGCGGATAAAAATAAAGGGAGAGTAGATGGAAAGGAGCGCGATGATGATCACGCAGGCGATAAGAATATTCATGGCAACTTCCTCCCGTTAAATGGACTTTGACCCTATCATACACAAACCCCGCCATAATCCAAAACAATTTCCATCTCCTGCTTTTTCGTGAGGACGGGTCTCCAGACCCGTCCGTA
>CAYZTZ010000163.1:0-7161 GCA_964481255.1 uncultured Acidobacteriota bacterium | reverse complement strand
GGTCATTTTATCTCAGCCAGGCCGTCTCTGCGGCCCAGGGGACGCGCCCGAATTTAGAGGGGACAGTGTAGCCTGTCCCCCGATATTATGCTACCTTGGCTCGAAGAGGGGAACGTCAATGGAGATACTGAACCAACTGGCCAAAATCGCAGGAACCCGGCCGGAACAGCTGAAGGAGCGGAAGGCCAAGGGAATCAAGATTGTCGGGTATGTCGGAAGGTTCGTCCCGGAGGAGCTGATTTTTGCTTCCGGGGCGCTGCCCTATCTGCTCTGCAGGGGCGGGCAACCCGAGCCACCGGATGCGGTCATTCCTTACATGCTCCGCTTTATGAGCCCCTATTCCAGGTCCCAGATCGGGTATCACCTCCTGGGCCTGGATCCCGTGGTCCCCATGCTCGACCTTATCGTTGTGCAGTGCAGCGACTGCCATGAATCGCGGCTGGCCGACCTGTTCGAATACTTCAAGCTGCCTACGGCGCGGCTGGGCGTGCCCCCCGATTGGAAAAAGACCATTTCCCGGGATTACTATTGGAAGGGTCTGCTTCGGTTGAGAGCAAGACTCGAAGCTCTCACCGGCCGGGGCATATCGGAAGAAGCGCTTCAAAAATCCATCGAATCCGCCAATCGAATAAGGAGCCTTATGGCGGAGATCGATCGATTGCGAAAAACGCATCCGCCCCCCATCGGCGGGAACGACTTCATCCGGCTCAACCACTATTCCTTCTATTGCGATCCGGAAGCCCTGACCGGCAAGCTTGCGGATCTTCATCGGGATCTTGAAAGAGCCGGCGCCCGCTTCGCCCCTGAAGCGCCGAGGATACTTCTGGCCGGTCATGTCGTGGGCGTGGGCGATTATGTCGTGCCGAAGCTGGTCGAGGATTCCGGGGCAGTCCTCGCCGCCGAGTTCCTGGACGAAGGGATGAGACACTGCGCCTGGAATACGAGAACGGACGGCGATCTGATGAGAAATCTGGCGGAAACCTATTATCTGCAAAGGACGCCCCCCTCAATCTTTCAACCCGCCTGGGAAGAGAGAATCGAATCTGTGAAAAAACTCATCCGGGATTCCGACATCGACGGGGTGATCTGGTACGGGCTGTCCTTCGAAGAGATCTATGACATGGAAAGCTCGATCCTGTCGAGAGCGCTGAAACAGATCGGCATCCCCTTTTTAAAGCTTGAGTCCTCCTACGAATACTCCAGGGAAGCCGTAGGGCCCCTGACGACGAGGGTTGAAAGCTTTATCGAGTCCGTTAAGCGGAGAAGGAACTGATCAACATGGCCAGGGATATCAACGAGGAATTTCTGAGGGTGACAGGGTTTGAGGCAGATGAGATGCCCCGGTATCTGCCCGAGTGGCGCAGGGCTTCCGAAAAGATCGGCCTGACGGAAGACGATATACGATACGCCGTCGAGGAACGCCTCCCCGCCCACTTCGCCCTGGAACTGGAAGGAATCAGAAAACTGCTGGGCTGCTTTGTGAAGGAAACGATCGACCTGACGAAAGCCGACGAATATAGGCGGAAAGGAGTGAAAGTAGTCTACGGGATCCTTCCCGCCATCCTGCATTTCTACTACGCGCTCAAATTAACGGCGCCGGAAAAAGTGTTCGTCTCTTTCCCGGATATTTTCGTCACCTTCGTGATGAACGGTTTCTTTCACAAGCTCGACCCTTTCCTGGAGGAAGCCGAAAGGAACGGAATCCCCTACGGTTGCCGTCACTGCGCCTTGAATAAGACCCGCTACGCCATCCGCAGGCGGGGCGTCATCCCCTCTCCGGACATCAGCTGGATATGGGGTTTCGTGTGCGACGAAGGCCCCAAGACGGACGAGTTCATCCGCCTCTACCACGATCCCGGGTGGAAAACCTATATCACGCGCCTGCCTCACGACCAGCCCCTGGGCACCGTGGAAGATGAAGTCCCTGAAAGGGTGGAGTACCTGGCCGCCCAGATGAAGGATGGATTCGAATTCGTTCAGAGGGAAATCGGGATCAGGGTTTCAGAACAGAAGATCAAGGAGGTTATAGAACTCTGGCAGAATTACGCGGCAAAACTGGCGGAGCTGGGCAGATTGATGAGCGCGGATCCGCAACCTCTGGGAGCGGTCAGCGGGCGCTTCTTTTGGGAGGGCCTGTTCACGCCCCTGAATACCGGTATGGAATCCCTGGAGAAGGCTCTCGACCTCACTCTCAAGGAAGTGAGGCAGAGAGTGGCCAAACGGGAGGGCATATTGCCCCCGGGCGCTCCCAAACTCCTGATATACAGCATGCACCCCTCCGTTCCCTGGATCGCCAAAATGTTCGAGGAAAACGGCGTGGGCATCCCCCTCAGCGAGTTTTTCATTCTGACCGAAAAACAGCTCAGGCCGTCTTCTTTCGAGGATCCGTATATGGCCGCGGCGGAAAGCTGGCTAAGGACGTCGGGCATGGTCAATCCCGGCTACCAGGCCGAACAGATCTGTGAAAAGATGATCGCGCACAAGGTCGACGGCATGGTCTTCGGCCTGATGGATTTCGACCGCTGGCTGGGGAGCAGCCATCGGCTGCTGGCCCGCATGGTCGAAGAAAGGACTCAACTGCCCGTGTTCTACATCGAGGGGGACAACTGGGAGGACAGGGATTACAGCCCGGAGGCCCTGAGAACGCGGATTGAAAGCATATGCGAAATCGTCAAGATGCGGAAGGCATGAACAAGTCATGTTTGCGGGCGTGGATATAGGCTCCGTCACCACCAAGGCGGTGGTCATCAACGAGCACGCTGAAATCCAGGCGTTTTCCCTGATACCCACCCTCTATGACCGCGAAGAGAGCGGCTCCGAAGCGCTCCGTCGGGCTCTGGGGGAAATCGGAAAACCTGCGAGCGCCGTCCGGTATATCGTATCCACGGGCTACGGGCGCAAAGCGTTCCGGTCTTCCCATAAGGCGATGCCGGAGATCCTTTGTCATGCCAAGGGGACGAAACTCTTGTTCCCTCCCGTGCGGACCATCATCGATATCGGCGGACAGGACAGCAAGGTGATCGAACTGGACGCGGAAGGAACCGTCGCCCGATTCGAGATGAATGACAAGTGCGCCGCCGGGACGGGACGTTTTCTGGAAGTCTTGACCGAAAGAATACTGAACCTGCCCATCGACGAGCTGGGGCGGCGCGCGCTCATGTCCACGAAGCGGTGCACCCTGAGCAGCGTCTGCACCGTGTTCGCCGAATCCGAGATCATTTCTCTTCTATCGGAGCATTGGGCCAAGGAGGATATCGCCTACGGAATAAGCAGGTCCATCGCCAGGAGGGTGGTCGGCATGGGCTCCGGCGCACAGATCGGCTATGTCGAGCCCATTGTTTTCTCCGGGGGCGTGGCCAAAAACGCCGGAGTCGCCAAAGCCCTTGAGGAGGAGTTGGGAAAGAAAATAGTGTCCCTGGAAAGCCCGCAGATCACGGCCGCTCTCGGCGCGGCTCTTTTCGCCGGAGAGAACGCGGGCCGCGATGCCAAGACATGAGTGAGAGAGGCCGCGCTTCAGGCGGTCTCAGCCTCATTCCTCAATCTTTCCATTTCCCTGTCGACGCCGAGCTTTGAAGCCCATTCCCGCAGATATTCCCGGTCAAGCTTTTCGTACTGCACTTCATAGACGCGGAGGGCGTCGGTGAATTGTTTTTCGCTCCCGCCTGACATTTTGGACCAGTGCAATTTCATCAGAATTGTGTCTTCAGGCGCGGATACAGCCAGGCGCAGGCCCAGCACCTCCTCGTGATATCTGCGTGCAAAACGCGAGAGGTCAAAGGGTTGGTCCGTCAGCATCCAGAAGTCAACCTTGTCTCCCGAAGCCGTATCAATGAGGTTTGCCATCCCCCTGGCGGCCACAGCCTCGACGAGAGCGTCCTGGTCGATATAATAGTCGGGCGGTGGGAAAGCCTTTGCCATATCCAGCGCTTTGGACCCGGGAAGATTCACCACAATATCGATATCGTGCGTGGACCGAGGCTCGCCTTGAAGGCTCGACGCGATGGAACCGGTGATCATATAGTCGATGTCCAGCCTTTCCAGAGCGCGGACAACCTTGGCTAATAGTTCCTGTTGTGGCATTTGGCCAGCCGATCCAGATAAACCCGGTGCAGCTCCTTTTCATCCAGTTCCGGAAAACGCCTGCGCAGTCCATGAAGGAAAAGTTTTTTCGAGAACTCCGTCAGCTCAAAAGCCTTCATCAGCCTCGACTCCGATGACATCCGGCGCAAAATGCGGATATATAAGGAATGGTTGGGCCGCTCCTTGATGCTCATAGAGGTACCTTCGCCCGAAGTGACCGGACCTTGATGCATGCGGTTTAAGGCAATGCTCGAGAGCGCATTTCCCGGATCCCATGCTTCGACCCGCTGGATATTATACCGCCTGCGCCCTGCAGCGGCGACTATCAATAGGTTGTTGCAGAACCCTGCGGCATCTCCCCGATTGCATGCGGCGGGCCGGAAGCATCATAGCATCCAGCGTGCGGCTGGACAGAAGGGACGGCATTCGGCTTTCTTGCCGGCACTCGCTCTTTGCCCCCGATATAGCTTGTTCCGCCGGCGTTTCCGGTGGAAGGGGGCCGGCTTCGGCCGATTCCACGCGCTTCTGTCCGCTACTCTGCTGAAACCGGGCGCACCCGGCACAACAGGGCCCTGCCCGGCCAGCTTCCCGTAACCGGGTCGCAGGAGTCGGGCTCGTCCGTCGTCAGCACGTTCACGTTCGACTGCCACAGGCCATGGAGCGACGGCTCCTCCGCGGGCTGCTCGGGGAACCACCAGCAGTGCTCCGCGTGCACCACCCGCGGGTCGATTCCCTTTGTCAGCTGAGCCTTCATGACAATGGAGCCTCTCGGGGTCTCGATCCTGGCCCAGTCCCCTTCGCGAAGACCCAGTGCGGCGGCGGTTTCCGGGTGGATCTGCAGAAGCGGATCGGGGTGCTGCTCGCGTAATCCCATGCCGAACTGGCGATGCTCGGACTGGAACATCGGCAGGAATCGTCCGCCGTTGATAAGGATGAGAGGATATTGTTTGGCGATTTCCGGAGTGCTCAGCGGGCTCTCCGGCGGCTCTTCAAAATAAGGCAACGGGTCGTATCCCAGCTCTTCGAGCAGGTTTGAATAAAGCTCAAACCTGCCGCTGCGCGTCGCGAACCCGGTGGCCCTGCCCGTCCGGGGATTGACCCTCTCGTAGGTCCAGGGTTCCGAGCCGGCGATCACGTATCTTCGGGCGGCCGCCTCCTCAAAAGTGATGCCCAGGGGCTGCAGACGATAGTCATAAAGCTCCTCTTCTGTTTTCCACGGGAAGTACTTTCCGAAACCGAGGCGTAGGGCGAGTTCGCGGAAGAAATAGTAGTCGGTCCTGCGCTCTCCCATCGGCGCAACGGCGCGCTCGCCGGCGACGAACACGGACGTGAAGTCCTCCATCGTGGACAGCGTCCCCCTTTCCAGCTTGCTGGCCGCCGGCAGGACGTAGTCCGCCAGCAGAGCCGTCGGCGTCATGAAGTGCTCCAGCACCACGTGCAGTTCCAGGTTGGGGCTTTTCAGGGCCCTGTATACCATTCGGGTGTTGGCCGCGTTGAGCAGGGGGTTGCTGCCCCATGTGATGAGAGCCTTTACGGGATAAGGGACGCCGTCGATAATGCTGCGCCAGATGACCGGTTCCGGAGCGGAGAAACTATGTCCGCTCATGGGCAGAGGCACGCCATAGGTTCGCTCGTAGAATTCGTTCATACGCTCGTACGCGGGCCAGGTCATCAGTTTGAAACGGTCGCTCCCAAGCTGTTTGGCGCGCTGCTCAGGGGGACAGAGTTCGGCCATCTGCAGCATGGAATCGCGCACCGCCATCACGCCGTTCACGACGGGTCCCGGCCCCTCGGGAGCCAGGCCGGGCGCACCGCCGCGCATGTTCCCCGTGATCGCGTGCAGGCAGAGCTTGGCCTGCTCGACGCGCGTGGCGTTGCGTCCCAGCTGATCGGGTGCCAGGCCGCTGTGGATGCAGGCGGGTTTGTTGGAGGCGTACGCTATAGCGGAGGCGACTATTTGGTCGGCGGGGATCCATGTGATCTCCGCCGCCCGTTCCGGAGTGTACTCCGCGGCGCGCCGCCTGAGCTGCTCGAAGCCGTAGGTCCATTGCTCGACGAATTCCCTGTCGTAGAGGCCGCGTTCGATGATGACGTGGATCCAGGCCATGAGCAGGGCCGTGTCGGTGCCGGGGCGGATCTGCAGCCACATGTCCGCCATCTCCGCCATCCCTGTCCGCCGCGGATCGACAACGATCAGCTTCGCCTCCGGTTTCTGTTCGCGCCACTTGCGCATCGGGCGCCGCCGGACGGGATTGGCCGCCGCGTAGTCCCTGCCGAGCAGTGCCAGGCAATTCAGGTGCTTGATGGGCGGAGCGAGAATACAGGGGATGTTTGTGCCGGCCAGCGCGAACGCGAGGGCGACTTTGTTGCAGGCGCAGGCGGTCCCGGAAGCGCCGACGTTGGCGGGGTTGCCGAAAAGATTCAGAAAGCGCGCGCGTATGGGATAGAAATCCGAGCGGTAGGTCCCTTCGATTGTGGCGAGGCTTTCGGCGCCGTTTTCAGCCTTGATCCTCTGCAGTTTCGCGGCGATTTCGTCCAGAGCCTCATCCCAGGATATCCTCTCCCAGCGATTCTCGCCCCGTTCGCCCTTCCGTTTGAGCGGGTGCATCAGCTGGTCGGGGTGCTCCAGCCACTTACGGAAGTGCGGGACGCGCTCCGCGCAGACTGCTCCGCGGTTATAAGGGAACTCCGGGTTTCCTTTAATGCTCAGGATCTTGCCGTCCTTGACGCGCACCAGCAGGCCGCAATTGCAGTGACAGCCCGGAGAGGGCCAGCAGAGGGTCTTTCTGACTTGCGTTCCCGGTTCCTCATCCGTGAGATCGTCCATAATCGTCTCCCCTTGTTGTTCCCTGGGGTCAGCTTATTCGGCTTTTCGCGGGACGTCAACGGCCCAGCTGTCAAAACAAAAACACGTGCGGGCGGGTCTCCGGAATCGTCCGGTGATCATGGGGAGCAGGCAGACGCACGGCTCTGGAGAGGCTGTCTCAAAACTCGCTTGCCCGATCATTCAGCGGCCGTAAATAACGGATTCCATTAAAGCGATCTTTTTAATTTCCCAGTTATGAGACAGCCTCTGGAGAG
>CAYZTZ010000162.1:0-7173 GCA_964481255.1 uncultured Acidobacteriota bacterium | reverse complement strand
GGGGCCCGGGCCGCGAAAGTCCATCGGAGAGGCGAAGACAATGACCACTTTTCATGAATACCTCCGAAGCGAGGGCCGACCGCCCTTGTGGCCCTACCCGATCCGCTACGGCGAGGAGAGGGAGATCGAGACGGACGTCCTCGTCCTCGGCGGAGGCATCGCCGGCTGCTGGGCGGCCATCAGCGCCGCGCGAAAAGGCGTCCGCGTAGCCCTGGTCGAAAAATCGGCGACCATTCGCAGCGGAGCCGGAGGGCCCGGGTGCGACCACTGGTGCGACGCACCCGCGAACCCTCTGTCCAAGGTCGACCCCGACGCCTGGGCCGAGCGGCTGACCGACGCTTTCGGCGGATACGGCTGCGGCATCGGCCGCCAGATACAATGCCGCGAAAGCTACGACGCCCTTCTTGAGCTTGAGAAGATGGGCGGCAAGATACGCGATGAGGAAGGCCGGTTCAAAGGAGCCGAGGGCCGCGACGGAGAAAGGCAGCGGCCTTTTCCCTGCAGGCGCCGGACCCGGTGCTGTCGAGAGACCAGATTTCGCGGGAAAAGTCCAGAGCGTATGCGCCCGTCCGCAGAAGCGCCGGAATCGATTGGAAAGAGCTGCATGCCGGAATCGCGCGCGCGATGCAGTACTTCTGCAGCGAGTACAAGACGGAATCGCTCCTGAAAATGGGGCTGGACTCGCTTCTGGAAATCGAAAAGGAATGGGCGCCCAGACTCCGCGCCCTGGACCCTCACAAGCTGATGCGCAGCCTCGAGGACCTCAGTCTTCTGACGCACGCACAGATTGTTTTGCACGCGTCCATGGCGCGCAAAGCCAGCAGCAAGTTCCTGGGCTTTCACCGGATGGACTACCCCCAATGGGATCCTCCCGAATGGCACAAGTTCATCACCGTCAAACAGGTCGACGGGAAAGTGAAGGTCGGAGAGCTCTCCGTGCGCTATTGCGGCAGACTCAAGGAAAACTACGAAGCGCACAACATCGATTATCAGGGCGTTTACGACAGGAAATAACCGAAACACCGCGTTCACGGCATAAACTCCGAAAGCGCCGGATCCCCTCTATCCCGACAAGCCCCGCTCCATGCCGAAAGGCCCCAATCCGCCTGCAACCCGCAAGATAAAGCCCCGCAAGGCTTTATGCGCGTCTCCGCCGCAGGCCTGCCCTGCCTCCAGAGGCGGGGAGGGTCCCTGCGCCTGCGGATCGGGTTCAATAAATCCCAAATGCTGTTCGGACTTTGTGACGATAAGGCATTGCAGAGCCAAGGCAAAGAGACTGTGAGGCCGGTGCGGGGAGTCTTATTTTGCGATTGTCAGCGGGCCTTGGGAGCGACAGGCAATCCAGGGATTGGGATCCGGGGCTTCAACTCCCATAGGGACCGCCTGATTATGACAGGTGAGAAAACATGGACTCGGCGAAGATCAGCGCGGGACTTCTGATACCGACATACGAGAACCTTGAACGTATTCGCATTCTGGCGGAGGCGACCGGCCTGCTCGGGGTTGAGATCGAGTCGGACCAGTACTGTTCCAAGCCAAGCGATCAAACGGCCCGCCACTTCATTCACGCCAAACCGGAAATCATCCTGATCGACATCGAGGACGCTCAGGCCGGGATACTGGCGATCGAGACGCTGCATGGAGTCCTGCCTGAATCGCACATTTTAGCCATTTCGAAAAAGGCCGACCCGAAGCTGATCATACAGGCTGTTCGCGCCGGGGCCCGCGAATTCCTGCAGGATCCGCTGCAGCCCGCCAGCCTGACCCAGGCGATCAACCGCTATATCGCCGAAAAACAGCGGCGATTGGAAATGATGCAGGAAGGAAAGATCTATTGCCTTATGGCGGGCAAGGAAGGCGCCGGCGTCACATCGATCGCCATCAACATCGCCAGCGCCTTCGCGTCCCTGCAGGGTAGCCGGGTCGCTCTCATGGACCTCGACAGCCCCGTGGGAGACGCCGCGATCTATCTGAATCTTGCCACGCAGCACAAGATCGAGGATGTTTTCGCGGCCGGATCGCGTCTGGACTCGCTGCTGCTGGAAAGCTGCATGTGCCAGGCGGACGGATTCTTCCTCCTTCCCGCGCCCAAGGAATGGGGCAGCCAAAAGCTCCCAAGCGTCGATACTCTGGCCAAATTGCTCAAAGTCGCGGCGCAGACCTACACCCACATCGTCATCGACCTGCCGCGCACGCTCCCCGCGGAGCAGATGCAGGTCGTGGCCAAGGCTTCCGAATTGATGGTCGTGGTCCTGAATCCGGATCTGTCGTCCATCTCGCGCACGGGACTTCTTCTCCGCCACCTGTCCTCCTGCGAAGCCTCCGACAAGATCCGTCTGGTGCTTAACCGCATTCAGGACGGGGATGAGATCGACACCGAGCTGATGGAAAAGGCGCTGCATTACCCCATCTACTTCAGCATTCCCTACAACCATAGGGAGTCCGCGAAAGCCATGATGTCGGGGAAGCCCCTGGCCGGAGACGCCCGATCGGAACTGGGGCGGTGCTATCACAAACTGGCCCGCCTGCTGGCCGGCATTCCGGAAGCCAAGGGGCGCCACCGCCTTGCAACCGGATCGGCGAAGACGGCAGGGCCGAAAGGCCTTTTGGCGACGCTGTTCCCGTTTCGCAACAGGCCCTCTTCCAGGAGTGTTCCTGCGGCCAGCCGCCAGTCCGCAAAAAAAGCCGGAGTGATCCACCTGCGGTTGAATGTGAACAACCAGTAGGGCGCGGCGCACGGATCCCCGGCCGCCCGGGACCTAATATTGCAGGATGCTGCGGACGTCGTATTTCGCGAGTTTGTCCCTGCCCTTCAGCGCGACCAGTTCAACGACGAAATCCAGCCCCGCGACCGTAGCTCCCATCTTTTCCGCCATCTCGGCGACGGCTCTGGCGGTGCCGCCGGTCGCAATCAGATCATCGACAATAAGCACGCGCATCCCCGGTTCCAACGCGTCCTGATGGATCTCGAGGCTGTCGGTGCCGTACTCGAGCTCATATTCCATCCTGAACTTGGCGGCGGGCAGCTTCCCCGGCTTCCGCACGGGGACAAAGCCGGTCCTTAAAGCGTACGCGACCGCCGGAGCGAAAATAAAGCCGCGCGCCTCGACGCCGACGACCATGTCGATCCGCTGGTCTCTAAAGGGTTCGACCAGGGCGTCGATGGTCCGCACCAGGCAACGCCCTTGTTTCAGCAGCGTGGTCACATCGTAGAAAAGAATGCCCTTCTTGGGCCAATCGGGGATTTCACGAATAGCGGCCTTGAGTTCCCTGATCTCCAGTTCGTCCATCTCACCATCCTTCGATCAAAAAAGCGCTGTAACAACCCCGGGGCGGAATGTCCGCGACCTCGACGCGCCGGACCTGCGCGAGGGAGGGCCCCCGTTCCATTTCCCGGATAAACTCGGAGACTTTCGGCGCGGGCCCCTCGACGATGATCTCAACCGTCGAGTCGGGACAATTGCGCACGTCGCCCGTCAGGCCCAGGCGGGTACCCACGTGACGCGCGAAATAGCGGAAACCCACGCCCTGTACCCTGCCGTGAACGATGATCCGCTTTGCCGTCAGATCCATGGGGCGAATCCTGCAGAACCGGGCTGCGGACGGCGCCGTGGGGCGCGCCCAGGCGCCATCTGCGGCCGTCGGTCGTCATGGATCAGAACATGGACTTGGGAACTTGCGTCCCCAAATAACTGTTGCTGTCGACATATCGGAAGTAGTTCATGCCGACAAGGAGGGCGTGGTACTTCTGCGCCGCCTCGATATTCGGGAACTGCTCGACACCCCACCCGAGATACTGCTCGGAGTTCCATCCCGAGAAACACGAAATGACTTCCTTGCCCTTGACTTTTTTCAAGGCCGCTTTCACCTGAGTTTTATAGTTCTCCTTTTCCTTCTCGGACAATTGATACCAGGCTTCGGTTAGCTTGTACATGTAGACCTTATAGATCGGCTGGGCCATTTCGACACCTCCTTCTCCAAGAAATCATCCTCGCCCCAGTTTGCCATAAACGGCTCGCAATGCATGCCTAAGATCTTAAGCCCAGTGCGTTTTTTAGAAAACCTTCTTTTGGCGGAGACCGTCCTCCGGAGGTTTCAGATCTGCGCGCATACCGCCGACGCGACCGATGAGATAAGCAGCCAATCGAGACGGTCGGGGCGCCATCGGGCAAGGAGAAAGAATTCAGTTTCACGCAATGACGGGAAATGGCGATAAAATACAAGTGCGGGTCAACGGGCCGGGATTCATCCCGAACCGGTTCACGGCTTCCGTTGACGGCCGTTTGCAGAATAGGATTAAGACCAACGATTCATTCGGGATCCCGCCGGGATGAACGGAATCGCCCCTGAGAATAGGAAATAACTAAATGATTGACGCGCCCAAACTTCCGTCGATTGTTCAACGCCTCCTGGAGAGGGGGGTTCGGATCCCGAACCCTTTTTCCGTGGATGTGGACCCAGCGGTCCAGCCGGAGCGGATCGCGCCGGGCGTCATCCTCCACGCGGGATGCCGGATTGCAGGGGCACGGACCTCCATCGGTCCCGGCTGCGAGATCGGCAGGGAAAGCCCCGTCTCCATCGAGGATTGCCAGCTTGGGCACAAGGTGCAGCTGAAGGGAGGTTGTTTTTCCGGCGCGACCTTCCTGGACGGCGTCCATATGGGAAGCGCGGCGAATGTGCGGCCCGGCACCCTTCTGGAGGAGGAAGCGGGAGGCGCTCATGCCGTGGGATTAAAACAGACCATCTTTCTCTCTTTCGTAACGGCCGGCAGCCTGATCAATTTTTGCGATGCGCTGATGGCGGGCGGGACCAGCCGCAAAAATCACAGCGAGATCGGATCGTCCTATATCCACTTCAATTTCACCCCCCACCAGGACAAGGCGACGCCCTCGCTGATCGGCGACGTCCCGCGCGGTGTCTTCCTGGACCAGCCCCCGATATTCCTGGGCGGGCAGGGCGGCCTGGTCGGACCGGCGCGCATTGCTTACGGCACCGTCATACCGGCCGGCATCATCTGCCGCGAGGATATACTCGAGCAGCGGATCCTCTACGCCCCCGATGCGAAACCCGAGAAACGGCGCGTCTTCGCCGTCGGCGTTTACCGCGGCATCCACAGGATCGTCGCCAATAACTTGATTTTTATCGGGAACCTCTGGGCCCTGAAAGAATGGTACCGTCGCGTCCGGATACGCACCATGGGAACGGACGCGTTCCGGTGCGCCTGTCATGCCGGCGCCCTGGCGCAGATCGAGGATGCATTGGCGGAACGCATCAAGCGGCTGAAGGAACTGGCCGAGAGGATGCCGCTCTCGATCCGGCGCGCCCGTTCCGAAACCGGCGAGGATCTTCCTCCCGCCCTGCAGGCCCAGCAACAGGCGCTCTCGGACCGATGGCCGGAAATGGAGGCGCGCCTGAAATCCGGCCCTCCGGCGGCAATCGGCGAAACGCATCGGGACGCGTTTTTGCAGGACTGGGAACGGACCGATTCAGCCGCGGGCCATATAGCGGCCGTGGCCTGCCTCGGCCCTTCATCCCGACAAGCAGGAACGGCATGGCTTCAGGAAATTGTGGACTGGGCATCGGCGCTTTGGGAAAAAACCTAACAGGGAGAATGGAGTCATGACACGCATGTTCGGCACCGACGGCGTCCGGGGCGTCGCAAACGTTCACCCGATGACGGCGGAAACGGCGCTTGAAATCGGCCGCGCCGCCGCCTACATTTGCAAAAAACACAAGACGCGCAAACACAACATCGTGATCGGCAAGGATACCCGCCTCAGCGGCTGCATGCTGGAATCCGCCCTGACGGCCGGGATCTGCTCCATGGGAGTGGACGTCCTGCTCGCGGGACCGATCAGCACCCCCGGCATCGCCTTCCTCACGCGCAGCATGAGGGCCGACGCGGGGATGGTCATTTCGGCTTCCCACAATCCCTATCAGGACAACGGCATAAAGATTTTTTCGCGAAACGGCTATAAACTGCCCGATGCGGAGGAAGACGAGATAGAGGATTTGATCTCGTCCGGCCGCATCAAGGACATCCGGCCGACGGCGGACGAAATCGGGAAGGCACACCGCCTCGACGACGCCGCAGGCCGGTATATCGTCTTCTGCAAAAACACCTTCCCCGAAGAACAGAGTCTGGAAGGCCTGAAGATTGTGCTCGATTGCGCCAACGGCGCCACATACAAGCTGGCCCCCGCCGTTTTCTCAGAACTGGGAGCTGCCGTGGAGGCCATCCATTGTGAACCGAACGGGGTCAACATCAACGACCATTGCGGCTCGCAGCACACGGAGGATCTGGTCGCCAAAGTGCGCGAGACAAGCGCCGACGCGGGCCTCGCCTTTGACGGGGACGGAGACCGCCTGATCGCCGTGGATGAAAAGGGGAACGTCATTACCGGCGACCATGTCATGGCCATATGCGGCAGGATGTATAAGGAACTCGGCTTGCTTAAGAACAACCTGATCGTCGCCACCGTCATGAGCAATCTCGGTTTCTTCAGCGCCCTGAAACGAATGGGGATCCAGGAAGGAATCAGCAAGGTCGGGGACCGGTACGTGCTGGAAATGATGCGGGAGAAGGGCGCCGTTCTGGGCGGCGAGGAGTCGGGCCATGTCATCTTTCTGGATCATCACACTACGGGGGACGGCATCGTCACCGCCCTGCAGCTGCTGCGGGCCATGCGGCACTATGGCCGGCCCCTGTCGGAACTCGCGAAGGTGATGACTCTCTTGCCTCAGAAAATCATCAACGTGGACGTCAGCCGCAAGCCTCCGCTGGAGGACATCGCCGAACTGCAAAAGGCCGTCAAGGCGGCCGAGGCGGAATTGAAAGACAAGGGGAGAGTTCTGATACGCTATTCGGGCACCCAGTCGATGTGCCGCGTGATGGTGGAGGGGCCTACGGAGGAACTGACGTCCCGCTTGACCCGGACCCTGGCGGATGTCGTCCGGAAATGCATCGGCTGACCCTGGGACAGCTGGGTCACCGAATGCCGGGCCGTCACGTGGCCGATTTCATGTCCGAGGACGCCCGCCAGCTCGGCCTCGTTGTTCATATGCTCGACTATTCCGCGCGTCAGGTAAATATAGCCGCCGGGAACGGCGAAGGCGTTTACAACCGACGTGTCCACGACCGTAATATGCCATGGGAGGTTCGGGCGATGAGAT
>CAYZTZ010000161.1:0-7178 GCA_964481255.1 uncultured Acidobacteriota bacterium | reverse complement strand
AGCGCCGGTTTTTGGGCCGGTTTCTCCACCTTCAAAACCGCCTTCGGAAGCTACTGGGGACGCTGGGCCGAGCGTAAATACGGAAACAATTTCAAGGACGGAGCCATATGGGCCGGATCGACAGGCATACACGGGCACCAGAATCCCCCGGTCCCCTTGAGGGGCCGCGTCTATTTCCACCGAAGCAACGCGGTAATATGCATGGTCCCCTGACACTGCGGGGGGGGCAACAGGCGGATTCATGAGTAAAAAAATGGACGGGAAAATTTCTTCGAAATATCGTTTTCATTCCGGATGGAAGCTGCCTGTGATCCTGTTGCTGGTCTCTTGCCTCTTTCCGCCCCTCTGCTCGGGTCGCCTGCCGTCGGTTTCCACCCTGGAATCGCGTCTGGCGGCGCAGATCCGTCGCATGATTCAGGCGGGACATCTGGCGCCGGGCGTTTGCTTTATGGAGCAGCATTACGCAAAGGACTCGGAGCGGCACGGCTATGAGCTTGACGATTACTGGCACAATCCCGGCGAACTGATTTACACACTGGCGATATCCATTCCATACCTGACCGAGCCTTTGAGGACCGAAGCCAGGAGTTATCTCAAGAGCGAGTTCGCGCGCTACCCGCCGCACACTTATGTCCATATGGGGCCGGAAGGTTCGCTGCGCGAAATTGCGGCGCGCCCCCCGGAATACGCGAATGGATGGGCCGGCTTCTACGACCAGCGTTCCAAAAGCGCGACCGAGAGCGCTGAATGGGGAAGTTTGCGCTTTCCTCCCTTTAATATTTATGCCTGCTGGAAATACGCGCAGATCTTCCCGGAAGAGGGGCCGGCATTATTGGAAAAACTGCGGAGCAAAATCTCGGATATCCCTGATCCGGGGCAATTCGAGTTAACCCACCCCCATGTGCTGAACGGCTATATCGCCGGTTATTACGGATACCTGAATCTGCAGAGCCTGGCGGGGCAGACGCGGTCCGCCGAGGTCGAGAAGTGGCTGGCCGGCGCGCTTCAAAGACGTCTTGCACTGCTGGATCAGGACCCGGCGACGCTGCCGGGCGCCGAGGCGGGAGGCTTTCTCCTGCTGGTCCCGGAACTCGGAGACTTTCTTTGGAAAAACGCCCGGGCGAAGGTGGAAAAAACACTGGAGTACCAGAACTGGGCAGCGCCCTACTGGCATATCGCCAGGGCGGAGGAAATCACGAGAGTGGACGGCGCACGCGTATTCTGGGAGGGGTATCACTCCCATATATACGAGACGGCCTCGCAGTTTCAGGCGCGCGCCTATGCGCTCAAATGGCCGCGGGAGAAACTGGAAAAATATCTGGACGCCCCCAGTGTTTACCGTGGGGATCTCACCTATATCCAGAACCTGGTAGCCGCTTTACAGGCCGCTCCGGCGACGGCTCCCCCGGGGGACCTGCGCATCATCCCCTGATTTTCACCGCCGCTTATACGGGGAAACGCTGATTAAAGCTGCGCAGGACCGCCCTTTATCGACATGAAGGAGAGGGTTGCCCATGGGCTATGCAGGGACGTGTTTTCGGGAAACCAGATCCCGATAGATTCCTTCGAGCTCGTCGATTTCCTCCTCGATCGTCTTTACCGGAGCTATTCCCTTGCGCAGCTTTTCAAGGAGTTCCGGCGAGTCCGCCACGCGCCGCAGCTGCCTTCCAAGATCGCGTGCGTCGTCGCGCTCGAACAGTAGGCCGTTTTTCCCATCCTGAACGAATTCGGAGATTCCGCCGACGTTGGAGGCGATAACGGGCGTTCGGCTCGCGAAAGATTCCTGGATAATTCTGGGATTGTTCTCGTGCCAGCGCGACGGGACAACCACCGCGTCAACATTTGAAAAGACCTCGCCAAGACGGTCATGGGGAACAATCCCGCGGAAAACGACGTTCTTTTCATCGCCGCCGATCATGGCTTCAAGCCGCCACATAAAATCAGGGTCGGCCGACTGATCCCCGTAAAGGACAAGTTCCGCACGTCCCGCCAGCGAGCTCGAAAGGAAAGCCGAGATAAGGATATCCACCCCCTTGATCGGGATGATTTGACCGACATAGCCGAAACGAACTCGCGCAGACGGTCTCTTTTCCGGCATGTTCTTCAACCAAGCGACGTCGTGCCCGCTGCGGATCACTCTTACAGGCTTCAGGACGCCGCTCTCCCTTGTGATCCGGGCCATGTGCTCCGATGGCGCCGTGACAACATCCGCGGCATGCAGCATCCGGCTCAAATAAGACGCGCGCTCTTCCATATTCAAGGCCATCCCTCTCAAGCCGCGCCGGCGGTTCAGAAAAGTTTTTCTGCTCGCATAGGTCAGGGCCTTTTCCGCGAGCCATTCCGGGAAGACCGCGCGGAGCCAACGGTAGGCTTTGGCGTTCCAAAGCATGCACCGGAGGCAGTCCCAGCCTGTCTTGCGTCCGTCACAGAGGGAACCGTTGCCCTGGAGTAATGTTATTCGCGGGCATAGGAACCAGAAATCGGTAAGGGTCAGCACTACCGGCAGGCGCTGTTTTTTCGCCGCCTCGATCATGGTCGCAGACATGGTGACACACGAAGTGACATGCACCACATCGGGCTCCCATTGGGCCATGAATTTCTGGATATGCTCCCCTAAAACCGGATTCCGGTACAGGAAACGGTTCGGATCAGGGGCGCGCGTCCAATTTAGGTGGACGCGGTGGACGGGGATTTGACCATATATCTCATCCGTGCAGCCGGTGAAATAGCGCGGCCCTTCGCTCCACAATCCCGCGCACACCACCTGGACCCCGTGACCCCGAGACAGCAGTCGGGAGGCGTAAGCATAAGTCCGCTTTTCCGTTCCCGCGGTTTGGGTAGGAGGAAAAAAGTTGGAAATCAACAGCAATCGCATGAAGCACCAAAGCTTATGGTCATTTTGCAAACGTTGCAGGAATCAACGCGATATCAACCCGATGCGGTCCGCGCGCAGAGGCGTCGGCAAGCCGCCGCATCCGCAAAGCGCATACTACCATCAAAAACACGCGGCTTTCGACGGACTTAACGCGCGTTTCTGGGAAAATCCGGCCATCCAGGCTCCCTGAAGGGATCATTGAAAAAGCCGGACTGTCTTAGCCGCGGCTTGTTTTTATACATAGCGTCTTAAGTAATGCCACATAATTTGAACAGGGCAATATTGGGTCGATTCCATAGCTCCAATTGTCGCGTAACGGCTACAATCAAATCGTTGAGTTGCGGAAAGTATTGATTGTGTGTACATCATCTTCTCGCCAACTTCCAGACTCTTTCTACCGGATTTAGTTCCGGGCTGTATGGCGGAAGGAAACAAAGGGACAGAACACGGCGCTTTTCTGAAAGGAAAGGTTTCAGCAATGTGGCGTGGTGATAGCGCGCATTGTCGAGAATGACGACAATGCGCCGGTTCCATGGCCGGTTGCGAAGCAATCTCTCCAAAAAGTCTTGAAACGTGATGGCGTCGAATTTCGAAGAGAATTGGGTGACCAGTTGTCCGTCGTATAGATTGACGGCTCCGAATAGAGCGATGGATTTTCTCGTTGGAGCGTGAAGCAATGTTGGATCCTTGTCTTCCGGAGGCACCCACATCCTGCAACGACTTCCATGCTGCTGGAAATGGCATTCGTCCATGCTCCATAGTTCAATGCTTTCGTCGCGAGCGAGGCGACGGAGTTTTTTTAAAAGCGGCCTGGGCCGCCGGATCTGCATGAGCTGTAAGGGGGCGTGGCTTTCGAAGGCGAAAGCCCATCTGTCGGAATATTCGCTGACATTGCCGCACCCCAAGGTCAACCTTATGGAATTTTTCAAGGTGATGGGAGAGCAATCTGCCGTCCCAGACGTTCTCTACGTGACCGAATTCTCGCGGGTTGCGCCGCAAGTCGCTATTGACGGCCTCCCACTGAGCTTCATTGAGCCGTCGCGGACGCCCCTCCCTTTCACCTTCACGCAATCCGGAGAAGCCGCTTTTCTCAAACCGCTTCACCCAGCGTTCGACCGTGCGGGGATCTTGACCGAGGGCATCGGCAACCTTGTAGCAGCTAAGGCCATGGGTTATCAGGAGGATCCCATGCAAACGGTGATCATAACGGGATTCCTCAGACCGCAATATCTCCTGCTGTACCGCAATTCTCATGATTTCCTGATCAGAGATCTGCAATTTGCGCATGTGCATGTCCTCCTGCCTAAAACTATGACCGGAGGTCAGGGTGAAAGCAATACAATTATGCGGCATTATTTATGACGCCCTGTATATATGCAACTCTGGACATAATTCGCAGCGACTTTCTCGTCTTGCCCGCCAGATTAACGAAGAAGGCGAGCAACAACGTCCTGGTACTCCCGCACCGTTATCACTACCAGAAGGAATTCCTTGCAGCATTGAACCGGATCGAAAGGCTCCATATTCCGACGCGCCCATTTTCATGAATTTGCAGCTATACACGCCTGTTCGGTCCATTAAAACCCCTTTGTCTTCGAGCTTTGGCTACGAAACATAGCTGCCTTCGCGCATTTTTGCGGTTAAACATTAAACTCAAAGCAGATGCGCCTCCTTTTTGTTGACATGTTCCGCCCGACTCGCCAGTAGTTCACGCGCGCGCGCCGCGGCAACCTCTATTGCCTGGTTGACCGTTGCCCGACACGCCGCATCGAACGCTTTCAGCACATATTCAATGCTATTGAGCTTGATCCCGGTCATACCCGTGCCGACCTTTATACGTCGGAAGGCATCGGTCTGAAATGCTTCCAGAATCGAGGCAACGCCACGATGGCCTCCGGCGCCTCCTCTCATTCGGGTGCGGACGGCGCCAAGCGGCATATCGAGATCGTCGTGGACGAGAATGCACTGCTCAGGGCCGAATGCCATACTTACCGAAAGATTCTTCAGCGCGGCCCCACTTTGGTTCATCGACTCCCGCATTTTAATCAGACAGACATTCTGGCCATGCCATGATCCGCGGGCGATCCAAGCCTCAGGCGTCGCATGCCAAGGGAGCGTCAGCGATACGGCCAGCTCGTCCAGGACCTCGTAGCCAATATTGTGCGGCGTGCCGGCATACCTCGGTTCGGGATTGCCGAGACCGATGATAACTTGTTCATCCGGCTCGATAGCGATGGATTGATCTGGCGCAATCTGAGGCCTTGCCCGCGAGAAAGACATGTCGTCCGGCAATATTGGTAATCCGGAAGGTTTGTTTCGAGCAGGGCACAAATTACAAAAAACATGCAGCTTGCAGTCGTCCCTCCAGCAATCGATACCGCCGGTGCTGGCCATGAGTATGCGAATCAGGTGATCCTGAGTGTTAGTGCCCTTCAGCAGGACCAGGTCGCCCTCGAGCGAAATGACCTTGATGTATTGTGCGGCATCCCGGACGCTCGCGAATACCCGCAACGCATCTTGTCTGCCCGGTTTACGCGCCTTGAGCACATGGGAAGCCCACGCGCCAACAAATATCGTGATGTCGGCAATATCCTGCGCGCGCTTCGCCACATTAGTGTATTTTTGGGCTGCCCTGGGGCCGCAGTCCGACAGCGTGCCAATGACGATGATCTTTCGTCTGGCTCGCGCCATCTTCAAGAATTCCAGGCAGGCGTCCATCGTCCAAAGGGGTGCCTTGAAGTCGTCCCGGATAAACGTCACGCCCTCAGGGATCGTTACCGGCTGCATGCGTCCGTCATAAGGCGCAACGCTGGCAATTGCCGCGGCACACTCCTCAAGGGTCATGCCCATTGCCAGGCCACCGCCTATCGCAGCCAATACCGAAGGAGTCCAATGCAACCCGCACAGCTGGGTGAGGACCTTGATCCGTTCTTCGCCGCGCACCACGGTCATCTGCAGACGACCCGGCCAGGCCGCGCTAATGTCTTCGCCGCGCAACTCTGCCCCGGGTGAAGTGCCATAGGTAATGACGTGAGCTTTGCAGTTGCCCGCCATAGGGATGAGCAAGGGATCGTCGGCGTTGATGACGGCCGTGCCGGTAGCCGGAAGGAACTCAATAAGTCTGCTCATTTCATCGGCAATGGCGTCGCGTGACTTGTATCGACTCCAGTGGTCGTTTCCAACGACCGTAACGATCCCGATGCTGGGTCGCACCAGCGCAAGCGGCTCTCGCAGCACGCCCGGATGGTCTTCGCTCATTTCTGCGACGCAAAACCTGTGTCTCGGGCGCACCCGCAAGATCGTCGTCGCCAGTTCAGCCAGTTCGTTGAGGCTACCGAGGCATCCGATCCCGTGCCACTTGTGAGATAGAACGCCCACCAGCAGATCTTTAGTCGTGGTCTTGCCCGCGCTTCCGGTAATGCCGATAAAAATCGTATTTTTGAGCACGCGTCGCCACCACCCGGCGATCCTGACCCGGGCACGATCAATACGCTGGTAACCCGCAAGCCTTAAAACCAGCCTGAAAGCACGGCGAGCAAGCGCAGATCCCAAGCTCCTGGGCGTGTATTTTCCTATTGCCCGCATTACCATGTCTCCACGAAAATTAAAGGCAGCGGAATGCCTTTGCCTTCAGTGCAGCCCAGACATTCCCATGGCGGCTAATCTGTTGCACTATAGATATGCCCGAAATTCCTTTCTAAATCCCCAATTCAGATATAAAATACTGCTGAATTCGATAAACGGTCAAATCCAGAACGGAAGTTTACATATTACATTTTGAACGAAACCGCTCCGCGGCAGCCCTTAGAGCTTGCATTTGATTTGATAAAGCCTGCATTCTGCCATCCGTAGAATTTCTTTCTCCCTCATCCGTTGCGGCCTTCTGGCTTCATCCTGTCCATGTGAGACTATTGAAAAGCTCCTCACGAGTGCACAATGCTGGCGACCAAAACCGCATTTTCAATCGAAAGGAGCTTTCCATGACTACGATGCGTCAACGAATGATCGAGGACATGAGGGTGCGAAACCTATCCCTCAATACCCAAAGAATCTACGTGGAACGAGTTGCCAAATACGCATACCATTTCGGCAAATCTGCCGAAAAAATAAGCGTCGCTTTTCGCCAATCGGCTGCCTTTCCGTCCCTTTCTCGGGTTTGTCCCTGGATTTCCGATAAGATCCCCTCATGTGAACTCTCAGGAATTCTTTACTAATCAGTTCATAAGTATGTTGACATAAGACTATGATCTATGCTTGTCGCATGAAAAAGAACGATGCGCGCAAGTTGGATCACAAGACCCTT
>CAYZTZ010000160.1:0-7264 GCA_964481255.1 uncultured Acidobacteriota bacterium | reverse complement strand
ATCATAGGGTTGCTGGCCTGCCTTTTCATCGGCTTTACCATGCGAAAACGAAACGCCTGAACAAGGAGGGGTAATATGAGTTCCATCGTTGATGCCAGAGGGCTTTCCTGCCCGCAGCCTGTCCTGATGACCGTCAATGAGATTAAAAAACTTCAAAAGGGCGAGATCGTGATCCTCGTGGATACGGACACCTCAAAGGAAAACGTATCGCGAGCGGCGCTGTCCAAAGGATGGTCCCTGAAAAGCGTGGAGCCGGACGGCACCGGCTATCGCATCCTCATTTCAAAGGATTGACCCATGTCCCGGCTGGGGTTTCTGAAAAGGGACCGGAAGAAGTCCGAAAAGGGGAAGGCGCGGACCGGGGATTCCTGGTATTTGAAAATACCGGCGAAGTCATCCAGGAGGAAAGCCCGTTGAAGCAAAAGGGGTGGGATATCCGCGTCATGGGGCCGCCGGCCGAGATTCGCCAGCGTTGCGATCCTGGGATCGAATCTCCCTTGATCGAGGAGCTCCGGATCACGAAGGTCCTGCAGGAAGCCGGGATCCCTGCGCTGCGATGCGCGGCAGGGTCGTACGCCCGTCCCGCGCCGGGGACCCAAGTGGCGGAGATCATTGATCACATTCCCGAGGGGTTGAAGGCCTGCATGCCGCCGGATCAGCGCTGGGAATGAAAGGGTGCTCAGGTTCCGAAACATGCTATGATCCAGTAGGCTTTCCTGTAACGCTTCGCACGGGCGCCCCCGGCGGACCTGGTGAGAAAGGCGCGCGGCGGTTGATCGAGTCTCAGGAAGTTTCGATGGATCGAGGGCAGTATGGATAAGATACGCTTGACGGCATTGACCAGCGCGGCCGGCTGAGCGGCCAAAATGGGGCCGGAAGCCCTGGCGCAGGTGCTGCGCCCTCTGCAGGATCTTTTCCCCGCGCGCGACTACCCGGACATGCTCGTGGGACTGGAGGTCAGCGACGACGCCGCCGTCTACAGGATCAGCGACGACGTCGCCGTCATCCAGACGCTCGATTTCTTCACGCCGGTGGTGGACGACGCCTATACGTATGGAGCGATCGCCGCCGCGAACGCAATGAGTGATGTTTACGCCATGGGCGGCCGGGTGGCGCTGGCCCTCAATATCTGCGGATTTCCGCCCACTCTCCCGGTGGAAGTCATATCCGAGATCCTGCGCGGCGGCGCGGAAAAGGTGCGCGAAGCCGGAGGCGTTTTGGCCGGGGGGCACACGATAGACGACAAGGAACCCAAGTACGGTCTGGCCGTAATGGGGCTGGTTCATCCCAGCCGCATCCTGACGAAAGGAGGAGCCCGGCCGGGGGATCTGCTGGCCCTGACCAAGGCTCTGGGCACGGGGATCATCACAACCGCGGCCAAGGGCGACGCGGCCGATCCGGCTCATGTGGCGGGGGCCGTCGCGTCCATGCAGAAACTGAACCGGCAGGCCGCCCAATTAGTCCAGCAGGCCGAGGTTCACGCCTGCACGGATATCACCGGTTTCGGTCTTCTGGGGCACGGATACGAAATGGCCGAAAAAAGCGGCGTGCGGTTGCGTTTCCGCATCAACAAGCTCCCGTTCCTGGAAGGGTCCATCGGGTACGCGAAGGAATGGCTTTTCCCGGGCGGAGCGTGCCGGAATCAGCAGTGCTATGAGGTCCATGTGGAGTTCGAGCCGGCGATCCCGCCCGAAATGCGCCGGCTTCTTTTTACTCCCGAAACATCCGGCGGGTTGCTTGTCGCTGCTCCCCCGGACTCCCTGCAGAAGCTGACGACGTTGTTTGCCGACGCGGACGAGATGTTCCGCGTCATCGGCGAGGCCGAGGAGGGGCAAGGTATTCATGTCGTCACCGAATGAATGGATTCCATGAATGAAGCAGGGTCGCGGTCATCGTTGGCGCCTTTGAATGCGGGCGGCAAAAGAGCGGGAGCTTTATAAGGATTGGAGGCTTGATCCCGCTTGTGCTGTTCCTTCTTTACGGCGCGCTGCCGCCGTGCTACCTTAACGCATGCCTCATGGGCCCATAGCTCAGTTGGTTAGAGCAGCTGACTCATAATCAGCGGGTCGGGGGTTCAAGTCCCTCTGGGCCCACCAGAAAAACCGAAAACCTGCAATTCCCCATTCTCCAAAGCAGCGGTCTGGCGCTAACTTTTGAATCAAGTATATCTGCAAACCGCTTCTTGCAGCCCGCATCTTCCCATAATCAGGATATAATCCTTTCAAAGGAGGTGCCGATGACCGATAAAAGACGAGCGAACCGACGCAGTTTCTTTCAAGACCTGTCAGGGGGAGCGGCGGGAATGGCCTTTGCCGGCATCCTGTCTGCATGGAACGCCGCTGCGGCGACAAGTGATCAGAAGCCGGATCGAATCAGCAAGATGGATAAATCCAAATATGGGAAATACATTGTTACGGAACTGAAGTCAAACATCGATGAAGCGTCGTGGACCAATGCCGGGGTTGTCCAAGCGGCCGGCAAAGGGCGTGGCGGCCGTGTATTATTTCTGGATAGCGAGGTGATTCCCGGAGCATTTTATGTGGAGACCGCCTGGTCTGTGCCGCGAGGACCCATAAAAGAGCCCAAAAGCGTGGCAGAACCTCATAAACATGACTATGACGAAGTCCTGGCCATGTTCGGCACCGATCTGGACAATCCATATGAATTAAACGGAGAGGTCGAATTCTGGCTGGGTGACGAGAAGCATATATTGACAAAAAGCTGCATCATTTTTATCCCAAAGGGATTGATGCATTGCCCTTTAATCTATAGAAGGATAGATAAGCCGATATTCAACTTCACCACGCACTCCGGGAAAATGTATCACTGACGGATCGTCTTATATCGCGTCGTGATTGAAATGCCCGAAGCCGACCTTGGCATGAAAGAAGCAACCAGGAAGCTTTGCCCCATGAGTCCGGCGCGCAGCCGACAGGATGGTTGAATTTGGCGCATTCTCTCCCGCTCAAGGGATTGCAGGAATGGAGGAGACAACGATGGTGGATTTCAAAGCGGACTATATCATCACGGAAATGAAGAAAAATGTAGTGCTCGCCTGGGGCGCTCCGAACACGCCTCTCGAGGAATACATCCCCGGCGAAATCCGATCGATGGAGCATGTGTTTTATATAGACGGGGAGGTCGGGCCGGGGACCTTCTATTCCGAGTGTCTCTGGTTTTTCCCGGAGCACATGGTCAGCCCCAAGGCCGCGCAAAGGGCGGCTGAAGCGATGAAGAAGATCCCGCCGGGCGTCAAGCTCGGCCCGAAGCCGCACATCCACCCCTTCGATGAGCTTTTCACCTTTTTCGGAAGCAATTTCGAGGATCCCTCGGACCTGGGCGCCGAGATGGAATTCTGGCTGGAAGACCAGCCGGTGACCTTCGACAAGAGCTGCATGGTCTATATCCCGGCCGGAATGAGGCATTGTCCCCTGAACACCAAACGGATGGACGGGCCGATATTCCATTTCAGCATGGGCTACACGTCCACCTATGCGCACACCGTTCTCGACGACAAGCCGGGAAGATATTCGGGCGAAAAAGACATGCGCCGATTTTTCATTTTCGGCGACAAGCCGGGACGCAAGGCGCCCTCCTTCAGGAAGCAAATGCCGGCCGGGTTTATCCACCGCGTCGCGCATCTGGACAGAGACGTTTTGCCCGGAGCCGGCTTTCACGCGGAAACGGCATGGATCTGGCCTGAGGAAAAGTCCGGGCTCAAAGGAAAAGCCGTAACCTTCGTGGACACCCACGCGCATTCTTTTCCGGAAGTCATCGCCTTTTTCGGGTCGGATTTCAGTGACATCCATAAACTGCACGGAGACGTCGAACTGTGGGTTCAGGGAAGGAAATATGAGCTCAACAGGAGTTTCGTCGCCATTATTCCCGAGGGGGTGGAACACGGGCCGCTGACGGTACGCAGCGTCACGAGGCCTGTTTTCCATTACACCGTGGGACGCGCCGGCCTGTATGCGTAGACAGATCAGGGCACGGCCGGCCAATAGGAGAGCCGGGAAACGGCGGGTAAAACGGGCTTGGCCGATGGGAATCAGGAATGACACGGCCCTGCAGGGGGGCAATTGTTCTTTGCTCCTCGAGGGGATCGACAGGTCCTGTTCCAGTCCAACCTTGCATCCCAGCAATCCGCGTCGTTTATAAGCCGGCTTCTGCTATCATGGGAATGCAGGCTCGCGCCGGAGGCGCGCCGCGACCTACGGACGCTTGTTGAGGCCGCGAACGCCTGATTTGATATTTGGCCGGATTGTTCCGCCGTCCCCGCGTGCCATAGGGCGTCCCGTGCGCGCGGCTTGAGGACGGCGCCTGTACCAATCCCAATGACGCGCCGGATGCAACCTGCACGGGCGCTCCTGGCTGGTGGGGACGGTTTGGACCGTCAACCGACGCTTCGTGGTCGACGCCGACATGAGGTCCGTCGTGGGCCTGGCGGACTCCGGCGAAATAACGGGTGGCCCGATCGCATATTCATGGCGTCGCATCGGACAATTGGAGGATCGTGGGATGAAAATCAACTGGGGACGGGTAGTGAACGCCGGTTTGGTGGCGGAGATACTGCTTCTCTTCGTGTATCAGATTGTTGTCTGGCGGTTCGGCCGCGGAACAGCTTCCACCGTTGTTGTTGTCGGAGGATGCTTCGTGTTCATGCTGTTGGGGGCTTTGTGGGTGGCGCGAAAGATCGAGTCCCGATTCATCCTGCACGGGTTTCTCGTGGGCGTCGTCGCCGTGGCCTATTACGTCGTCCGCTCCCTGCCGGATGTCCTCCGCGGCCAATACCCGTCGAATTATTGGCTGGCGGCTCTTTATGGGCATACTCCCAAACTGCTGGGAGGCATTGTCGGAGGCTGGATTGCGGGGAAGCGACGTTCCAAGGGCAAATAGCGGAGCCTGCTTGGAGCGGCGTCGGCCTGCTTATGCGGTTTTGACCGCGAAAATCGCGGTCGATAGCCGAAATTGATCCTTCGTGCCGCCGGGGCTCGATAAGCGTAAGAAGTATTGCTTTTTCCGGCCTCCTCCCTGAGAATGCGTTTTCCTGCGGCCGCCTGCCAAAAACCGGGCGGCCGGAAATCCATTTTCCAAGCCTCACGGGAGAACGCATGCCGCAAAGGAGGGTCTGGACTTACGAGAACAAGCTGCTTCTCATGCTCGCGCTGAGCTTCGGATTCGCATTCTTCGACCGCAACGCCGTCAGCTATCTCGCGCCTTTCATCGTCAGGGATCTCGGGATCAACAACACGCAGGTCGGACTGCTCAGCTCCGTCCTGGCGCTCAGCTGGGCGGTGTCCGGCCTTATCATAGGCCGCTGGTCCGACGCCCTGGGGGTGCGCAAGCCTTTTCTGGTGGGCATTCTGCTGATATTTTCCGCCTGCTCGATCCTCTCGGGCCTGGCGAAGTCGTTCCTTACGCTGCTCGCGGCGAGGCTCATCATGGGCGTTGCGGAAGGCCCCCTGATGCCGATCTGCCTCGCCATTCTGACGATCGAGTCCACGCCCGCGCGGCGCGGGTTGAACATCGGCATTGTGCAGAGCTTCTTTTCCTCGCTTCTGGGAGCCGCGATCGCCCCGATCGTGCTGGTTCAGCTCGCGGAGTGGTTTAACTGGCGGATCGCCTTCTTCGTGGCCGGCGTTCCCGGCGTCCTGTGCGCCATAGCCGTCATGCTCTGGATGCGCGAGCCGCAGGCCGCGCCCGCGGTCCAGAAGCAGGAGGGCGGCCGCGAGCGCCGGGGCCTGCTGTCCCTGATGTTCGGCGAGCGCAATATCCGGCTCTGTTCCGCGATCGCCTGCCTGATGGTTTCCTGGCTGATGCTGCATCAGAGCTTCCTGCCGCTATTCCTCACGACCCTGCGGCGCCTCAGCAACCGGCAGATGAGCCAGGTGATGGGCGCCACGGGCCTTTGCGCCGCGTTCGCCGGTTTCATCGTCGCGGCCATATCGGACCGGCTGGGCCGCAAGCCGACGGTTTTCGCCGTGTGCCTGATCAGCCTGCTCACGCCGCTGTCAGGGCTGTTTTTCCACGGTCCCGTGGCGATGCTGGGAGCCCTGATGTTTATAGGCTGGATCGGGACGGGCGCCTTCCCGCTCTTCCTGGCCGTGATCCCGGGCGAGACGCTTCCCCCGCGCTACGCGGCGACGGCGATGGGATTGGTGGTCTGCATCGGCGAGATCGTCGGCGGCTTCGGCACTCCCTTGGTCGGGGGGCGTGCGGCGGACCTGACGACACTGGCGGCGCCGATTCAACTGGCGGCTGCCTGCGCGCTGGGCGGAACAATCCTGACGCTTTTCCTGAAGGAAACCGCTCCCGTAAAGACCGGCGCGATGCGTGAACGACAGAGATTCGATTGATGAAGCGGACAGCGGCCTCCATGATTGTCGACGCCCACACGCACATTTATCCCGAATCGGTCGCCCCCAGAGCCCTCGGCACCGTTGTTTCCAATATCGGGAACCGACTAACGCCCTGTACCGACGGAACCTATGGCGGCCTGATGTCCTCCATGGACACCGCGGGGGTCGACTTTTCAATCGTCCTCATGATCGCGACCCATCCCGGGCAGGGAAGACCGATACTGCAATGGATCAAGGATAGGATACCCTCTTCCCCGCGCCTGATTTTCTTCGGATCGGTCCACCCCCGTGATCCGCAGGCGCTCGGCCTTGTACGCGAAACGGCCAAGGCCGGAATACAGGGAATAAAATTCCACCCCCCGTATCAGGGATTTCCGGTCGATTCGAGAGACGTGTATCCGGTGTACGAAGAAGCGTCAAAACAGGGGCTGGCGATGTATTTTCACGCCGGGCCGGATCCCAGCGTGCCGGGTTGCGACTATGCGGACGTGAAAAGGTTCGCGGCTATGCTGAAAGACTTCGAGGGCTCCAAGATGATCCTCGCCCATGGAGGCGGGTACGGCCAATGGGACAAGGTTTTGGATATGCTGGGCGGGACGTCCTGCTTCTTCGATGTCGCTTTCGTGCTGGAAAGCATGGGGCGCCGCGAAGACGCGTGGGAGCTTTACAGGCAGACGGACGACCGCTTCATTTTCGGCACCGACAGCCCGTGGCGCGATCAGAAGAGGTATGTGGACATGGTCCGGAATACGCGCAGGCTGACCCGGGATCAGAAGGAGAAGCTGTTTTACAAGAACATCCGGAAAATCGTGCGGATTCCTGAGCCGTGCTCACGAAAAAAAGGGGAGTATGTGCGGACGGGTCTCCAGACCCGTCCGTCTGTCTGAACAACAGGCTGACGCACG
>CAYZTZ010000159.1:0-7316 GCA_964481255.1 uncultured Acidobacteriota bacterium | reverse complement strand
CGGCTCTGGAGAGGCGTGCTCACGAAAAGAGGGAAGTATGTGCGGACGGGTCTCCTGATCCGCCCGATGGACGCGGGTGCATTTACAAATCACTTTCATAACGCCCGGGAGATTTCCTGAATGACAAACCGTCTTTTCTACGCTGATTCCTATTTGAAGGAGTTCATGGGCACCGTGGTGAGCCGGCGCGACGCGGCTACGGGAGCGGCCGTCGTCCTCGACCAGACGGCATTTTATCCGGAGTCCGGGGGTCAGCCCTGCGACACCGGGCAACTGGGGGACGCGCGCGTCACGCGCGTCCTGGAAGATGAGTCGGGCGGGATCCTTCACATTCTGGACCGGGACGTGCCGGACGGCCCGATACGCGGCCGCATCGACTGGGACCGGCGTTTCGACCACATGCAGCAGCACACGGGCCAGCACATTCTTTCCCAGGCCTTCCTCTCCGTTGCGCAGGCCGCCACGCTCTCCTTCCATCTGGGACGCGAGGTCTCCACCATCGACGTGGATCTGGCTCGCCCGACGCCGTTTCACATGCTGCAAGCTCAAACGCTGGCCTCCCGAATCTGTTTTGAAAACCGGGCGGTCCGCATCCTTGCTTCGGATCGCGAGAACCTCGATGCGTTGGGCGTCCGCAAGGGCTCCGACCGCGAGGGGGAGATCCGTGTGATCGAAATTGAGGGATTTGACCGGTCCCCCTGCGGCGGCACCCATGTCCGCCGTACGGGAGAGATCGGTCTGATCCTGATTCTCGGCTTCGAAAAGTATAAGGGCGGCACCAGGGTGGAGTTTGTCTGTGGACACAGGGCCCTGAACGCGTTCGCGGCGGATCATGCGATCCTGAAGAGGCTTGCGGAGATATATTCCGCGCGCCCCGACAAGATCCCCGAATTGACCGAAAAGCTTCTGCGGGAAAGGGCGGATCTCCTCAGGGAGAAAGTCCGCCTGGAGGAGCGGCTTCTGGAGGCGGAGGCGGAAGAATTGGTTCTGCAGGCGAAAAAAGCCGGGCCGGCGGTTCTTGTCCGCAGGACATACACCGGGCGGACCCTTGACAGCATCAAAGCGATGGCCCGCATAATTGCGGCGCGCCCGGGCGCCGTCGCAATACTGGCCGTCGCGGACGCGGGTCAGCTCGTCGTGGCCCGAAGCGGCGACCTGCAGGCAAGCTGTCACGAAGCCGTCCGCCGGGTTACGGCTGAATTCGGCGGAAAAGGGGGAGGCAAGCCCGAGCTCGCGCAGGCCGGCGGATTTCCTCCGGGATCACTGGAGCCCGTCCTGACGGCTCTGGAGGCGTATTTTTCGCAGACGGTTATCTGACGCGTCCTGAATCGCCGGTGCGGTCACTTGCGGGCGGCCGAGCGGCCGCCCAGCTTTTCCAGCTTCAGCACGCGCCAATCGTCCCTGAAGTTCGGGGAGCCGAGGTTGATGGCGTTGACTTTTAAAACGAGACCTTCGAATTCAAATTTCGTCAGGGGAGCGAAATTCAATTCCTCGGCGCCCAGGCGAATCATCACTGCGTAAAACTCCTGCGCGCCGCCGAACTCGCCGTCGAGGCGCATGCCGAACGAAGACCTCGGCCGGATGGACAGAGAGGGCACCGACATGGGCTGTTTGATATCTCCCGTCTCGATGGTGAACAGCTTTGCGGCTGCCTTGCGGTTACCCAAATCCACGCGGACGTTCTTGGCGGCAAGCCGCGCCTCCTCGTCGCTCATGGACACGAAGTTCAGCAAGGGGACGCCGGGCTTGACGATCTCGACGGTGAAAATATAGTCGTAGTCCGCGAAGGCGAAATAGGCGCTCTTCTCCAGCGGCCGGCTTTCATCGAGAATTTTCTCACCCCGGGCGGCCCACGGAAAGGCCAGAGTCAGCATAAGAAGCAAGCGGAAGAACATAAGACGTCTCCGTTCACGGCCGGGATCGCGAAACCCGCCCGGTCCGGCGGCTTGATACATGAATACTCCACCCGCAGGGCGGGTGGTTTCAGATATCCCCCACGATAGGAGCGCCCGCAGAAAGCCCGGGGCGGCCGCGCATTTTGCGGCCGACGCCGGGCTTTGCGACCAGGCGCCGTTCGGGGCTTCCCGAATCAGCAGCTCATGCACTATCGGCGGAGCCTTTTCGAGTCGTGCCGCTGAGGGCGGCGGTTTACATTGAAGCAATCATTTTGTCACTTCCGGGAGAATTTGGCCAGACGCTCAACGGCCTTGTCCTGGACCGTTTCAACAATAGCGCGCGACACGACAAAGTTGTTGGCCAGCATGGAGAAGGCCAGCGCCTCGCCGTCCGCCGTCCGCACGTACCCGGAAATAGCGGACACGTTGGCGAGGCTGCCCGTCTTGGCGCGCGCGTTGTTTTCCGCCTTCGTGTTTTTCATCCGGGCTGCGAGCGTGCCCTCGACGCCGGCGATCGGCAGCGCGTCGTAAAAATCGGCGGAATATCTGTGGCGGCTCATGAAACGTAAAACCTTCACCAAAGCGTCGGGGCTTGTCAGGTTCAATCGGGAAAGGCCCGAGCCGTCGGCATAGACATAGCTTTCTTTCTCGACGCCCATCTGCTCGAGGAGTTTTTCGACCACGTCCTTGCCCTTCTCAAAGGACCCTTCGCCCCGCAAGGTCAGGCCGAGGGTCCGCACCAGGGTCTCCGCATACAGATTCTGACTGGCCTTCATCAGCGGCTTGAGGCACTCCCTCAATGCGGGCGAGCGATGGACCCAGAGCTCCGGCAGGGAAGTCGACCCATAGCCCCTTTTTTCAAGGATCCGGCAGCTTCCGGTGTCGATGCCCGCCTCCGTGAGGACGGATTTCAATGCGGAAAGATAATAATGAGCGGGCGAATGAACGGCCACGCTGCGGACGACCGGGTCCCCTTTGGCGGGAACCGATCCGCTGATCACGATCGTCCTTGGGCTTGAGCCGCGGCCGATTTTGACGCCGACGGGGGTTTTCGCCGATTCGGTGAGAACCCTGTTGTCGATGCTCAGATAGCCGGTCGACGGCGATACGCTGACGGACGCGCGATCGCCCTCAGACGGACCCGGCGAGATTTCAAGCAAGATCACATTGTCATGGAACTGAAGGGCCCCGACGGGAGCCGCGAAACCTTGGCCCAGGTCGTTCCATTCCCACCCAAGCCCGAGCCCTGTCGCGTCAAAAGCGCCGCTGTCCCCGATGATATCGCCGCCGATCCCGAAAATGTTCATCGCCTTCAACCTCGCGGCCCAGTCCCTGAAGGCGGCGAATGCGTCTCCCGACGGGTGCTGCGGGGAGTGGAAAGGGTCCCCGGTGCCGACAATGACCAGGTTTCCCTCGAGACGGCCGTTTTGGATCCGCCCGTCTGTGAGCAAGCGGGTCTCGTAGCGGTAATCCGGTCCCAGGCATACCAGGGCGGCGGCGGCGGTGATGATTTTGTTGTTGGACGCCGGAACATAGAGCCCCGTCGCGTCTTTTTCATAGATTTTTTCCGAGCGGTCCAGCGAAAAAACTTCCACGCCCCATCGCGCTCCGGAAAACCTCCGGTCCGCGAGAATCCCGTCGAGATCCGCGCGGAGCGTCCTGACGGGGTCGGCGGCCGGCGCGGCGTGCGCATACTCCTTTACCGCGCGGTCCGATAACGACGGACTGAAAGCCAGCGACAGGATAAGGATAATCGTCCGCTTCATCAGTCGAGATTTTAGTCCAAAACAGGCTGGAATCCAGGGCCCAGGATGGCGCCGGATCCCGTGCGCAGAAAATGTCGCCGCGGCAATTGCCACCCGGATGCCGCGGGAGTTATAGTTTCGCCCTTGCCGGTAGTGCGTAAAGAGGATAAAGATGCGATCCCTGGCTTCCATTGCCCCCGTCATACTTGCCGCCGGGAATTCGGCCAGGATGGGATATCCCAAGCCGCTGCTTCCATTGGGGACCGAAACCTTCCTGACACGCATCCTGCGCATTATCCGGGAGGCAGGACTGCCCGATCCGTGCATCGTCCTGGGGAAAGCGGCGGCGATGATTCAGGAGCGGATCCACGGCTGGCCCGCTGATATACGGATCAACCCCGACCCTGACAGAGGCCAGCTTTCCTCGATTCAACTGGCTTTATCGACGCTGCGTCCGGAATATGAGGCGGCTCTGATCTGGCCCGTGGATCATCCCGCCGTCTCAGGGGAGCTTGTGCGGGCCCTCACGCAGCTCTATATGTCATCCCGGTCATTGATCGTCTGTCCGTTGCACGAGGGAAGGCGCGGACACCCGGCGATCTTCCACCGGGATCTTTTCCGGGAATTCATGGATGAACCCCTCCAGGAGGGTCCCAAAAGGATCCTGACACGCCATCTGGGCGAGACGTCCGTCTGGCCGACAGGCGAGGCGGCCGTCGTTCGGGATATTGATACGCCGCTGGACTATGAGGAACTGACCGGCGAATCCCTCGAGCTCGCCCTTCAAAAGAGGGGCCTGGAGGCGGATCTTCAATTGTAATTTGGACAGGCGCCCCCGTTTTTCTGTGAGCGCAGGTCTCCAGAGGCTGTCTCATAACGAGCAGATTTAAGGGATCGCTTCAAAAGAATCAGCCAATAAGAGCCGCCAGGGTAGCAGGCATGCGAGTTTTAAGACGGTTGCTCCAGGCCCGTGCGATCCGGTTGATCTGATAATCCGATTGCTCAGGAGAGCCTTCCGGACAGGACCTGCCGAAGCCAGGGGCACCGTATTTACTGACCGGTCGCCTTCCAGCCGGGACGCATAAAGGCGTGGAGCCGGTCCGCAAACTCCAGCCGGCCGGAACGCTTCAGGCTCTGCGCGAGCGCCCACAGCCCTGTATACAGATAGCCCCATTGGAACAGCATCAGGAACGGAATGACGCCGTAGATCCCCAGGTTCCAGGCGTACGCGACGGCGAAGGTGAAATAGACGCCGAACAGGATCTCAATCACCGTGGACAGGCTGATCTCGCACCGGTACTTCTTGCTCATCCATTCCCCTTTTCTCCCCTCCACCGAGAATTTCGGCGTGCGCACAAAGGGCGTTTTCCAGCCAAAGGCCCCTTCCAGAACGGCCTTGGAGCCGGGAATCGTCATGCCTATGCCCACGGCCATCAAGCCGGGAAGGTAGGCGATCCGCCGCAGCCAGTCCTTGTGGATGGCTTTCTGGGACACGATATAAAACGTGGATACGCTGGTGAAGGAAAGTGTGAAGAGGGGAAGATCGATGATGAGGAGCTCAAACCACCCCTGATTGTAGCGGATGATCATGGCGGGGAAGAGCAGCAGCGCGAGAAGAACCATGAGAGGGTATGTAATGTTGCCCGTGAGGTGATACCAGGCCTCCAGCTTCTGTCCCGGCCGGAAATCGCCCTTCAGGACCTTCAAGAGGGTCTTTTTGCCGGTCTGCATGGCCCCTTTCGCCCAGCGGCACTGCTGGGTCTTGAACGAGTTGATTTCGACCGGCAGTTCCGCGGGGACGGTCAGGTCGGGCAGAAAGAGGAACTTCCAGCCTTTCATCTGGGCGCGATAGCTCAGATCCAGATCCTCGGTCAGTGTGTCGTGTTCCCATCCCCCGGCGTCCTCGATCGCTTTCCGTCGGAGAATCCCCGCCGTGCCGTTGAAGTTGAAAAAGCGCCCGCTCAGACTGCGCGTGTTGCTCTCCAGCATGAAGTGCCCGTCGAGGAAGATCGCCTGTGTTCGGGTAAGAAAGGAATAGTCGCGGTTCAGGTGCTCCCACCGCCCCTGCACCATGCCGACTTCCGGGTCGGTGAAGTAGTGGACGGCTCTCATCAGGAAATCCGGCGCCGGAACGAAATCGGCGTCGAATATCGCGATGAATTCGCCCCTGGCTGTTCGCAGCCCGTTCTCGAGGGCGCCCGCCTTGAACCCCGTGCGGTCGTCCCGGTGGATATAATGGATGTCGACGCCCTGGCGGCGCCAGCGTTCGACCGCGTTGCGGGCGATCGTTTGCGTCTCGTCCGTGGAATCGTCGAGCACCTGGATGTCCAGGCGGTCGGATGGATAATCCATGGCGCAGACGGCGTCGATGAGGCGCTCCACCACGTACATTTCGTTATAAGTCGGGAGCTGAATGGTCACCCTGGGCAATTCCTCGAAGCGCGCCGGTAGCCGGGGCGTCTTGTGGCGGTTTTTGCGGTATAAATAGACCATCATGTAGCGATGGAAGCCGTAGAAACTCAGGATGGCGAGAATCGTGAAATACGCCGCCACGATGACGGTGTCAAAAGCGTCCATCTGGTATAGATAGGAGATGTTTCCGGTCCTCAGGAACTTTTCATAGTCCGAGACCGGCGCTCCGAAAAGAGGCATTGTTTCCACCCTCATCAAAGCCGCCATTATAGACAGGGAGAAACCGCGGGTTGTCACCACAATGTCCTGAATTGTAATCAAATGTAATGGCCTGCGCGCGGATTCGCACGGTAACTGTAAAGGGATTTCTGATATTATGAGCGTCTTCGATGCCGCTTACGGGTCCTGTCGAAGACGGGCGGGTCGGGCGGCTCGCCGGCTCGGGGGGCGCGATGCAGATTCTTGAAGTCAGAACTCTGGCGATTCCGGAAATCAAGGTCATCCGTTACAAGAGGTTTACGGACCGGCGCGGCTTTTTCGCCGAGCACTTCAGGAAAAGCGAGCTGGAGACGAACCCGCAATTGAGCTTCCTGCGGGACGCGGAGTTCCGCCAATGCAACGAAAGCCGTTCCAGGCCTGGGACCGTCCGCGGACTGCATTTTCAGTGGAATCCCTATATGGGGAAGCTGATTCGGACCCTGTGCGGCAGGATGACGGACATGGTCCTGGACATACGCAAAGGCTCGCCGAGCTTCGGCAGGATCATCGGATACGACATGCCGGCCGACGCGGAGGCGGATTATTCCGAGTGGATCTGGGTGCCGCCGGGTTTCGCGCACGGCAATTATTACACGGAGACGGGGCATATCGAGTACTTCTGCTCGGGAGAGTACAACCCGCTCTGCGAGGCTTCCATTTCCCCTCTCTCTCCGGATATCGACTGGTCCCTGTTTGAGCCGAGCTTAAAAAAGGAGTTTGACTCCGTCGTCTCGGGAGGCCCTCTGATGACGGACAAGGACCGGAACGGGCATTCCCTCGCTTCCTGGATTCAGAGCCCCGACTCCGACCGTTTTGTCTATCGCCCCTGACGCCCGGGCCGCCCCGCCACTTATGTGAGCACGGCTCTCCAGAGCCGTGCGTCCGCCTAGGTGGATTTTGTGTGAGCACGGCTCTCCAGAGCTGATGCAGTAAGCTAAGACAGACGGACGGGTCTGGAGACCCGTCCGCACACAATTCCTCTTTTCGTGAGCACGGCTCTCCAGAG
>CAYZTZ010000158.1:0-7449 GCA_964481255.1 uncultured Acidobacteriota bacterium | reverse complement strand
TCGGGCAATTTACGGCCTCCGAATGATCGGGTATGCGAGTTTTGAGACAGCCTCTGGAGACCCGTCCGCACACACTTTTCTTTTTCGTGAGCACGGCTCTCCAGAGCCGTGCGTCAGCCTGCTCCGCGGACGATATGTTCAGACAGACGGACGGGTCTGGAGACCCGTCCGCACACAAATTAGGGGAGACCCGTCCGCACACGAGTGTTTGTGGTGCGGCCCGGTGCAGGATTTTAAGACCTGCGCCTGATCTCAGGCTACGGTGCGGCTGCCCCGCTTTTATTCAGGCGGGGCCTGAAGGAGAAAAACTCCGAAACGTTTTCGCGGACGAGCTGCGGGAAGGTTTTGTCCAGGTAGGATCGTATCGAGACATAGCACTGGTCGCAGGTGTTATGCGTCGTGAACTCGCGAACCATGCGCGCCTGCTCCTCGAGGCCGTAACGTTTGAACTGCATGGAACAGGGCTGTAAAGCGCCGTCGCTGGTCACCACGAGCCAGCGGAGTCCCGCCTTGCAGTCGGGCGCGCCGCCCTGGGCGAAATAGCGGCGGGTCGCGTCCAATGTTGTGACGTTGTTGGTGATCCAGTGGGAACCGTCCATACGCATTTTCAGCCTGCTCAGTTCCCGGTCGAGGATGTCGAGCTGTTCCTTTGTGTTCAGGAAGTAATCCCGGCAGCCGGTGCGCCGGGGGGAATAGGCGCTGTAGTTGATGTTGACGCCCCATTCCGCCGCCTTGTCGGCCACGGCGTTGATGTACTCCACGTTGGCCGCCGTGATGCAGTTGTTCAGGACGATGTCGTCGAAGCCCAGCGCGGCGACCCTGGGAACGAGGCGGCTGAGATGGCTGTATAGCCCGGGATGCCCGCGGAAATCATCATGGCGTTCGTCGGGGAAATCCAGGCTGACGCAGAATTCGTCCACTCCCGCCCGGCGCAGCTGGACGTATCGCTTTTCGGTCATCAGCGACCAGTTCGACACGAGGATGATGTAGGGCAGGCCGGAATCCGATTTGATATTTCGGACGATAGCGTCGAGATCCTTTCGCAGAAGCGGTTCCCCGCCGGATATCTGAACGACGCAGGGGCGGAGCACGTCCATGTATTTCCGGTAGTCCGCCGGCTTCATTTCACGCGAGGTATCCCTGGGGCCTCCGTGATCGCAATGCTTGCAATGACAAGTGCAGGCGTCGGTCACTTCGAAAGACACGACGACCGGCTTTTTCGCGAACCAGTTCCAGGAGCCCTGGGCAATGATGCGCAACGATTCCGCCAGTGGTACTTTCCGCATGAATTCAAACCTCCACCCCGCTGACCGACGGATTGCGACACCGATAGTACCAGAAGCAGCTTCCATAATGCAACATCCTGAAGGCAACACTTTTGGGAAAGCCGGGCAAGGCGTGCCGGCTCCAAGGAGGGGCACTCTTGGTTTGCCATACCCTCCGCCGGTATGGGAAGATACCATCGGGACCGAACGACGGCCCGGTTCGAAGGGGAGAACGATGAGCGACGAAAAGGCGCAAACGCAAGGTACGCAAGAGGCGAGGCTGTTTTCCATTTCACTCGATTGCACCGGGAATTACGAATTCCGCGTAAAATTCGACGGGACGCCCTACGGGGATCTGGTGATGGACGAACCGCCGCCCTTGGGCGCCGACAAGGGGCCCAATCCCGCGAGGCTGCTTGCGGCGGCGGTCGGAGGCTGTCTGAGCGCCAGTCTGATGTTCAGCGCGCGCAAGCTGAGGCTTCCCGTAACCGGAATGCACACGGACGTGCGTGTCGAACTGGCGCGCAATGAAAAGGGACGGTGGCGCATCGGCAAGATGGAGGTGGAGATCGACCCCGCCGTCGAGAACCCGGATCCGGGCAAGTGGCAAAGATGCCTGGATCTCTTCGAGGATTTCTGCATCGTCACGCAGAGCGTTCGGAAGGGGATCGACGTCGCCGTGAAGGTACGGTCGTGAGGCGGTTTTGCGGGACGCCCTTCAGTCGACCGTTTCGGCTGCCGAGGAGACGCGATCGCCGGGGCGCCCTTTTCGCGAGCGTTCCTTCCGCTCGCAATAGTCCTTGAGCTCCAGGAGCACGCTGTTCCAGCCCTGGTCGAGACATGCATAGGTTTCTTCGTCGGAGGTCGAGTCGTCGCGATCCAGCATCTCCACCTCCGTCAATCCGGCCCTGGAACGGATCTCATAGCGCAGAGTATGCTCGGACCTGGCGACTCCGTCCCCGTCGTCCACCCAAAGGAGTTCCACCACCGCCCCCGGAACGATGCGGGTAAAGACGGCCCGTCCCCTCGGAGTCGACCGTCTCATGCGCCAGTGGGCGACGAGTTCTCCGCCCTCGCGCGCGTCGCATGAAGCGCGGTCGCAGAACCAGTGCACCAGGTCCCTGGAGTCGGTCAAGGCCTGGAACACGAGGTCGGGCGAAGCCCTGATCCAGACCCTTTTATGAATCTCGCTGTAGGGGGATTCACCCGGCCGCCCTGGAACCTCGGGTCCTTTTTGCGTCACCGATCCTGCCTCCGTTTGCGATTCCGGTTCATCCATCCGGAGTCACCATCATAGCAAAATCGGGCCGCTTCCACCCGGGAAGAATGTTCCGCGGCGTCTGTCCGGGCGGCACGCTGATGCGATGCTGATGCGCCGGCGCGCCCGTCCCGCGCCCAAGTCCCCCTGCATGCCCTGAACGGGGGCATGGACGGGCGGGAACCTTCGGTGCCCCTTTCCGCGATTGTGGATTGCTTTGGCGCGGGCGTTATCATTATTATAGCGTAACGGCACAGGACGTCGGGCGTCGCGGTCGAGGGGCGCCTTCGTCATCGGGAGAGGCGGAAATGCAAAGCGGCATCCGCGCGCGCACTCCGCCCGGTTCCAGCGTGCCGATGCGCAGTGCCCGTAATCGATACCGGCCGAAGCGGCACATGGGGTGCGGCTTTGATTCCAAGCAAGCGCGTCTTTCCTGCCCGCGGGCTTATCCGATAGAGGGATCATGCATAAAAACATAACTCTGATCGTTGTTGTCCTCGCCTTGTTCGTTCTGTTCGGCGGACTGTCCTTGGCCGTCGAGATGTATTTCGACTATCTCTGGTTTTTGGAACTCGGCAAGACGACGCTTTTCACAACCGCTCTTTACGCCAAGAGCCTGGTGGGTTCCCTGACGCTGCTTATCACCTTTCTGTTTTTGTATTTTAATTTTTTATACGCGAACAGGGGGCCGGGCCTCATCCAGATCGGCATCCCGACCCCGACCGGGCAGATCACGGCCTACACGGTCGCGCCCGGGACCGTGCGCCGGCTGTCCGGCCTGGCGGCGGCCCTTGTCGGCCTGTTCGTGGGCTTCGGCGAAGCGGCCAACTGGGAGAAGGTGTGGCGCTGGCTGAACCGCGTCGATTTCAACGTCCAGGACCCGGTTTTCGCCCGAGACGTGTCCTTCTATTTCTTCTCGCTGCCTTTCATCCGGGAGGTCGTGCGGCTGGGGCTTATCCTGACGATTCTGGCTTTGATCGGAGTCGTGGTCCTCTATTATTTCAAGGGGATTCTCAGTTGGCGTAAACTCCGGGACATCGCGGGGCGGAGCCGGACGGGCATCCATATTTCCCTCCTGGCCTCGCTCGCCTTCCTCTTTCTCGCGGCCAACGCCTATCTGAACCGCTACGAGGTTCTCTTCGGAAGCCACGAGATCTTCTCCGGGGCCAATTACGCGGATCTGCACGCGAGGGTGCCGATGCTGACGGCGCTGGCGGTCGCGGCGCTGGCGGGTGCCGTGCTCTGGATCCTGAACGCCTTCATGCGCGGAAACCGGAGCGCCGTGCTCGCCGTGATTCTCTATTTCGTCGTCCTGTTCGCGGGGAATCTATACCCGTCCTTCATCCAGAAGTTCATCGTGGCGCCCAACGAGCTCGACAGGGAGAATCCCCAGATCCGCCACAACATCGAAGCCACGCTTCAGGCTTACGGGCTCGCGGGCGTCGAGGAGCGCGATCTGTCGGGCGACAGGGAACTCACGCCGCAGAATATCGAGGATAATGCCGCCACGATCCGCAGCATCCGCCTCTGGGATCACGAGCCTCTTCTGGACGCGCTCAAGCAGATACAGGAAATCCGCACGTACTACGATTTCATTTCCGTGGACAACGACCGCTATATGCTGAACGGGGCGCTCCAGCAATTCATGATTTCTTCCAGGGAACTGAACTCCGCGGGCCTCCCGGAAAGGAACTGGATCAACGAGCACCTCAGTTACACCCACGGGTACGGAGCGGCCCTCGGCCCCGTGAACCGGATGACGCCGGAGGGCCTGCCGGTGCTTCTGGTTCAAAACATTCCGCCGGAATCGGCCCATCCGATCTTCCAGGTATCCCGGCCGGAAATCTATTTCGGCGAGCTGACGCGGAGCTACGCGGTCGTCAAAACCGGGCAGCAGGAATTCGATTACCCCTCGGGCGAGCAGAACGTCTATACGACCTATCAGGGGACTGGCGGCGTGCCGGTCGGTTCTTTCCTGAGAAAGCTTCTTTTCGCCTTTTATTTCCGCGACGTCAATATCGTCCTTTCGCCCCTGGTGACTTCGGAGAGCCGGTTTCTCTTTCATCGGGACGTGCGGACACGACTGAGCCGTCTGGCCCCGTTTCTAATGCTGGATCAGGACCCCTACATGGTGATTTCGGACGGCCGGCTCTTCTGGATTCAGGACGGGTACACGCGGTCGGACCGCTACCCCTACTCGACGCGCACGCAGGGCGTCGGGAACTATATGCGCAATTCGGTGAAGATGGTTTTGGATGCCTATAACGGGAAGGTTGACATGTACGTCGCCGATCCCGGCGACCCCGTCATCCAGGTCTATCAGAAGATCTTCCGCGGCGTCTTCCGTCCTCTTTCCGAAATACCGCCCGACCTGCGCCGGCACCTCCGTTACCCGGAGGATATTTTCCGCGTGCAGACCTATATCTACGCCGTGTACCACATGACGACCCCGCAGATTTTCTACAACAAGGAGGACTTGTGGCAGATACCGGTCATAGGGAGCGGGGGAAGGGAAACCCCCATGGAACCCTATTACACGATCATGAGGCTGCCGCAGGAACAGAGGGAGGAATTCATCCTGATGCTCCCGTTCACGCCGGGGCGAAAGGACAACCTTTCCGCCTGGATGGTGGCGCGCAGCGACGGGGAACAATACGGGAAACTGGTCGTCTATCGCTTCCCGAAGCAGAAGCTCGTTTACGGCCCGAGGCAGATCGTGGCCCGCATCAACCAGGACGCTGAAATCTCGCGGCAGATCTCGCTGTGGGATCAGCGCGGATCGCAGGTGATCCAGGGGAATCTGCTGGTCATTCCGGTTGAGGAGGCTTTGATATATGTCCGGCCCCTGTATCTGCGGTCCGAAAGCGGCAAGATCCCCGAGTTGAAGCGCGTGATCGTCGCCTATGAAAACCGGATCGCGATGGAAGAGACGTTGGAGGCGTCCCTGGCGCGCATATTCAAAGGGGAGCTGACGCTGGGGCAGGACGCCGGGGGAGGCTCCGCGGCCGCCGGGCCCGGGGTCGGGAAGCCTGCGGCGGAAACCGGGAAAGCCGGCGCCGCGGATCTCGTTCAGCAGGCCGCCGACGCTTACAATCGCGCCGTGCAGGCTCAACGCCAGGGCGACTGGGCAGGGTACGGGAAAGAATTGCAGAGACTGGGCGCCATTCTCGAGGATTTGAGCCGGGCTCGAAAACAACAGGCTCCGCAGGAGCCATAGGGAGGCGGTTCCATGGCAGGCACACAATCCTTCGACATTACGACCGGGTGCGATCTGCAGGAAGTGGACAACGCCGTCAACCAGGCCATGAAGGAGATCCGGCAGCGTTACGATTTCAAGGGGCTTCACGTGGGGATCGACTTCAGGCGGGCGGAGGCCAAGCTCGTCCTTCACGCCCCGGATGATTTCAAGCTGCGCGCCATGTGGGAGGTGATCCAGGAAAAAATGGTGCGGCGGCAGGTTCCCCTCAAGAATCTGCTGCAGGGCAAGAGCCAGCCGGCCGCCGGCGGCACCGTGACCCAGGAAGTCCAGTTGCAGCAGGGAATACCCGTCGAGACGGCGCGCGCGATCGTCAAATTCATCAAAGAACTGAAGATCAGAAAAGTCCAGGCGGAGATTCAGGGCGAGCAGGTCCGCGTTTCCTCCCCGTCCCGCGACGATCTGCAGACGGTCCTGCGCCTTTTGAAAGAGAAGGACTTCGGCGTTGAACTGAAATTCGGCAATTACCGCAGCAACTGAGCCGCAGGAGGATACGCCCCGATGCTGCGGGAGCGGGGCCGGGCGCAACGGTTTTTGCCTGCGTCCCCGAACGCGCCGCCGCAAAGGCCGCGATGCGTCCATGATCGAAGTCGCAGGGCTGACACGAATCTACGGTTCGCTCGAGGCGGTGAAGGATCTGTCCTTCCGCGTGGAGCCGGGCGAGGTTCTTGGGCTTGTGGGGCCGAACGGCGCGGGAAAGACCACGACCCTGCGCTGCATCGCCGGAATCATCCCGCCCACACTCGGCGAGGTGCGCGTCGACGGGCTTTCGGTCGTGACGGATCCCATCGCCGCGAAGCGCAACATCGGGTTCATGCCCGATGAGCCGCGTCTTTTCGAGCATTTGACCGTCATGGAGCATCTGCAGTTCATCGCCCGGGTCTACGGCGTCCTGGATTTCGCGGTGAAGGCGGAGGAGCTGCTGAGGGAGCTGGAGCTCTGGGAACGGAAGGATATGCTCCCGAATGAGCTCTCCCGCGGCATGAAGCAGAAGCTCATAATCGCCTGCGGGCTTCTGCACTCGCCTGGAAATCTTATCTTCGACGAGCCGCTGACGGGACTGGACCCCCTGGGAATGCGGCGCATGAAGCAGACGATCCTGGCCAGGGCTCACGGCGGCGCGTCCGTCATCGTGAGCTCCCATCTGCTCCACATGGTGGAGGAAATCTGCCGGCGGATCCTTATCCTGAAACAGGGGCGGCGGATCATTCATGGAACCCTCGGGGAAATATCCGGCAGCATGTCCGCGCTGAAGGACGACCTTAATTTGGAAGAGATTTTCCTGCGGGTAACGGGCGAAGCCGAGGCGGAAGATTCCGGATCATGACGGGCGCCTTCACTTTCCTCCTTGTGAGATCCCTGAAAAACCGCGTCCTGGCGCGCCTCCGCCGGCTGCGCAAACTCCCCTACC
This sequence comes from uncultured Acidobacteriota bacterium, assembly GCA_964481255.1. Taxonomy (GTDB): domain Bacteria; phylum Acidobacteriota; class UBA6911; order UBA6911; family UBA6911; genus UBA6911. The sequence goes on along the minus strand of CAYZTZ010000158.1, from coordinate 259 downwards.
TGATCTCGGTACTGGCGGGTTTGGCCTATCTGGGTTTTGTTTTCCTGTATCCCTATTATTGGGGCGCTTCACCGCCGCCGCAAAACTTTCTCCTTCCGGAGGGCGTCGGGGCGCGGCTTGCCGAATCCGGTTTCACCCTGCTTTTGTCGGGGGCTTTCGTTCTGCAGGTGCTTCGGGTGCGGGCCGAGTCTCCCGTCTTCAATGAGGCGGAGGTTCAGATGCTTTTCCCGGCTCCCGTTTCCAGGCGGGCTTTGCTCCA
>CAYZTZ010000157.1:0-7508 GCA_964481255.1 uncultured Acidobacteriota bacterium | reverse complement strand
TCTTAATCAGACGGACCCATGCGCCGCGGGCTTGGCTGATACCATCCGAATGGCCCTGTTCCGGAAGGCTGCCGGCAGGCCGGCGTCTTCGTGATCTCGAGCCGCCGCCCGAATCCGGCCGCGGTTGGAGTTGGCGCCGTAGGCGCGGTGCGTTTGAAGAGAAGAGACGGAGCCGGGGCGCGCGTCCTTGCGGCCGAGAAGCGCCTGAAAGGTTTTTCCTATCGAGGCATTGGCGGTTTGGGACAGCGGGCTGAGCAAGGAGCGCTCCCGCTAGAACAGGCGGCATAGAACCCACAGGATCGAAAATGTCCAGTGCCGGTGCGGAACTGGCGCGAGGATCTCGGCGTGGATGATTTTGAGGTGTTAATTCCGGCGGGTGCTTAAAAAACTACGCTTTTGGATGATCGATAACAGGAGGGACAACATCCCTGCAATGAGTGGACAACTTCGACCGGAATCGGCCGGGAGCTTCACCGGAATGCGCATGCGGAAGAAACTGGACCGACAGACGGCTGTCAGGATCAACGATTTAAACGGAAGCCTTTATAAAATCGTTATTCCTATGAAGTGAGAGGCTGGAGTCCGTTCTCGGGCCGATTTTGAATGCTCCGGCGAGAAGGGCTCCTCGATTGAAGAGCCCTTCGCCGGTATCCCGAGTTGGAACAGTCCGGCAGCTTTCCCTGTTCGCCCTCTGGAAAGCATCCCCCGGTCCGTTCCGGACATTGGCTCACAGTGGACTCCGCACTAAGGAACAGTATTCAGGGGTGATTCCACGGCCTCCCCGGCCGCTTCCATCATTATGTGGAAGAGCTGTGTATTGTCGAGGATTCGAGTGCCCGGATACCACCGGCCTTCGTACTTGAAGAACTTCTCGGTATCCGCACCGACCGCGTATAGGCGCACCAGCTCATTCGTGTGATCGGTGGACTCATAGGTCACTTCGCCGTCGGGGTAGTCCATGCCATCCTGGCGCGGCAGGTCGCCGGCCGCCATCTTGACCTGATTGCGCATGTAGCTGTTGCTGTGATCGGAGGTGACAATAATCAGGGTGTTGTCCCAATCCATCCCGTCGCCCGGCTGGTTGACAAAATCGATGACGGCCTGGACGCCATCGTGCAGGTCTTTGGTGGTCCCCACCATGCGCTTGAAATCATTGGCGTGGTTGGCCCAGTCGATGTCGCCCTGCTCCGAGATGAGGAAGAATCCGTCCGGATCCTGGCTGAGCACTTTGAGAGCCGCCAGGGTGGCTTCGGCATATGTCGGGTTTTCCCGTGTCGCCTGAAGAACCAGCGGCGTGCCGGGCATGTCCTGAGGTTCCAGCGACTCGAAATTTCCGGCTCTTTCGAGCCCAAAGAGGCCGAAAAGCTTTTTGCCTTCCGACACGGCTTTTTGTGCGGCTGCCAGCACGCTGACGCCACCGTCCACGCCCGACGTTCGCTCGACGAAGACATACTCGTCTGAATAAAAACCGCTTTTTAGGTTGTTGTATTCGGTGGCTGAAATGTAATTGAAGGTGGGCGTCCCGTCGCAGCCGGGATGGCCTCCGCCGATGACCACTTCTGGCTTCACTTCGTTAAGTATTTCTGCCCCGATGGCATGATAATTGTTCCGGCTCTTATTGTGACTCACGAAGCCGGCGGGGGTTGCGTGAGTGAAAGGCACGGTGCTGACCGCACCGATGGCGAAGCCCTTTCTTTCACGGAGCAACTCGGCAATGGTCTTCAGGGCGCCGCCCTCCGGGTCCCCTGGAAGCCAGGCAATGTTGCCGCCATCCGTCTTATATCCCGTAGACCATGCGGTGGCTGCGGAAGCAGAGTCCGTTGCTATGGCCGTGAGGTAATCCCTCGCGCCTGGCAACTCAGGCCCGAGGGGATAGGGCTGTTTGCCGCCCCTGGATGGGTCATAGCCCATGTCGGGATCGATGGCGTTGAAATCATAGACACCGCCGGACCAGTATTTGTAGGTTGTAACGTCCCAGGTTGCCATATTGGCCTGATACGGCAGCTGATGAAAGGAAAGGTCAAGGTCGTTACCGAAAAGGTAGCGGCTGGTGGCGATCTCGTGCTCGATGTTCATGCCGTCGCCCACCATTAGGATGATGTGTTTGGCATCCTTCTTATGCTTTCCCTGTGCGGATTGTTTTTCTTTGCCATCCTCTGCCCGCACCCCCAGCATCCCGATAAGGACTGCGACGCAAAAGAGCAAAACGAACCGTGTATGTCTTTTTATCCTTTGATTCATTCGTAGTCTCCTGTTTCTCAAACGGTAAATTCGGACCTGCAGTTTACAGAATTCGACAACCAGAAAATTTCCGCCAAAAAGGACGACGCGCGCGCTGTCTTCCTGTCCGGGGCGAAGAAGCTGACGGGCGGGGTGAGAGAGATTCCCTCACCGATACAACATCTCTCTTCCCGCCCGCATGCACTACGCCGCGGTGGAACCTCTTCATGCCGGCGCTTTGCCCGATGATTGTCGGGAACCGGGTATCCCTTCCGTTTGGCGATTGCCGGCCATAACACCCTGCTGCCAATGAAGGAGTGTTCCTTCGCATGCAAGGTAACAAGCGTTGTTTAAGGAATTATGAGGAGGATGTGAAGAAATGGAAAATTATTGGGGCAACCCGCCGCGAATACAAAAAAGAGAATATTGTAAGCCCCCTTGGTCGCTCGCTACGAGGAACAGGGGAATACTGGAGAGAGTATGATAGTGCTCCCCAAAAGCCGGACAGGTCGTCAGGGCGGCCGGCTTCCCGACAAGATCCATAGGGTCGAAGATCAAATGCGAGGTTCCGTCCCGCCAGCGATGCCTCAGCCGTTATAAAACCCGTCCGTCGGGAGACCGGCACAACCGTCCCGTCGCGGCCGCCGGCCGTGCCACATACCGGCAGAGATTCTCCAATGGACGGCGCGCCCTTGCCGGAATGCATACATTCGCATGCAGTCTGAAACCCGAAAGATGCGCGCAGCGACGGCCGGCTATTTTAACTTCACCTTTGTTGCCGCCCTGGCAAGGAATTATCGGCGCGGTTCCCACAAAAGGGAATCCCGTTGCAATATCCGTGAGAACCGCGCAACTGAGGAAACGCCGCAAATCCAGGGCGGCGCTTTTTTCCCGCTTACAGGTTAAATCGTATGCCGCCGCGGTAGGTACGTCCCGCAGCGGGATACAGGTAGAGCGTCTCGTAATACCTGTTCAGCAGGTTTTCAGCGGCAAAGTAAACGCTGAACCCGCCGGCAATCTTTTGGCTGATCTTCGCATTCAAAAGCACGTAGCTGCCGAGCTCTGCCTTGGTCGCGAGCAACACCTTATTGTCGGTCGGATTATAGTGGTCATAGTACGTCGCCCTGGAAAAGTAGGCGCCACTAAGGTTCGCTTCAAGGCCGAAGGAGAACCGCTGTCTCAACTCCAGATCGATCTGGTGGGAAGGCCGATAGGGAAGCTCCTCAGGGCGATATATGAGAGTGGGGCTGTATTGATTTTCAATGGTGACCAGAGAGTCGGCGCGCGCCCTCAGGAATGTGTACGCCACGTAAGCATCCGTGGAATTCGTAATGCGTCCATTCGCGGTTAATTCAAATCCAGTAATGGTAGCTTTGGGATACTGTTCAAACCGCCCGATCTGGTTGTCGAGACTGATCATGTTCTTGACGTTGTTGTAGAAAAAAGAGCCCCCCAGTTTCAGCCTTTCGCTTGCATCGAAGCTGGATCCGACTTCAACGCTGATATTGCTCTCTTCTTCCAGGTCCGGATTGCCCATGGGCCCTATTATTCCATCCGCGTAAAGGTTCCTCATGGTCGGGAATCTCATTTTGCGCCCGACGGATCCAAAGATGCTCACTCTGGGCGAGGCTGCGTAGCGCAGCCCGATCTGAGGACTGATGGAGCGGACGTCGTCACCGGGCTCCATACTCGTGGCATTCTGATACCTTTCGCGCTTATCCAGAAAATCGAAGCTGACGCCCGGTGTCATTGTGAGCTTGGGGCTCAGACGGATCTCGTCCTCAATGCCGACGGACCAGGTATCGGAAGACAGCCGGTCGGTCGGTGAACCCGCAAAGGTGCTCTCGTGAACATCCCGCCGGAAATTAAAGGAGGCCCGCAACTCGCTCTTGGGGATCCCCTTCCAAAATACATACCCGCTGAATCCAAAGTCGTAATCGTCGTAGAGGGAACTTCCCGACGCGGGGCCGATTCGATTCTGAGTGGTGTAGGTGGGATCATCATAAGCGTCGAGCAGGTTGTCGTACTGGTCGTAAAAGAATCGGGCTTTCACTGTGAGGCTGTCTGAAATCCTGCTTTCCTCGAGCACGTTGACCATGGTGCGGTCCCAGTCCGTAAAGCGCCAGTATCGGGGGAAGTAAAAGAACCCTTTCTTATGCTCGCGATAGACCGATGCGGGCGGGACACCATACTCGTTATCATAGTGCTCCAGGGATATGCCGAGGGTGTTTCTGGGATTGAGCTCCACGGTAGATGTGAGGGTGAACGAGGTGCGCGAATAGTCGCCGTTGTCGCGGCTCCCCGAATCAGGTGCGAACGGAACGTTCGGCAGGGAGGGCGGATTTGCCGGCGAAGCCTTCATGCTGGCGAGGACGGAGTCCGGGAGAGTGAAGGTTCGAGCCAGCGGGTAGCCGTTGCTCTCGCGGTGGCTAAACCCTGCATAGTAACTGAAAGGTCCCTTTTTCCACCCGTGCCCCACCTGGATATTATGGGTCGCGTATTGGCTTCCCTCATATTGAGCGGAAAAGCTCGGGCGTTCCTCCCCCTGCTTGGTGATCACATTGATAACTCCGCCCATACCGTTCGCGCCATATAGAACGGAGCTGAGTCCCTTCGTCAACCTGATGCTGGCAATGTTTTGCACAGGAATATCGCCCAGGTTGATTTGCCCCTCATAGGGAATCGATACGGGGATGCCGTCCATGAGGATCAGCACTTTCTCCTGCTCAAATCCCCGCACCGTAACCTGTTCTTCAATCTTGGACCGGCCGACCCGAAAATGGATACCCGGCAAATGCTCCAGAGCCTCCCCAAGGTTGTTCACAGTGCGGGCCTGAAGCTGTTCGGCTGTTACTATGGAAATGGTCGTCGGGCTTTCCTGGGGCTCCAGTTCAGCCGTCACCGTAACCACCTCAAAAAGATGGATGGCCGGCTTCTTATTCTCCGCTTCAGCTGCCTGTTGTGCATACGTCCACGCACAGCAGAAGAATAGCGACACAAAAAGCACATAAATTCCTTTCAATCCTTTCATAGGAACTCCCTAGCTGTGAATTTGCCTGCCTGACTTCGATTGTTTGGATGCGTTTGACGAAACGGCCGCCGGTGCTGTCTTCACCCGTGACAGACACGGCGAATCCATCTTCCGGCGACAGCGGTTTCCTTTCCTTAATTGTGGCTATGACGACCTGATCGCCCAGCCGCGAATTGAAAAGCTCACCGAACGAAAAGACCATTTCCCGGTTGCCTTGATTCAAGACCCGAACAAACACTCCCGGTTCCCATTGGCGTTTGTGTTTCATGCCGGCTTTGCAAAGGACATCCCGCAGCAGAACTGCGCGAAAGGTCGCTTGAGTCACGCATTCCCCATCTTACGGTCGCGCACCCTTTCCGGGATTACAGGAACCCTGGATAAGAGGGAGCGGCATTGCCTGCACATCTTCCATGGATAGAGAAAGTTCGGCCATTACTTCGCCTTTGACTAAGACCTTGGCTTCCTGCGGCCGGGCCTCATGCGCCGCCGGAATTGCATTCCCCAAAAGATAAAATAGGATAGGCATCAGTCAGCAGGCCTTCCTGGCCTGTATGCGATGCAGATCGATTGCGGAGGACATGGGACGCTCCCTTTGAGAATGCGGCAACCGCATCGTTGCCGTCCTCTACAGGGAGGCCTAGCAGGCAGGTGGATTCTTCTGCGGGAGAGTTCCCTTGCGGGGACGCATTGATGCGGCCTGGTCGGTCTTTAGCCTTTGCACGCCGTGCACCCAGGGCCGACTTCAAGTTTTCTTTATATACATCACCATATATCACCTCAGCCGCGCACTGTAACACATCCAGGCGGAATCTCAAATCGAATTTCGGCAGCGACGGGAAAAAGCCGGCTTATCGCCGAAATTTACCGCCTGGGGCCCAATTTTAAAAAGTGGATCTCCTGAACAGCCTTGATGGCGCGGTCCGAGAAAAAGTCAGGACCGGGGAATACGGAATAGCGCCCTCCGTCCTGCTCCGGCCCGTGGTCGATCAGCAGGAATTCCGCGTGATCGTTGCGGTTGCACAATTCGCTGTAAGACAGGGCTATACGGTAACCATCGGCGCCGATTATTACAAAGTAACCCTTCTTAATAATTTCAGACGTCACGGGGAGATGTTGTTGCAGGACCGTCCTCAAAAGGCTGCCGGTAAAAGCCTGATATCCGTGGAAGCCTTTGCCCCGCCCATAGAAAATGGCGTGATAGGTGCGCTTTTCATGCTCCGAGATATCCGGCATTTCCGCTTTCCTGCCGTCCAGGAACAGCGTGATTTGAGGCGAATACAGCTTTTTGAGTTCCTTCCTGGGAAATGAAACCGGGGCCGAAAAAACCGTAATCTTCGAGGGGTTATCCAGATTGCGTGCAGCAATCAGGTCGTTGCCGAAGATCAAGCGGGGGTGATCCGGCAAGGGCCACTCCTCCCTTGTGAGAATGGGGACAACCGGTGAGGCCCGAACCGCAATAATAATCCGGTGCTCCGCCGCGGGATAATAGATTTCGCCCCAACTAAGGACCACACGTTCTCCCGCTTTGTTCTCGATGGCCAGCAGCAGGTCCAGGGGCTGCTGGAATTCCCGCGCGTTTTCTTTCTGCGGCAGGTGGTCGTTCAAGATGTCAAACAAGGAATAGCCTTCGTAACGATAGGCGCCGCGGAATTTGACGCCGCCATTCCTGAATTCGCTTTCGCGGTGGATTACCCGGCGCAAAGGCATGCCGGAAAAATCTATGACACCCGGGGAGCGGATCTCGCCCGACAATTCGACCGAGGGTTTGCCCAGCTCCCTATAGGCGGATTTGCTATAGAAATCATTGGTGTCGTCCGCCCAAAGAGAACTGCACAGAATTATAGTAAATACAAATGGGCTATAGGATCTTCTCATCGAGCAACTCCTCTGTGGGTTGGCTGCAGCGTAAGCACCGCCGGGTTCGCTCCAGGAGAAGTATACCTTCGGATATTCTTCCCGGATCCTTCCCTTGACGTCCAAATTCCGCGATGCATTCGCAATTAGAATCTTCTCTGCGACAATTGGCCGGATTCGCTTTCCTCTTGCCTTGCCCGCCTATCCTTCCTTGATTCCCGGAACAGCCCGGACAACTCCGAGAGCGCCCCCGTCCCGCGGCTCAGCCGGCACAATCCGGGATCTCCAGCGGGCCGAGGGAGCCAGAACTCCGCGATACCTCACCAGATTTAACCTTGGCGGGGGAACCAGGGCGGCCGGCTTCCCGACAAGATCCATAGGGTCGAAGATCAAATGCGAGGTT
>CAYZTZ010000156.1:0-7549 GCA_964481255.1 uncultured Acidobacteriota bacterium | reverse complement strand
ACCGCAATAAGCATCGGTTCGCCTTGCTTTTTTGTGGCGTATCGATCGGGTCTTGCAGTAGGTTAAGCATGAACTTGAGGCCCATCCGATGTTGCGTCAAAGGCAGTCCAACAGGATATGAATCCCGGACGGAAGGACAGGAGCGACGAAAATGAAAGGCGGATACACAGGGAAGATACTCAGGGTAAACCTGACCGATAAATCCATCGGCACGATCCCCACCGAAATGTACGAGGAATACGGCGGCGGCCACGGGATGGGTTCCGCCATTTTCTTCGATCTGGTGGGCGAACAGCTTCCCTTTGAGGCGTTCGATCCCCGGAACCTCATCCTCATCATAGCCCACCCGTTCGCCGGCACCTTCATGCCGGGCTCCGGACGGTGCGAAGTCCAGGGCCTGGGCCCCATGCTCTACCCTGTCGAATGGTTCGCGCACAGCAACTTCGGCGGGCGCTTCACGGCCCAGCTCAAATTCGCCGGCTGGGACGGCATCGTGGTCGAGGGGGCGGCCGACGCCCCCGTCTGGATCAACATCATCAACGACAAGGTGACGATTGAAAGCGCCAAGGGTATCTGGGGCATGGATACATGGGACACCCAGGAGGAGATTGCCCGGCGCGTCATGCCTAATCTGAAATTCGGCGAATGGGCGGACCTCCACAACAGCTACACCACCCAGATTCCGGCCGTGGTCTGCTGCGGCCCTGCGGGGGAAAACAGGAGCCGCCTCGGCGCCCTGCTCCACGGCCCCGGCTCCCAAGCGGCCCTGGGCGGCTTCGGCGGCGTCTTCGGCTCCAAAAACCTCAAGGCTGTCAGCGTCATCGGCACAGGGAGCGCTCCCATCGCGAATCCCCAGGCCTTCATGGAATCCCGCCTGTGGTTCCGGCAGTTTCTCTGGGATGTGGACAATCCGCGAAGAAAGGACATGATGGGCGGGATGTTCTTCTGGATCAACGGCTCCCCCGCCGGCGCCAATGTCACGAATAACCCGTATTTCGGCGCGAACGCACTCCCGCTCGTGCCGGCGCGCGCCGCAGCCTGCGCTTCGTGCCCGCGAGGATGCCGCCAGCGTCTGGCCACCGGCGACAGCAACGAATCGGTCTGCGCGGGCACGGCGGCCGTCCGGCTTGAAGGCGCCGGCCTCAAGCTGACCCGCCGGGGGAACGATCTCATGCAGAAATACGGACTCGGCCACTGGCAGTTTATGCCGATGCAGGGCTACGTCCAGAGCCTCTACAAGCGCGGACTGCTGGGCAAAGGGAAGCAGATCGATTGCGACCTGCCGATGGAGCTTTTCGGCACCATGGGGTTCCTGGAAATGTTCATGCAGCAGATCTCCTCGCGCGAAGGCATCGGCAAGGACCTGGCCGAAGGCCTCGCCCGGGCCGCGAAGAAATGGGGGACCTATGACCAGGATATCGCCAGCGGCGCCCTGAATCTGGCCTACTGGGGCACCGCGATGCACTACGATCCCAGGACGCAGGCGGAGTGGGGATTCGGCGCCCTGATGGGGGAGAGGGACCTGATGCTGCACAACATCGCCAATTACCCCCTCCACTGGATGCCCGTGGCCTTCCAGATGGCCGGCAAGGAACCGTACTTGACCGCGGAACAGGCGGTCCGGATCACAGCCGACGCGATGATCCCCTACCAGGGGGACGTCTTTATGCTGGACTACAGCGACGGGCCCACGGGCATATATTCGGAACATAAGGTCAAACAGGTCGCCTGGGTCAAGCACTATGAAAAATTCTGGATCGGATCCAACGGTTTTTGCGGCTGGCTGTGGCCCATGTGTTTCACCAACAACACCGCCGACTGCAAGGGGCCCACGCCGGAAGCCGAACCGCGTTTCTTCAACGCCGTGACCGGCAAAAACATCACCTTCGCCGACGGCATGGAGATCGGGCGCAGGATTTTCACCCTGGACCGGGCCATCTGGACTCTGCAGGGGAGACACAGGGACATGGAGGTCTTCCCGGATTATGTCTACAATCAGAGCACCCGGGGAGACCTGCTGCCGATGTACGATCAAAAGACTCAAAAATGGTCCTATTCGGACGGGGCCGGCAGGAAACTGGACCGCGCCAGGTTCGAGGAGTGGAAGACCAGGTTCTACGCCTTCGAGGGCTTCAACACGTCCAGCGGCTGGCCGACGCGAAAGACCCTCGAGGATCTGGGCTTAAGGAAGGTGGCCGACGTCCTGCATCGCAAAGGCAGGCTCGGCTAGGAGTACAGCCAACGATGCCGGGCGGCGAGACATACCACCACTGGGCGGCGCATCCCGTGAGATTGCGCAGGATCCGGTATCCTCAAAGCGGCCAGCCGAAGCCGAACGGACTCTGGTTTGACGTGAACGAGGAATGGAAAAGATGGTGCGAAAGCGCGGAGTTCCGCCCTGAGACCTTCCGCTACCGGCACAGGGTCACGATCCTCGACTCCTCACGAATCCTTTTCCTGCGCGGCGCCAAAGACATCGATGCGTTCACGCGCGAATATGGGCGCGACCTTTCCGACCGCATCACGCTTCTTCAGGGCGCGGAGGACGCCGGCGCGTTCACGCGCCGATACGGCATGGACCTCTTCGGCGATATCCGGAGGCAATTCTCCAGCTACATCCTGTGGGGCGAGGTCGCCGAAAAGTACGGCGGCATCGTCATCTCCCCGTACTCGCGGTCGAGAAGCCGCGTTTACCTCTGGTACTACGGCTGGAACTGCGCCAGCGGATGCGTCTGGGACACAAGCCTGATCCGCCTGGGCAAACCCTGCCGCGCGGCGGAAGGATTGTTGCCGGGCGCCAGGGCCCGAAGCAGAAATGGCTGATCCGCCTGCAGAACAGGCGTTTCAGGAGGCACCCGAGACAGCGCCCGCGCCCCGACAGGGACGCCCTATCCAAGCGCCGAACGGGGTCTCCCGAATACGTAGCGCGCGCCGTATCGGCGGAGCCCTTTGAGCCGCGCCGCCTGAGGCGGTTTGCCTCTTCATGCAATTACAGAAAAAGGGGGGCCGAATATGTTTCCATCTAAGATCCTTCGCGGTTGCGCGCTGATGGCGTGCCTCGCGACCCCATTACCCGGCCAGACGACTCTCAAGGACGCTTTCAGGAACTGCTTCCGCATCGGCGCGGCGCTGAATCAGGGGCACTACACCGAGACCGACGCGGTGGAGAGCGCTCTCGTGAAGCTCCACTTCAACAGCATCACGCCCGAAAACGACATGAAATGGGAACGGATCCACCCCCGCCCGGATCCGGGTCCTGCCGGCTACGACTTCACCGGCGCCGACAAGTTCGTCGCATTCGGCGAGAGGAACGGCATGTTCATCGTCGGGCACTGCCTGGTCTGGCACAGCCAGACGCCGCGCTGGGTCTTCCAGGATCCCGGGGGCGGGCCGCTCGGCCGGGAGGCCCTGCTCGAGCGCATGCGCGAACACATTCACACCGTCGTGGGACGTTACAGGGGCCGCGTCCACGGATGGGACGTCGTCAACGAGGCCCTCAACGAGGACGGCACTCTGCGAAAATCCCCGTGGCTCACCATCATCGGCGAGGACTATATCGCCAAGGCCTTCGAATACGCCCGCGAGGCGGATCCGGAGGCGGAACTCTACTACAACGACTACAATCTCGAATACGAAGCCAAGCGGAAAGGCGCTGTGGAGCTGGCCAGGAAATTGATGGGCCAGGGGATAAAAATCTCGGCGATCGGCACTCAAAGCCATCACAAGATCGACCGGCCCGCGCTCGAGCAGATCGAGGATACCCTGAAAGCGTTCCGGGAACTGGGAACTCGCGTCGCGGTCACCGAGCTGGACATCGACCTTCTGCCGCCCGTGACGCCCCGGCCGACGGCCGACGTCTCGACGCGTGCCAAGGCCACGGCGGAATCCAATCCCTACGTCGCCGGCCTCCCGGAGGAAATGCAGCAGGCTCTGGCGAAACGCTACGCGGATATCTTTGCCGTGTACCTGAAATACAGGGACATCATCACGCGCGTGACCTTCTGGGGCGTCACCGACCGCCACTCCTGGTTGAACTATTTTCCCGCGCCCGGCCGGACGAATCATCCGTTGCTGTTCGACCGCGAGGGCAAGCCGAAACCTGCATTCGACGCAGTGATACGGGCCGCGTCCGCCCCGCGGTGACAGGACGCGCGGCTGCGCCGTTCGGCCGAAAGCGGCCGTTGCCCGTCCGCGGTCTTTACCGTGTGCGCAGACTCAATATGAACCAGCGGCCCGGCATATCGACGCCGCGGACTTCCTGATAGCGGCTGTTGAGAAGATTTGTGAAATCAAGAGCCGCCGTGAAGCGGAACAGATCGCGTTCCAGCCGTCCGTCCATGAGCCAGTAACTCCGCCCGTCGGCCCTTCTCTTATAGGTAAGCGCCTGCCGGCACCTGAACGCCAGCGGCATGGGAAAACGGGTTGCGGCGGACCATGAATCGCGCGCGTAATCCAGAACATATTTCGAAATGAGGCCCAGGCTCCCGGCATCCATCGTAATGCGGCTGTAATGGGCGGCGACCGTCGCGCCGGGACTGAAAACATGCTCCAGGGTAAGCTCCATGCCTTGCGTCCGGATCCTGTGAATGTTCGCGGTACGCCATTTATCCGCCGCGGACACGCGGACCCAATCAATGACGTCTTTATCATATCTTGAAAAGAACGCGGCGGACCCGAACCAGTTCCCCGCGGGGATAAAATCCAGGCCGATTTCCGCCGACCAGGAACTCTCCGGCCTCAGAGAAGAATCCGCCTCATGGTTGGGGTCGCGATAGTAGAGCTCGGTGAACGTCGGAATCCGAAAGGCGCGGCCCGCGGCGGACCTCAGGCGAAAACGCGGCGTTATCCGCCAGCTGGCGCTGAGTGAAGGACTTGCCGCCGCCCCGAACCGGGAATAATAATCGAGCCGAAAGCCGGGATAGATCGTGAGCGATTGTCCCAATTCCCATTGGGCCTCGCCGAAAAGGCTCGTCCGGGCGAACGCGTGGTCGCCGAGGCTCTCCGATGCGATCCAATCCCCTCCCAGCTCGCCCCCCAGAATCAGCGATAGGCCGCCGGCCGCGGTCCACTTCGACTTTGCCCCCGCGCCGACCGCATGGGTGCGGTGCCGGCTTTCGTAAAGCCCGGGCGAGCGGACGTCATAGATAAACCGGTCCCCGTGGGTGCGGTAGAACGCCTGATAGTCCGCTTTGAAACCCGAAGGCCTTTCGTCCCGATGTTCCAAAGAAACGAGGGTCTGATTCGTCCATTCGCGGGACGGCGACGGCCCATAAAAACCGTTGGCGCCGAATTCCCTGTTTAAATGGGAGACAAAAAGAGCGGAGCGATCCCCGATTTCCGTGCGGGAGCCGATAGACACGCTGCGAAAATCCCGATCCGCCATGAAACCGGACGAGCGATTCCCGGAAGCGCCCACCGACTGCGCCAGGCGTCCCTTCCTAAAGGCCGTGCTAAAGGAACCGTCAACGAAACCGTTTTGTCCCCAGGACACGGAAGCGCGGGCAGGCTCCGCGCCGCGGCGGGTGATGATATGGACGATGCCCCCGAGGGCGTCGGCTCCGTAAATGGAGGATCCGGGCCCCCGAAGCACTTCGATGCGCTCGATATCCTCCATCCGGACGGGGATATCCGCATTATGGTGCGCCGTCTGTGAATCATTGATCCGCACCCCGTCGACCAGAACCAGGACTTGAGAGAAAGTGGAACCCCGCAGGGAAAGATCGTTCTGCAGTCCGAAGGGCGCCCTCGAACGGACATCCACGGACACGGCGTAGGCTAAAACCTCCGCGATCGATTTTACCGGCAGTCCGCGGAGATCTTCGCGGGTAAACACCGACACCGATCGTGAAAGGTTCTCAAACGGCACGGGGTAGGCGTTCGCGGTGACCACCACCCTCTCTTCAGGCACGTTTTGCGCGGCGGCCGCTGGGAGAACACACGCCATTGAGGCCAGAACAAGCCCGACCATGCTGCAAACAAACGGCAGTTTTCGAAGCTCGAGATCCTTCGCGGAAGCCGGGACCGTTGGGAGGGCTAAGCGCAGTTTTTTTCTCATCCGTTCGTCATGGGGTCGCCCTGAAAGATTGCGACAGAACATTATAACCAACGGGAATGAAACCTCCGTGAAAAACGCGCTGCGGACGATCCGATTCCTTGCGGAAACATAAATGCCTGAAAACACCCGAATATGAAGCGAAACCCACAGGCATCGCTTCGGAGAAACTCGTGCAGTTCACGCAACCCGTGTTTTCTCTAATTCCCGTGACGCCATCTATCTCCTTGGGGAGACTGTGGATATGAATGCCGCGTTGAGACGGCATGCCCCAACATTATTGCATTCCCGAACAAATCCGAAACTCGCAGCGCCGGCGAAACAAGGACGCATGAAAAAACGGAAACATGCCCTCCCACATCGCGTATAATATAGCCGATCCAACAAGACGCCCAAGCAGACACGGTGGAGTTTTGGCGAGCGACGGGGCCGGAGCTTCGGTATATCGGCTCGAGTCTGCAATTCTCCAAGATCCCGCGTGTCTTGCTTGAAGCAAGAGCATGGGAGGTGAAGGCCGTTTATCCAATAGGAGGAAAGCCATGAAGAAATGCCTTGTATTTTTGGCAATAGCCTCGTTGGCGGCGCCCATTTTCGCCGCCGATATCAGCGGCAAATGGATTGCCCAGATCACAAGTCCGTCCGGATCCCAGTCCGAACGGATTTTCAACTTCACGGTTGCCGGGGAGCGGCTGACTGGCACGATTGTGAACCAGTCGGTAGCCCCGGCAAGCTTTGAAGAAAAGGGGAAACCTATTATCAGCGGCATCCTTCGGACGCAGACCGGGCTTCCTCAGGAGATCTCCGAAGGCAAAATCAGCGGTAGTGACGTTTCCTTCAAGGTATCCGGGATGATGATGGGAAACAAAGTGACCACGGTTTACACCGGCAAGGTATCCGGCAACGAAATCGAATTCACCCTGGAAAACCAGTTTCCGCCGGGCGTAACGCCTCCCGGACCTCCCGGAGGGCAACCGCCTCAACCGCAAAAAATCGTCGCCAAAAAAGTCCAATAGGGACAACGCGCGGACAGGTTGCACTGTCCTGAACCGGCCGGGACGGCGCGAAAAATCCTGATATTATGTCCGGCGGATAGGCAGTCTGTTCGCGCGCCGTTACGGCTAGGCGCGCAGGACGGCGTCCACTTCCTCTTTGTCGACGTCCATGATGTAGCGGATTCCGCTCACATCAGCCGCCTCGCGCGTCAGTGCGGCGATATCGTCGCGGGACAGATGACCCAGGGAAAACTTGCGGCTTCCCGCCATCAGCTGGCGCAAACCCTGCGCCAGGCGTTCATAGTAGGTGTATAGGCCGATGGCCCCGCAGGGCAGTCTTTCGAATTCCGAGTCGCCGAGTTCGCGCCGCAGAGCGCCGGCCGTCATGCCCATGGGCACTTCGACCAGCCCGGTATTCCGTATCTTCCCGACCAGGCTGAAGATCTTGGTGCCGGGACTCTCTTCGGTGCCCACCGACCGGAACCGCTCCGCCCCATGCCTCAGG
>CAYZTZ010000155.1:0-7645 GCA_964481255.1 uncultured Acidobacteriota bacterium | reverse complement strand
GTGTCCCCATCCACACCAGTGTTTCTGGGGGACACTGGTGACTGTCCCCCTTTAATTACCAGATCGGGGTTTTGCCGATGCCGATGTCGGGTCGGGAGCCGTCCTTCGCCGGGATCACGAACAGGTAATGGGGACCCGGATCCACGGCGGTTTCCTTCGGCTTCGCCAACTGGGGCACCCAGCTGTATGGGACGCGATAGCCCCTGTAAACCAGGTTGCGGGCCGCCGGCATGCTGGAATCCCAGAGGTAGGGCGATATGTATTCCCAGACTGTTTCACGTTCCCGCGTCACCTCGATGACGCGTCCGTATGAACCTTCGGTAATCAATGTATTCCCGTTGGGAAGGCGCTGCGCCGAGGAGATAAATGGGCTAAACAGGCTGAAACCGTATCCTGGATTGGGGCTGCCCGGCATGGCGGGCGAATACTCCCACACAATATCTTTCGTGACGGGGTTGAACTCCACAACCCGGGAATAGTGGCGGCGCATGACGCCTATGCCGTTGGGCGCGAAATCGTTCGGAGGTCCGTAGCCGGACTGGCCGCCGTTGTCAAAGAGCAGAATGTTCCCTTCGCCGGGCAGCCCCCTGGGAATCATGTGGGTGTGATGGGGCCCGATCATCCACCCCAGTTTCTTGTCCTCGCCATCGCGATAACAGGGACCCGCCTTCCAGACGATCCTGCCGCTCTCGTGCTCCACAATGGCAAGGAGCCCGGCTTCGCGGCTGTCCAGAATGATATTGTCCGGATGGAATCGTTTGTCTCCCTGATCGTACCAGCGATTCGGCCCCAGATACGAAACGCAGTTCTGGTGAAACCAGTCGAACCCGTCGCCCTCTCCGCGCGGCTTGCCTTCATAGTTCCGCATGGCGTTCAAAGCCGCTTCGTCGAAACCCATTTCATCGAGGTGATCCGCCGCTTTCCAGGTCCAGATAATACGGCCGGAAGCCATGTCAACCTCGTAAACGACATCGTCCAGCAGCCTTACGTTCCTGTTTATCGTGTCATTCTGTGCGTTGTAATGGGCAAGGGCCAGCAGCGTGCCCTTGGACAGATCCAGCCGGTTGTACTCCGGCACATAATATCCGACCGGATTGCCCTTGATCTGCATGTCGTGATGCTGTCGGGAAAGCCATATCGTCCCGTCTCCCTGATTGGCCCTGCCCTCCGTCCACCGGTCGAATTTCCACACGACCCTGTCGTTGAAATCCCTCACCTGAATCTCGATCGCGTCCATCCGTCCGTGTTTCCACGCGGCCGTGGACGCGAGGAGATGACCGCCGGGAAACACCTTGTTGGGGTGATGGAGAGGACCCTTCCACAGGTGGACGAGATTCCCGTTCATGTCGACGAGGCGCCCCTCCTCGGCGGAGAGAATGGTGAACCCGTTCCAGCACTTTTCCGGGACGTAGATCGTGGTCCCGACGGGAAAGACGCTCGGATCCGTCCGGACGGACGCCGGGGCGATTATCAAGACAGCAAGGATGGCCAACACTGATCCATATTTCATCGAATGCTCCTTGATGTATAGGAACTTCATGTAGAAGAAGTTCGGGGCCATGGACCGACTCCTCGGACTATCATTACACGGAACCGGGGGACAAACCAAAAGGAAGTTATATACTCCTATGCGGGAAATCGCATATCGAGACCGATAAAGAAATAGGAAGACCCCTCCACGCAAACTCCTCTTTTTTGTGAGCACGGCTCTCCAGAGGCTGTCTCAAAACTCGCATGCCCGATCATTCGGCAGCCGCCAATAACTGATTCTATTAAAGCGACCTTTTTAATTTCGCAAATGTAAGACAGCCTCTGGAGACCCGTCCGACAAACAGAGAATTTGGGGCTGACCTATCTGCTCCCTGCACGGCCCGACGACAGCCGAATCGCGTTTCAAAAAGCGGACAGGAGGTGGCGCCTGGCCGCCTCGTCCGGTCTTCCGTTCTTCTCCAGCCATGCCAGCAGGGATCGAATGCTGGCGGTGGCCATGGCGATGCAGGTATCGGCGCAGCCATAATACAGACGGATCATGTCCCCGTCCCCCGGGCGCGTATAGCCGCAAGGGAACACGACATTGGCCACGTCGCCCTGGCGCTCGTAGGGCTCCTCGGGGGCGAAAATCCAGCTGTCGCCGCGCAGCAGACAGCGTTCCGGCGCCTCCAGGTCGAACAGCGCCAGGCCGAGCCGATACAGGCACCCTGCCGCCGACTGCCGCACTCCGTGGTAAATCATCAGCCATCCTTTGGGCGTTTCGATGGGAGGGGGCGAAAGTCCTATTTTATGGGCGTCCCACCACGACCCTTCGCGCGCCCTCAGGATGAGCTTGTGGCTGCCCCAATGCCGCAGATCCGGCGAGTAGGAGATCCAGATATTGGCCCCCTGCCAGGTGGTCACCGGGCGGTGGATCAGAGCCCAATGGCCGCCGATGCGGTGCGGAAGCAGGGCCGCGTCCTTGTCCTCCGGGGGCATGACCACGCCGTAGCGTTCAAAGGAGCGGAAATCCTCGGTGAGGGCCAGAGACACCCCCGGGCCGCCCCTGGAATAGGACGTGTACGCGATGACGTATTTCTTCAGCTCGGGGACGCAGGTGATGCGGGGATCCTCAATGCCCCACAGTTCCTCCGGATGATTTTCCGGGTCGGGCCTCAGGGTGGGCGCCGGATCGATTTTCCAATCCGAAACGCCGTCGCGCGAGCGCGCCGCGCATAGATGGGAGATCCCGCTGCGCTCCTCCACGCGGCATAACAGCAGCGTGGATCCGTCGGGCAGCAGGGCGGCCCCCGCGTTGAAAACGGTGTTGATGGGATAGGGCCAATCCGAAGCCTTGAGGATGGGATTGCCCGGATAGCGATGAATAAGGATTTCGTGTCGGTTGTTCGCAGGATTCATGTTTCAGGACTGGATAATGTTGCCGGACCGGCGCATCTCCTCCAGGGCGATCAGGAAGCTGAGCGTGGATTCGGCGCCCTGGTTCTGGTTGAGCCGGTCCGGATGAATGCCGTCCCGGCATCCGCCGCTGGACGCGTCATAGAGGGGTAATCCCAGGTCGTTCCGCCCAAGGAACCACTCAAAGGCCCTCTGTGCCTCCTCGCGCCAGAAATCGTCCTTCGTGATGTCCCACGCTTCCAGACAGGCAGACACCATGGTATGGGCTTCCACCGGCTGTTGATCGAATCGCGCCCGCGGGCCCCCGTAGCGGTAGAATCCGTTCGATCCTATGGGGACGAACCAGTTGCTTTCGGAACGCTGGGCATCGGCCAGCCATCGAAGCGTCTGCAGGCCCGCATCCAGGAGATTCTGCCGCGCCATGGCTCTTCCGCAGACCAGAAGAGCCTGCGGCAGTCTCGCGTTGCAATAGGCGAGGATCCCCTCGAACCAGGGCCACTCCTCCTTGCGGGAGGATTCCAAAGCCGCATAGAGCCTTTGGGCCAGATCCTCCCGGATCGTCTGAGCGGCTCGGTCCCCCGAGAAACGTTTGAGGTACTCGTCCAGGCCGAGCAGGGTGTACGCGCAGGCGCGCAGGCTGGTGAAGCTTCGAACCGCCGGCAGGGCGAAGTTGAACAGGCTGATGGCGGATCCGCGGAGCCCCTCGTCCGGCGACCGGCCGAGCACGGTCCCCAGAGCCCAAAGGGCGCGCCCGTGGCAATCTTCCGAACCGATCTCATCCAGCCAGCGGCGGTCATAGCCGAGCGAATTGTGAAACCGCCCGCGCTGCGCGTCAAACGCGTGCCAGAGAAAGGCCTGATAGCGGCAGCTGTGAGGCAGGTCCCGGCCGGTCTGCTGGAGCAGGGCCGCCAGCACCAGGGCCCGGGCATTGTCGTCCGTGGTGTAGCCTTCGCTGTAATTGGGGTGGGTGAACACCGCGTGCTGAAGCAGGCCGGTATCGTCCGTCATGCGGTTTAAGTGGTCCAGATTCAGGACGGGGAGTTCGGCATTCCGCTCTTTGAGCGACACGGCGACGAACGCGGCCCGGGGGTTCCGGCGGCGCTCTTCGCACGCCCGCTCGAAACTGCGCATGTAGAGCCGCGCCACATTGGGCCACACCATCTGGCGCCCATGGATAAAGGCGCGCTTGCGCATCGCGTGGCGCTCGGCCTCGTTGTCGAGGAGAAAGAGGATCTGCCGGCCGACGGCCCGGGGATCCGCGAAAGGGACGAAGACTCCGCGGCCGTCCGCGAGCAGTTCGTCGGCATACCAATAGGGCGTGGAAATGACCGCCTTCCCCGCTCCCAGCGAGTAGGCGAGGGTGCCCGAAACGATCTGCTCCGGGTTCAGATAAGGCGTAATATAAATGTCCGCGGCGCCGATGAACTCGACAAGTTCCTGCAGACTGACGAACCGGTCGTAGAAAATGACGTTCGGATCCACCGAAAGCCTGCGCGCCAGGCGCTCCAGGGAGAGCCTGTAGGATTCGCCGTCACGAAGCCGCACATGGGGATGGGTCGCTCCCAGCACGACATAAACGAGGTTGGGGAACCGTTCTAGCACCATCGGCAGCGCTTCAATCACGTTCTCGATGCCCTTGTTGGGCGAAAGCAGGCCGAAAGTCAAAAGCACGGTTTTCCCCTGCAGCCCGAACTGGTCCTTGTAGAAATTAGGATCCACAAAGGCGAAATCGGGAATCCCGTGCGGGATGAGATCGATTTTATCTTCCGGGATCCCGTAAATCTCCCGGGCGAACCGGGCGCCGTAATCGCTCATCACCACGATGCGGTCGGACAGCTCGCCGATTTCGGCCAGGACGCGGTGCTGATGCGTATCCGGCTTGTGGAGCACGGTGTGCAGCGTCGTGACCAGCGGCATGCGCAGTTCGCGAAGCAGGGCCAGAATATGGCTGCCGGCGACGCCGCCGTAAATACCGTATTCGTGCTGCAGGCAGACCACGTCGATATTGTTGAAGTTGAGAAAGTCCGCGGCCCGCGTGTAGGACGCCAGGTCCTTTTGCGCCAGCTCGAAGCGGACCCGGGGCGGATAGGCGTACCCGTCCGGCGTATCGTTCATGGGCAGGGCGAAAAAATCGGCGTCCGGGAATTCGGCGGCGAAGGCTTCGCACAGGTCGGTTGTAAAGGTCGCGATGCCGCACTGGCGCGGCACGTAGTTGCCGATCACGGCGACGCGCTTTACGGAAGAGCGCCGGTGAATCTGGCTGTGGTTCCATTCGGTCCGCGCATTTTCACCCACGGTCTGCTCGAGCGCCCTATGCATGATTCACCCCCTCGCCCCTCCTGAAAAGCCGACGGGCTCCCGCGCCCGGTCTTGCGGGAAAACCGTCGGCCATTCGGATTTCAGCCTGCAAAGCAGGTTACTTTTTGAGGATCTTGAAGTTGTCGAAGTGCTCGATTTGGCCGGAATCATTCTGGCGACAGGTGAGAATCGCCTTGTCGCCGGGTTTCAGATTCCGGATATACATCGCGGCCTTGCCGAGGGCGGTGAAGGTTCTGCTTTCGCCCTTCTCATCCTTGAACGTCACCATTTTGGCCAAGGGATCCACGGAAAGTATCTCTCCCGTAAGTTTCACGCTCTTATTGGAGGACTTTCCGCTTGCCATGACAGCTCCCCCGAGCGCAAGGCTTAAGGTCAGAATCAGGGATATCACCCATGCCGATTTGCGCATAAAGTTCCTCCCTTCTTTCCATTAGTTATCCCAGTCCAGTACGGTACTGGCTCCAAAACATATAATATGGGCAAACTCTTCTGTCAAACCGGGGTAAGCGTATGCGGTTCAAAGCATGGGCCGGGATGCGCCGGCGAAGGAGGTCTCCCTACCCCCGAGCAACGGCTTGGGTCGGCGTGTCACTTTGTTTTGAGAGCCTTTACAGGATAAGGCGGCCTTTGAGGCCCGGACGGGGGTTTCTTCCT
The DNA here is from genome assembly GCA_964481255.1 of uncultured Acidobacteriota bacterium. Lineage (GTDB taxonomy): Bacteria > Acidobacteriota > UBA6911 > UBA6911 > UBA6911 > UBA6911. Next base: position 1,786 of record CAYZTZ010000155.1, on the reverse strand, counting down.
GAGCTCCTCCAGTACTACCTCGATCGCCTTCTCCAGCTGAGGATCGCGCCCGGCGATCACGTCGGCCGGGGTCTGCTCTACTTCAATATCGGGCGGGACGCCCTCGTTCTCGACGATCCACCCTTCTTCGGCCGTCCAGATGGCGAGGTTGGGAGCGGTGACGTAGCCCCCGTCCATCAGAACCGGGAAGCCCAGGACGCCGACCAGGCCGCCCCAGGTGCGCTTGCCGATGAGCTTGCCGAGCTTGAACTTGCGGAACATCCATGGAAGGAGATCTCCGCCGGATCCCGCCGTCTCATCGATCAGCATGACCTTGGGTCCCTGGATCGACGCGCTGGGCGTCTTGAGATCCGCTCCGTATCGCATGTTCCAGTAGGCGATCAGGGGCCGGCGCAGGTGGTCGATGTAGTAATCCGCGAGCAAGCCGCCGCCGTTGAAACGCTCGTCCACGATGACGGCGTCCTTGTGCGCCTGGGGGTAAAAGTAGCGCTTGAAATACGCGTGGCCGAGCGTGCTCGTGTTGGGGACATAGACGTAGGCGACGCGCCCATTGGTCGCTTCGTCCACCTTGCGGAGATTTCCTTCCACCCAGTCGCGGTTGCGCAGGGCGCTTTCGCCGGCGATCGGCACGACCTGGACGGTGCGCGAACCCGACCCGTCGGGATTGGGTCCGACTGTGATCTCGATGATCTTTCCCGCGGTATTTTCAAAAAGGCTGTAAAGGTTGGTCGGCGGGCGCAGTTCCTTCCCCTGGACGGCCAGCAGATACTCTCCGGCCCGGACGTCCACTCCCGGCTCCGTCAGGGGGGATCGAAGCTCCGGGTCCCAATTCAGGCCGCCGTAAACCTTCTTGAAACGATAGCGGCCGTTCTCGATGGAATAGTCGGCCCCCAGGAGCCCGCCGGGCACGGTTTTCGCCTGGACCAGGGTGTCCCCGCCCGATACGCGGTGATGGCCGACCGACAGTTCGCTGCACATCCATTGAATCACGCGGTTCAGGTCTTCGCGGACCGCGAGATGCGGCAGAAAAACCGAGTACTTTTGCCGCATGGCGTTCCAATCGACGCCGTGCATGTTGGGGTCGTAGAAATAGTCGCGGTTGATGCGCCACGCCTCATGGAACATCTGCGCCCACTCGGCGCGCGGATCCATATAGACCTCGACCGCGTCGATGTTGATCTTTCCCTGCCCGGGCTGGACTCTGTCGGATAAAGGCTGGATGAACGCCGCGTCCCGCGTGAAATAGAGGATCTTCTTGGTGTCGCGGGATATTTCGTAGTTCGTAAGGCCCGACAGGATGACATCCTCTCTTTTCTTCTCCAGGTCGTAACGATGCAGCTCCCCGAGCGAGGCGGCCGAGTCCGGCGCGGCGGGCAAGGACTTCAGGAAGAAAAGCTGTCCCGCGGCTCCCGCCTGCAGGTTGGCGTACTCGCCGGCCGGAACAGGCAGGGCCAGGATGCGGTTCTGGATGCCGTCAAAATCGATGGAGAACGGCTCGGCCGCTTCAGGCTTCGGCTTCTCCTCCATCCCTTTATCCTCCCTGTCTTTCTCGCTTTTCTTCGCACCCGTCTCCTCGTCGCTTTCCCTGGCGAGCGGAGACGGGATGTTTTTGCGCAGCACCAGGAGATAGAGGGACCGCGTGAGGCGCATGTCGGCGCTCGAGAGATCGAACCACTGCTTCACCGGCCCGGCGTCGGTGGAACCGAAAAAGCAGAGGTATTTTCCGCCGGCATCAAAGACGGGCTCGCTCACCTCGCTCAGCCCGTCGGTTATGGCGAAGGACTTG
>CAYZTZ010000154.1:0-7657 GCA_964481255.1 uncultured Acidobacteriota bacterium | reverse complement strand
GTTGATTCGGCGGGGGAGTTTCGTCTCCCCGCGTGACCGCGATAATCACGCCCACTGCAACCGCGGCTCCGATCGCCGCCAGGATCGCGATGGCTTTTCCGGACAGACCTCCCCCCGCGGCCGCCGACATAAGCGCGTTGGACTGATGGATCGTTGTGCTCGCGGTGGCGCCCTGATAGGAAGCATCCACCTGGATTTCAAATTTTCCGGGCACGTCGTTCAGGCGCAGACCCCGGGCCATGGCTCTTCCTTTGCCGTCCGTCAGGACCTGCAGGGTCCGGGACCCGTCGGCGAAAGTTCCGCCCGGTCCGCTCTCGGGAAGCGTAAAAACCACGGCCGCGCCGGCAATCGGGCGGTTATTTTCGTCCGTTACCTGAATGATGGGTTCGCGGGCGGTGCGCTGCCGCACGTTGTTAATGGCCCCTTCGCCTTCGACGATAATGAGATTGAGTTTGGACGCGCCGGGAGCCTGGACCGGACAACAGCGGACCGCATCCGGGACGGCAAGCAAAAACGCCAAACCCATAGAAAGCAAACATCGAACCGGAACATGCAGGAATTTGCTTGGCATAGTGGCTCCTTATCGGATTATCTGTCTATTATGGGTCTTCAGGCCGCGTTAAGCAAGAAGCCCGCCCGTTTATCTTTTCGACAGGTTCCGCCCGTATCTATTCAGAAAGCTTCCGGAGGCGGGCAGGAACGCATCCCCGGAGGACCCTGGTCTTCCGAGCGAGCGGCGGACCGCGAAGAATTTTCAGGGTTCTGCTGCGCCTGCGGGTTTTATTCCCTGTCCGGAAAGCATGGAGGCCAAAACCAGGGCGTTCTCCACGGCTTCCGCCTGAAAATCGTTGTTGAAATAGACGAAAATATCTTTGCCCCTGTTCACCCACGAACGAATAGACTCCGCCCAGGCCGCGAGCTCCGGCATCGAATAGCTCGAGGCGAACATTTGTCGCGGCCCGTGCAACCGCATATAGACATAATCCGCCGTAGCCTCGTCCGGAGCCGTCGGATACCGCGCCGAGTGAGCCCTTACCAGGCAGGCATCGTAGGTCCGCAGCAGATCAAGAATTTCCGGATCGAACCAGCTTGTGTGGCGGAACTCGAAGGCCACGCGCGGCGCGGCCCCCGGAGATTTCCCGCGGATGCCGTCCAGCATGCTCTCCAGCAATCCGGCATCGGCGCGCAACGAGGGCGGAAGCTGAAACAGAAAGGGTCCCAGCTTCGCCCCCAGCTCGCGGGCATTGTCCAGAAACTCCCGCCAGATCTCCGCGGAATTTTTCAGGCGCCGAAGGTGCGTGATGGAGCGGTGCACTTTCACCGCGAACCTGAATCCTTCCGGAACCCGGGCGGCCCAACCGCGAAAAGTCGCGGGCCGCGGGATATGGTAGAAAGAGCTGTTGATCTCCGTCGTCCCGAAGCGGCGCGAGTAGAAGCTCAGGCGCTCCCTGTCCGGCAGCTCCGCCGGATAGAAGCGGCCCTTCCAGTCCGCGTAGATCCAGCCGGATGTGCCTATATAGACAGCAGCGGTTCTGGACATCAACATTTGCTCCGCTCGATCATGCCGCCGGCGGCATCGGTATCGCACATAAAGATATTCACCCTGGTCTTGCGTTTTTAGCTGAACTCCTTTTTCTTCTTCCTGCACAATATGCCGGATTTTTCGGAGCTGTCAGTCTCGCCCCGGCGAATCCCCGAAGGTCCTGTAGAATTCAAGCACATCGGGATTTGTGCGAAACCACGCGAGGGTCTTTCGGAAACCCTCCTGGAACGTGTGACGAGGCCGCCAACCCAGCCGTTTGCGGCTTGAGCTGATATCGGCCATCCATACCGTGGTATCCCACTCGCGGTTCCTCATGGAGCCCCACCGGGGCATGGCGGGGATGCGCATCGTTCGCCGGGCCGTCTCCACGACGCTCCGAATGGATGTTTGTATTCCTGTTCCGATGTTGTAGACGGCACCCGGCTCCCGGTCGGTCGCGCAGACGGCGCGCAGACATGCTTCGGTAACATCGTCGACATAGACATAGTCCCGGGCCACATCCGGGTCCACCAGGGGCGGCAGCTCGCCATTGAGACCCCGGATAATCAGGGTCGGTATGAGCCTCGTCGGCTCCTCCCACGGGCCGTACACCGAATACAGGCGCAGCGTGATGATTCGGGCATCCCGTGATCTGGCTGCATATCGGCAAAAGAGAGTGGCCGACGCCTTGGTGACGGCGTAAAAGCTGTTGGGGTCTATTCCTTCCTTTTCAGAGGGGGCGTGATCCTTAAAACCGTATTCCGACGATGAACCAAAATGGATGAACGATTCAAACCCGGCCTTCAGGCATGCTTCGACCATGCTGACGGTCTCTATGAAATTCGTTTGAATCATTTTATGAAAGTCATTCTGCGAGGGATAGGCGCCGTACGCCGCCAGATGAAAAATCCAATGCGGTCGGATCCGGCCGACAACACGGCCCAGCCTATCCATGTCCCCAAGCTCGACCTCATGCAGCTTGACCTTGCGGCGCAACGCCTCGATGCGCCAGGTCCTGCAGTTTTTTCGAACCAGGAGGTGAAGCTCGTGTCCCTCCCGCAGCAGACGGCGCGCGAGGTTCGCTCCGACAAAACCCGTCGCACCGGTGAGGATCACGCGTCTGGTTTCCATGAGCTCTCGCTCTCAGAGACACGGCTTTTCGGATCAGGCTTATTAACAGTACTCTCGACGATATAGGGCGGCCGCCTTTTCACCTCGTCATAGATATGGGACAGATAGGACCCGATGATGCTCAGGCACAGAAGCTGAATCCCGCCGATAAACAGTATCAGGATGATGAGGGTGGTCATTCCCCGCGGCACCCATTGCGGCGCGAAGATGCGGACGCCGACCTGCCACGCTATGCCGCAGAGCGCGAAGACGACCGTAATAATGGCCAGCCATGTAATGAAGTCCAGGGGGGCGTAGGAGAAGGAAACAATCGCTTTTCGCGCCCACCCCAGGTTTTTCAGAAGCGAGTTGGTCGTAGTTCCAAACATGCGCCTGGGACGCTGATAGGGGACTCCGGTCTGTTTGAAACCGATCCATGCCCGCAACCCGCGCACAAAACGGTTGTTCTCGGGCAGGCTGTTCAGGGCATCCACGGCGCGACGGTCCATGAGCGAGAAATCTCCCGCATCCAGCGGTATCGGGACGTAGGATGCAGAACGGAATATGCGGTAGAACGCCTTGTAAGCGAAGCGCATGAACGCCGGGGCTTCGCGTCGAGCGCGAACGCCGTAAACCACGTGGTATCCCTCAAGCCATTTCTGATAAAAGGCTTCGATAAGCTCGGGCGGGTCCTGAAGGTCTCCGTCGAGAAGCACCACCGCGTCCCCTCCCGCGATACGCATACCGCTGGTAAAAGCGCCCTGCGAGCCGAAGCTGCGGCTGTGGTTGACGGCAATAACATGGGGGTCCCGCGCCGCCAGTTCCGACAGCACCTCCGCCGTATTATCCGGGCTCCCGTCGTTCACGAAGATGATTTCATAGTCCGTTTCAATGCGCCGGAATACGGCGGTGAGGCGCTGATACATGAGAGGCACCGCCTCGGCGTCCCGGTAGCAGGCGATGACGGCGCTCAGTTTTTTCCTTGCGGGTGAAATCATGGCATTCTTACCCCGAAATCTCATCGAGATGAAAAACCTACGGGTGCGCTCGGGTCTCCCGGAAAGCCCTTAGCGCCCTTTCGGCGATCCCTGAACTCGACAAACCTTCGGCCCGCAGCATCCAGTCGACGCTTCCGGTGGCGCCGCCGGGATGCCCGCCCACGCCGGCGCGCACCAATCTGCAATTCAGCCCATGTTCGGCGATCACCTCGGACACCAGCGAGCCCACGCCGCCGGAGATATAGTGGGCTTCGACGGTAACGACCGCCCGAAACGCTGCCAGCAGATGGGTCAGGTCGCCGACAGGCGGAGGGTTGAGACTCGCGACAACGGCAACCGTGCACTCGACGCCTTGTTGCCGCAAACTGGCCGAAGCCGCCGCAACCTCGACCGCGATCGGCCCTGTGACAACGAACAACAGGTCCCTTCCGACCTCGGTGACCTGGCAACGCCCCAATTCAAACCTTCCATTCAGACCGGGTATGGATGGTTGATCATGTTTCCCTAAACGGTAAAAAACGGGGCCCGGCAGCCCCCAGGTCGCCCTGACGGCGGTCCTGGCCTGCGCCGAATCAGCGGGGGCGATGACCGTCAGTCCGGGCTGTATGCGACAAACAGCGATATCCTCGAGGGCGAAGTGGGAAATGCCCTGATGGCTGTAATCGAATCCCGCTCCCACGCCCACGATCCGCACGGGCAGCCGGTGATGGATGGGGCCGTTGCGGATGAATTCGTAGGGCCCCAGTGCGGCGAAGGGCGTAATGGAATAGACAAAAGGTATAAAGCCTGCCTCCGCGAGGCCGGTGGCCACGCCGATCATGTTTTTTTCGGCGACGCCCATATTAAGAAATCGGTCGGGAAATCTCTCCGCGAAGGGTTCCAGCGCCATGAACCCGAGGTCCCCCGTCATGAGAAGGATCCGGGCATCCCGGGCGGCAAGATCCATAAGCGTCTCGATGAATGCGCCTTTCATTTCAGGGCCCTATTTCCTGCAGCGCCTGCCTGTACTCGGCGTCGGACATGGGCAGGTAGTGCCACCGGATTCGGCCCTCCATGTAGCTCACTCCCTTGCCGAAAACGGTGCGGGCAATCAGAACATGCGGTCTGCCCGCGCTCACGTCCATGCCCGCCAAAGCCCGGGCGACGGCCTCAACGCTATGGCCGTCCGTTTCATGGACATCCCATTGGAACGCCCGCCACCGTTCCGCCATGGGTCTCAGGGACAACACCTGGTCCGTGTAACCGAAGGCTTGTTGCCCGTTAAGATCTATTATGGCCGTGAGGTTGGATAAACGGTGATGGGCCGCGAACATGACGGCCTCCCAGGTGGAACCTTCGTTGCATTCGGCGTCGCTTAACAGCACAAAGATCCGCCTGCCGGAACCTTTCAGACGCGCCGCCAGGGCCGCGCCGGCTCCAAAGGACAATCCCATGCCCAGGGATCCGCTCGAAAAATCAACGCCCCGCAGCGCATGTTCCGGATGCATTCCCAAAAGGCTGCCGTCGCCGCAATAAGTGTTCAGCTCCGCCTCGGTGATCCACCCTTTCAGAAAGAGCATTGCATAGAGAGCCAGAGCGGCATGGCCTTTGGAGAGAATAAAGCGGTCACGGTCGGGATCGTCCGGCTCGCGGATCCTTAAAACGCGGCTGTACAGGGCGACGATGATGTCCGCAACGGACAGAGCGGAGCCGATATGTCCCACATTCGCCCGCTTGGATTGCTCCAGGATTATCTTCCTGATTTTATAGCAGAGATCTTTGTCGATGGCTCACCTCCATTTTCCCTTGGATCGGGTTCTCCATGCTCAGGCTGCAACGACGAAAACACGCATGACGGGGATCCGCGTCTCATCTCTATCGCGGCCCCTCCCCGAGCGGCTCTTTCAGCTCCATGATCGTGAAAGGGCCGATGCGCTCACGCTCAATGCCTTTCGCCCGGATCAGTTCGTCCAGTCTGGGCAGGTAGGCCGGGTTTACACCGGCCCAGGTGACTTCCTGTCCATTCCTTTCCCTGACGGCTTCAAGGACTATATAACGGACCCGGTACTTCCGCAGGGATTGCATGACCCGGTCCTGATAATCCGTGAAAAAGGGGGAGGCGGGACGAGGGATCGACTGGCCGGGGCAGTACCACAAGGCCGGATTGACGGAGGGCCTTCCGGTCAACGCATAGAGAATGGAGCTGTCGCCGACAAGAAAAAAGTTGCCGGGATTCTGTTTGAAAAATTCCACGACCTGCGCAATGTCCGCCGGCGTGCCCCGATAGCTCTTGGGCGTCGCCCAGATAAGAAAGGACAGCTGTTCGGGCAGTTGCCGGCCGAAGGTTTTATCGGCCTTGCCCTCATAGGTGAAATCGTGAACCATCCGCGTCGTGTTTACATTCAGATGGAAATTCCAGGCGAACCATAATGAACCCCCGTAAAACAGCAGATTCGCAAGGATCAGCACCGCCCGGTGCTGCTTTGATTGCGATCCGGATTCCGGGTCTTTCTCATGGTTCCATTGGGAGCGCAGGAAGATGTGCGCCAGACCAATGGAGATAAATATCAGCGGGATGCTGTTCTGGCCCTGATTATGCGACAGGAACGCGAACAATGCGCAGATGGCCAGAAAAGATAGGCTGAGCACCGGTGGGAGCGGATTCTCTCGGATCGCCTTATTCAGGACCTCCATTCCCGATCGTTGCCGGCCCATCAAGTACACGACGCTGAGGAAGAGGAGCACTCCAAGAACGAAAAGCAGGATCGTCCAGGGGGTAAAATACATCTTCCAGGAAAGGCTCTGGAAATGGAGGAACCTCATGAGCCTTGCCAGAAAATCCTGCGAGAAGCGACTCACCCCGAGTTCCGCCGGGATCTGGAAGAAGTAAATCTTAACCAGCCTGAAATCGATCTCGAACAGACGACTGGTGATCCACACCGACAGCAGCATGAACAATGTCCCTGCGAGAACCGACAGGGCCGGGGGACGAAGGTTTTTCCGCTCCGCAACCAGCAGTATCCCGAAAACGACGAGGACCCCAAAGAGGGTGGGGATCTGCTTGCTGAGAAACGCGACGGCGGCCGCAAGGGGAACAAAGAACCATATCCCCGTTTTGACAAGAGGCCTTCGGGTGCGTACCGCAACACAGGCGAGATAGATCAGAACAAAGGTAAAGAAAAAGGCATGCTGGTCCTGGACGGGCACACCGAAAGGAGGATAGAAGACGATGCCGCTTAAAAGGGCGTAGAAAAAGGACAGCGGCAATCCTCCCCCGAACATACGCAGGAAGAAGAAAACGAGCACGCAAAAAAGGCCGTTCATGAGCGCGGCGTGCAGGCAATAGGCGAACCAGCTTACTCCAAACAGATTAAAGACGAGGCCCTGAAGCAATACGGGCACGACTCCGTGGGAGACTGTGAAATCACGGAAGATAATCTGGCCGCACAGCACTCTCCAGCCGCCGTCGAACATCACCGACTGGTCCATCGGCATATAGCCTATTCTTCCGTAGTAGAGGCAGTATGAAGCGCCGAACAGAAGCAGGAAGAGAACTGAAAGGATAACGAGGGGTGAGCGTGCTTTACCGGCACCGGCAGTATCCGTAACGTTCGTGCCATCCATTGGAGACGCGCCAGATTTTCGCCCGTGAGCCGCCAAAACTTCATGGGATTCCCCCTGCAAGCAATTCTCCCAGGCACCGGAACAGGCATCCATACCGTCAGTCCGGATCTGGAATTTCATTTTTGGCCGGCCCGCCTCCCTTGTACATTAGGGTATTCTCCGTTGTCCAGGCAAAAATCCGCGTCCCCCGCTATCGTGTTTTAGTCCTGCTCCTGCAGGGCCGGATTTTTGATGAGGGAGATTCGCGCGGGCAGCGAAAAACCTGATCCGGTATTGCCGCCTGTTAGCCTCAAAGGTTCCGAGATCCCTAACCTTCGCCGATGTCAATCCCGGCTGTTCCTTGATCGCCCCATGCGGGGACTGGTCGGCGAGCCGTCTGCATGAAAAAGCCTATTTGGGGCACGGACCGACCCATTTGCCCTTG
>CAYZTZ010000153.1:0-7796 GCA_964481255.1 uncultured Acidobacteriota bacterium | reverse complement strand
GTCCAGCAGGGCGGAGTACCGATCGGCGAAACCGCCATCCAGGGACTGCTGAACCTGGTTTATCTCGCCTTTCTGGTGAATTTCACATCCGCATTGATCCTGACGGCCTGCGGAGCGGATATTTTGACGGCCATTTCGGCCGTGGCGGCCTGCATGTTCAACATCGGACCCGGCCTCGGTGCCGTCGGCCCCTCCGAACATTACGGGCACCTGCCAGAGCTGGCCAAATGGACGCTCACGTTTTGCATGCTCGCGGGCAGGCTGGAGTTCTATACCATGATCGCCCTTTTCACTCCCGCGTTCTGGCGCAAATAAGTCCCAAGCGGAGTCTCCGCGGCTTTCCCACATGCGCCCCATTCGGGGCGCCTCATTCTTCGCGGATTGCATTAAAGCAAACGGACGCCTCAAGCGGCGTGACTCGAAGGGACTCTGCTGATTCGGCGGGCAATATTTTGTTGCCAACGCATGGGGGTGTGGGTAGATTAACTGCCACAGGAGGGAAGATTCTTATGCCGGAAACCAAAAAACCGAAGGAGGCTCGCGGCAGGGTGGTCATCGACACGGAGCTCTGCAAAGGCTGCGGTTTCTGCATCGAGTTTTGTCCTTCCGGGGTTCTCGCGTTTTCGGAAGAATTCAACAGCAAGGGGTACCACCCGCCCCGGGCTGTGAAGCCCGAACGATGCACCGGTTGTGATCTGTGCGGCATCTACTGCCCGGATTTCGCCATCTTCGGTGTCCTGCTGAAGACGGCAGCTTGAAAGGAGGACCCTTGAAAGCCGATCCCAGAGGCGTATTGACCGGAGCTCACTTCCTGGACGGGGATCACGCGTGCTGCGAGGGGGCCTTGGCCGCGGGATGCCGCTTCGTCGCCGGCTATCCCATCACTCCATCCACGGAAGTGGTCGAGCGCATCGCCAACCGCTTGCCGCTGGTGGGGGGCATCTTCATTCAGATGGAAGATGAAATCGCCTCCTCCATAGCCATCCAGGGCGCCGTATGGGCGGGGGCGAAGGCGATGACGGTGACGTCCGGCCCCGGATTCTCCCTGATGATGGAACATGTCGGCCTGGCCGCGATGCTCGAGACGCCCTGTGTTTTCGTCAATGTTCAACGGGGCGGTCCGTCCACGGGGCTTCCCACTCTCCCGGGACAGGCGGACATGATGCAGGCGCGGTGGGGGAGCCACGGCGACTATGAAATCATCGCCCTTGCGCCCAATTCCCCGCAGGAATGCTTCGATCTCACCATCCGCGCCTTCAACCTGGCGGAGGAATACCGCGTGCCGGTCATGCTCATGATGGATGAGTGCGTCGGGCATATGACGGAAAAGGTCGTGATCCCCCGGGCGGAGGAGATCGAGGTGGCGGAGCGCCGGTACACGTCGGCGAAACCCGGGGAGTATCTTCCTTATGCGGTCGACGACGGCCTCGTCCCGCCCATGGCGAAGGCTGGAGACGGGCATCGATTTCACGTCACGGGGTTGACGCACGACGAAAAGGGTTATCCGGTCATGAATGCCGAGGCCCAGGAGAAATGCGTGCGGAGACTGGTGGACAAGATTCGAAATAACGCGGACAGAATCGTCCGCGTGGAGGAATCGGAGACTGAAAACGCGGACGTGGTCGTGGTGTCCTACGGCATCACGTCCAGGGTGGCCGTCAAAGCCATTGAAATGGCCAGAGAAGATGGACTCCAAGTGGGTCATCTCAGGCTGATTACCGTTTGGCCCTTCCCGGAGGGACGCCTGCGGGAGCTCGCCGGGCATGTCAAGGCCTTTGTCATGCCGGAACTCAATTACGGGCAAATGTTCCTGGAAATGCAGCGCGCCCTCGCGGGCAAGTCCGGGTCCTTCCTCGTGCCTCACGGCGGGGGAACCGTGCACAGGCCGGAGGTCATTTATCAGAAAATCAAGGAGGCGGCATGCTGAATCCCGTCAATCCCGTGACCCGATACCTGCGCATGGATCGGATCCCCCACATATGGTGCTCAGGCTGCGGGCTGGGGACGACCGTGAACTGCTTCGTCCGCGCGGTTGAAACATGCGGGATCCCCGCGGACAAGATCAGCGTGGTTTCCGGCATCGGCTGCACGGGCCGCGTCGCGGGCTATTTAAAGCTGGACAGCTTTCATACGACGCACGGCCGTCCCATCCCTTTCGCCACCGGCCTCAAGCTCGCCAATCCGGCGCTCAAGGTGATCGTCTACAGCGGCGACGGGGACCTCTTTGCCATCGGGGGCAACCATTTCATCCACGCCGCGCGCCGAAACATGGATATGACGATTATATGCGTCAACAACTTCACCTACGGCATGACGGGAGGCCAGGTCACGCCCACGACCCCGGTCGACGCCATCGCCTCCACGACGCCGTACGGCAACGTCGAGGAGCCCTTCAATCTGCCTTACCTGGCGGAATCCGCGGGTGCGGTCTACGTGGCGCGCTGGACGACATTCCATGTCCGACAGTTGATCAAGGCGATGAAGGAAGCGATCCAGAAAAAAGGATTCAGCTTTGTGGAGATCATCGGCCCGTGTCCAACGCTCTACGGGCGGAGGAACAGGCTGGGGGACGGACTCGAGATGATGCAGTTTTATAAGGAAAACAGCGTAATCCAGAACGGCGCGGACACAAGGGAGGTGGGCCTCGATTTGAAGGGAAGGATCGTCTGCGGCAAGTTCGTCGACCGGGAAAAGCCCTGCTTCCTCGAAACCTATAACTCCAAGATGGCGGAACGTATCGGCCCTTCCTACAAATCCTACGAGGGGGTGCTATGAGCGTGACGGAAATCAAATTCGGGGGATTCGGCGGCCAGGGCGTGATATTGGCCGGAATCATCATCGGGCGCGCCGCCAGCATCTATAACGACAAGTTCGCCACGCTCACGCAGAGTTTCGGGCCCGAGGCCCGGGGGAGCGCCTGCAGCGCCCAGGTCATCGTGTCGGACAAGGCGATCCTGTATCCTTATGTGACACAGCCCGAAATCCTTCTGGTCATGTCCCAGGAAGCCTGCAACAAATTCCTGCCGGAAACGAAAGATTCCGCGACCATCATCATTGAGGAAGACCTCGTCAAACCCCGCGGACTCAAGCCCGGAATGAAACTCTACGGCATACCGGCGACCCGCCTGGCGGAAGAGCTGGGGCGCAAAATGATCCTGAACATCGTGATGGTGGGTTTTTTCACTTCGGTGACGAAGCTGCTTGATTACGACGCCGTCCGGCAGGCCGTCCAGACATCCGTTCCGCCGGGGACGGAGGCCCTGAACCTGAAGGCTTTCGACCGCGGATACCAGTACGGTCTTTCCCTGGCCTAAACGACCCGGAATTCGGGATTGAAACGAAGGATCCTGAATATCGGGCCCCGAGTCCTGCGTCATGCGCCATTCGATCTTTACAGGTCCGTTCGAGGCGCTGGAACCGCGATGGGCGGAAGCCGTAGCCGAGCTGCAGACAAAAGACCCTCTCTCTCAGGTCAACGTTCTGGTCGGCTCCAACATCCTGGCGTCCTATCTGAAGCGGCGCCTCGCGGCAAGGGGCCGCACGGTTGCCAACATCCGGTTCCAGACATTTCTGGACCTGGTGACGCGCCTCGCCTCCGCCTCGAAGACCGCCCCGGGCAAGCCCCGGCTCCCGCGTCTCGGCGCCTCTATCATTCTGGAAGGCATCCTGCGGTCCGGAGCTCCCGAGGTATACAGAGATCTGTCGGGCTGCGCAGGATTCCGGGACGCCCTGCTGGACACGTTCCGGGATCTGCGCGACGCCGGAATCAGCCCGGGCGAATTCGATTCCGCCATTGAGGCCAACAACCTCAATCCCGACCGCCGAGAGAGCCTGTCGGCCCTGTCGAATCTATATCGAAGGTTCCGTGAGACCGTCCGCGGATTTCACGACGTGGACGACGACTTCCGTTCCGCCATCGGGGCCGCGTCGGACGCCGCCAGGATTCTCGGGTCCGGCCGCCTGCTGGTTTATGGAATTTACGACGCGACCGGCCAACAATCCGATCTCCTCGCGGCGCTCAAGGATAGCCTCGAGATGATTTACTTCATACCTTTTGTGGATCCGCATGTTTCGGATTTCGCGCGGCCGTTTCTTGAGGCGCGCGTTCGGGAACTCGGGGTGGGGCCAAGCCCCGTCGACGCGGAAAAATCGCCCTGCGGCCTGGGTTCTCTGGCCGAGCGCGGTTTCGGATTCATCGACGCGAAGCCGACGGCGGATGCGGGGAGCCTCGCCGCGGACGGTTCATTCGCCCTCGTTTCCGCTCCCGGCGAATCCCGCGCGGCCGTCGAAATCGTGCGGGAAATCTTCCGCGCCGTTGAGGACGGCACGATCCGGGATTTTCGAGAAGCCGCCGTGATCCTTCGTCAGCCCGAGGGCGAGATCCCGATCGTGACGGAAATGTTCCGGCTGCGCGGCGTCCCCTATTTTCTTCACGGCGGCGACCGTTTTGCGGACCGCCCTTTCAGCAGGGCGGTGGCCGCCCTGAGTGAGCTGGAACCCGCCGGGTTCCCGCGAGGGGCCGTGCTGGCCGCCATGGAACTCGTCGCCGCGTCCCTGCCTGAAAACCGCGCATCCTCCTGGGATGTGCAGAGATGGCGGGCGTTGACGAACGATCCGCGCTTCACGGCGGGCCTTCGAGCGTGGGACGCGGGAGTCGAGGGGCTCGTGGCTCAGACGAGCGGCGAGCTGCACAGGGCCGAGACGCGCGGCGCCGAATCGCTCGAGGAGGAGGATCTCGACAGGGGCGCGGAATCTGTGCGTAAGGCGAATAAGCGCCTGGAAGCGGCGAAATCCCTGCGCGAAGGGTGGCGTTGTCTTCGTCAGGCGGCCGCAGACTGGCCCGAAGCTCTGTCGTGGAAGGAATGGGCGCGCTTTCTCGAAAGCCGTCTGCAGCCGCTCCTCGGGCCTTCAGAAGATTGGAACCCCTTTTCAAGCGTCCTGGATGAAATCGCCGGCCTGGAGGCACTCTCGGCGGTTGGGGATTCCGGACAGGGCCCGTCGAACGGGAAACAGATCCCCGCGGACCGCCTGAGGGCCGTCTTGAGAGAATCGATCGCCTCCCTTTCAGTTCCTGCCGGACGCTTCGGCAGCGGAGGCGTCACCATACTTTCCACCGGTGCCGCGCGCGGCCTCAGGTTCCCCCTGGTCGTCATCCCCGGACTGGACGAAGGTCGCTTCCCCGCGAAACTGCGGCAGGATCCCCTTTTGCTGGATTCCGAGAGGCGGTGGCTCAAAAACATGCCCCTCAAATCCATGCGGGCTGAGGAGGAAAAACTGCTGTTCGATATGGCGGCCCGCTCCGCCGAGAAACGGCTGGTCTTGATGACATCGCGCCTGGAGGAAGGCTCCGATCGCGAGAGCATCCCCTCGCAGTTCTTTCTGCGCGCGGCCGCCGCGGTAGCCGGCCGCACTCTTTCAATCCGCGATCTGAATGAAGAGACCGTGGCCGGATTCCGCTCTGTGAGCCTCGACAGCCCCGCTCCCGGAAAGGGAGACGTCGCCGTGGATGAAGGCGAAATCAGGCTCCGCATGATCACGTCGGAGCGCCGCTCGGCCCACGCCGCCCTCAAGGCTCTGGCGCAACTGGAACCGCAAAGGCTGAGCCGCCCGATGGCCTATGACCGGGCCCGCTGGAACAGGGAGCTGACCGAATTCGACGGCTATCTCACCGATGCCGCTCTGGTGCGCCACGCGGCGCAAAAAATGGGAGCCGCGTCGGGACAGGTTTCGGCGAGCCGTCTCGAGGAGTATGCGAAATGCCCGTATTTCTTCTTTCTCAAGCGCATTGTGGAACTGGAGGCGTGGGAGGAACCGGAGCGGGCCGAAGGCATGGATCCCTTGGAAAGGGGGCTCGTGGTTCACTCCGTCCTCGAAGGCTTTCTTGCCGACTATCGCGGCGGGCCGTTCCCGGACGAATCGCTTGAAGATTTGTGGAGTTCCCTGGAGTCGCAAGCCGTCAAGAAGCTTGAGGCGGCGCGCCCCGTGGGAATGCCGGACCTGCTGTGGGATGTCGAGCGGGACGCCCTGCTGGCGACGCTTCGGAACTGGCTAGAGTTCGAAAAAGGCCGGGCCGGGCCGGATATACTTATCTCCCAGCTGGAACGGGGATTCGGTGAAATGGACCCCGGGGAAAGACTCCCCGCGTTCCGCCTTCAGGCTGGGCGCCACGCCTTTGAATTCCGCGGACGAATCGACCGGGTGGATGTCTCCCGGGACGGAAGGACGGCGCGGGTTATCGATTATAAGTGCGGCACGCTGCCGTATACCATGACCTCCAGAGGACGCGCGCCGCTCATGTCGGGAGAACGGATCCAGATCGCCGTCTATAAGGGCGCGCTTTCAACCATGGACGAACTCCGGAACGTCGAGGCTGTCGAGGGGGAATACCTTTACCTGCAGCCCAGGGATGCACAGACGGCGCCCTGTTCCTACGCGCATGAGGAGTTGCTGAAGGCTTCCGCGGCGCTGCCCCGCGTCCTGGAGATTATGGGTGATTGCCTTGAAAGCGGCGTCTTTTTTGCGAGGACCAGCGGGACGGTGAGGCCTTACGGCCATTGTGATTTCTGCGACTACCTGCCGGTTTGCGGAAAGGACCGCGTCCAGCGGGAGGAACGCAAAGCCGGCGCTCCTGCGGTGCAGAGGTTTATGCAGATCCTGGAGATCGCATGATGAAGCCCGACGACTCCCTTCTCGCCGGTCGCGAAGGCGACGCAAATCAACGGCGCAGGGCGGTCGAGGAAACCGATCGTTCCTTTGTCGTGGAAGCTTCCGCCGGGACGGGCAAGACCAGCACGCTGATCGGCCGCATTCTCCACCTGGTGCTCGTTAAGGGCCCGCAGGGCGTCCCTGTGCCCCTGTCTCGAATCTGCGCGATCACCTTCACCGAAAAGGCCGCGGGGGAAATGAAGCTGCGGCTCCGGCAGGACTTCGAAGAGGTCCTCGCGGGAAAAAAAGGGCATGGATATCCTTTGGCGGAAGCCGATCTCTCCGGCGGCGTCCGCTTCGGGCAGGGAGTTCCATCGGCCTTTGACGTCGCCGAAAGGGCGCGGCAGGCCTTGATCGACCTGGAAACCGCGTCGATATCCACCTTCCACTCCCTGGCCGTGTCGCTTCTGAAGGAAAGGCCCGTCGAAGCCGGTCTGGACCCCCGATTCACGGCGCTGGATGAAATCCAGAGCGAGCTCTTTTTCAGGGAAGTCTGGGATTCATGGATCAGCCTCGCACTTGAGGAACGCCGGCCTGTCCTTGAACGGGCTCTGCGCGCGGGCCTGCGTCTGGACCAGCTTGAAGAGCTCGCCCGCATTCTGCGTCTCAACGCGCGCGCCGCGCGCCTCCTGCAATGTCCCTCTCCGCCGACGGAGGAAGAGATGCGCCGATGCACGGGGGAGCTTCTGGAGCAGGGGGGACGCTTGCGCGGACAGATCGTCAATCCCGGCGACAGGCTTTTCGCGCACCTGGAGAGGGCCTTGCGCTGGCTCGAAAATCCCGGCGACGCGAACAGCCGCCCCTCAAGGCCCGGAAACTGCGGATCCTCCGCGAACTGGTCGGGCGGCAGGAAAACCGTGCTTGAAGCGCAATCGTTCGTCCGGCAGGTGGCGGAGTTTTGCGAATTCCGGAAAAAATGGCCATTCCAGCGTCTCTTAAATGACCTAATCCGCTGGATGATGGACGGCTTCCTCCCCGAATGGGAGGGCCGGAAACGGGCCCGCGGACTGCTCGATTTCGACGATCAACTGTGGATGGCCCGGGAGCTGTTAAGGCGCAGCGCGGCGGCGCGGCGCGAGTTCCAGACGCGC
>CAYZTZ010000152.1:0-7873 GCA_964481255.1 uncultured Acidobacteriota bacterium | reverse complement strand
GTGAATGGCGTGAGCTCCTGAAAGATGCATCCGACGGCCGCTACAGCCCCACGGGACATTTGATTTTTCTGCGGCAGGGCGTGCTGATGGCTGTTTCTTTTGACCCGGATGCGCTGCAAATCAGGGGACACGCCGCACCTATACTCGAAGGAATAATGCAGGCGCTAAACAGCGGCCATAGTCAGGCCAACACGGGAGCGGGCCAATACAGCATATCCGGTTCGGGCAGGCTGGCTTACGTGCGCGGCGGGATTTTTCCGGAAAGTGAAAATTCTCTCGTGCATGTGGATCGGGAAGGAAACCTGAGAATTATCGCTGCTTTCAAGTCCCGCTTCTGGGCGCCTCGATTGTCACCGGACGGGCATTGGATTGCTTATGAGGCTCAGGGAAAACTATGGCTCTATGATCTCACGCGGGGCAGCAGAACAGCCTTGAGCGGAGAGGAGAACCCGACCCCTGCGGAATGGACTCCGGATGGAAAGCAGCTGGTATTCGGATTGAGCCAATCAGGCGTATTCGATCTCTTTGCAATACCCGTGGACGGTAGTTCTCCGATAGTGCAGCTCACAAACAGCATGACTCACACGAGCAAAAGCCCTGGATCCTTCAATCGCGATGGCTCGCTCCTCGCATACCTGGAATACAGCACCGAGACCGGTTACGACATCTTCCTTTTGGATATGAAGAGCCGCCGGGCAACGCCGTTTTTGAATTCGAAAGCCTGGGAAGGATGGCCCCAATTTTCTCCGGACGGACGCTGGATGGCTTACGCTTCAAACGAAACAGGCAATTGGGAAGTATGGGTCCGTCCCTTTCCGGGTCCGGGCGGACGATTTCAGATCTCAAGAGGTGGGGATCCCAGGCAGGGTGCAAGGCAGCCGCTCTGGTCCAAAGACGGCAATCATTTGTATTACCGGCAGAGCGACGCCGTTTGGGCTGTGGACATACGAACCGACAGGGGATTATCCGCGGGCAAACCGTACATGCTTTTCGAAGCGCCCGGATTTACAGAGGGGATCCCATGGCGGAGTTGGGATCTGTGGCGTGACGGGAATGGATTTTTAATGGTAAAAGCCGATGAGAGAATTCTGCAGCCGGCGACTGATATAATCCTCGTGCAAAACTGGTTCGAAGAGCTTAAGCGCCTTGTTCCGGTCAAATAAATCCCCGGGAAGGCCGGCGAAGACGCCGGCGCTCCCTGGGATTCAATCTCTTTATCCGGTTCATCTAATCAATGGCTTCAAGCGTAATGCTGAAGTCTGCATTTAGAGGCCCCATTCCCTCATTCACGCCAAACCACGGTCCCCACATGGTTCCGCCGGTGCAGACCCCATGAAAGTTGGTTCTGGCCTGAAAAAGCTTGCCGTCAAAATCACCGTAATAATATGGGAAGGTGCCATTTGCAGGACATCCTGTGTGCTCCGGCACCAGGGATTCAATATCCTGCACCTCAAAGACAGTTGGGGGGGTCGTTGTCAGATCGGTATAGGTAGCCTTGTCCGGAAGTTTCATGGCCACGTTTCCACCCTTCCCTATCAGGACATCCCAATTCCATTCACGTTCCATAATACCCCCGCAGATCTCTCTAATGTAAAGCCTTGAGAAAAATCCCGGGCCTTGGGTCAGCCTGGCTTCGAGTATGGTGCAATAATTAACCGAAGGCGGAACTACAATATCACCTGTTTTTGCCTTCCAGGCTGCATATTGACTCACCCCGGTGAGCTCGACCAATGGAACCGGCTTATGCCATTTGTACGCCCCTTTGGGGCCATCGCCCGCAAAGGCGAACCCTGCCATCAAGACAGCAAACAAAGCAAAAATCGATTTTTCTTTCATAATCCCCTCCGTCGACGCCGAGAGCACCGGTGCACGGACGGCGCTCCCGGGAATTTGTTATCCAGGCCAATCATTGCAAATTGAGGGCCACCTGAAAGAGCCGGCGGAGTCGGTTTTCGGCATGCGCTGCTAATAGGCGCCAAAACTGATGATAGCGGATTCGGCGGGGAATCGGCCGCTGGGACGAGTGCGCGCGAAAGGGTCTTCGATTCTATCGCTCAGGATAGTTGCACTATCGATTTTGATTGTCCATGATGGGCGGGTCGGCAATTCAAACAATACTCGGGGATATTGGATTCGCGGGTATGTCCATCGCATAATCCACGCATGCGTGAAACCCTGACACCGGCCGACATACAATCCGATTGGCTGGAGGAGTTTGAAGCAGCGGCGCGCGGGCCCCGCTCGGCCGGAAGCAGGCCTGGCAGGCCGGCCCTTTCGAAGGCGGCCCGAGCCCGGTAGACCGACGGGCGCGAAAATCCGAAATCCTGTGCGGCACGGCGAATGGACTTATGGTCGGCGCGCACGCGCCGCAGCATCTCGTACTTGACCTGGACCAGATCTAGAGGATCGAAGAATTCATTTTCACAGGGCATCGGGAGCATCCGCTACAAAACGCGTTCCTAGGGCAAACACGGAATCAAGTTCCGCTGACACGGAAATCGTTATTCCCTTGCGGTGTCAAATCTCGCTGGGCTCATCTTTTACACCACTCCGAGTAACTGTAAAAGAGTTTTACAATAGTGGCAGGGCGTAAAAGCTTGTAAGTTTATATGAAACCTATGGATATCCTGATTGCAGGGCATGATTGGGCGCCAGATCTGTCAAATAGGTCGACATTTTTGAAAATGGTGGGGAAGTCCAATGAGGAAAGTGTCTTTAATAACTAATTTATTAATGGTTATAAGGCACTGTAAATGAACGACTTATAAAAATCCCCGATATTTTCACATGGATAGTTTAGGTTCTGGCCTTATTATTGCTGGGAGGGTGATGGACGAGTTTTTTTATTCTGTCATTGCGCCCTGTTCACTTCTGATCGCAAAAGGGTGCTTAAATAATATCGGAAGACTGAACGTATGCCTGCGGACCGATCCGATCTTCCATCACCGCAATGCTCATCCATAGCTGAATGCCTCAATTCAGTTTCGCCAGGGGGTTAAAAGACAACGGGAGGGTGATATGCATCATCGTCTTTGCGCCGGATTCGTCGCCGTATATGCCATGGCATATTTGTCGCTCGCCGCGATGCCGCCGAAGGCGTCCGCAAGCGGCATGACCGTCTTCGGCAAAACCTACATCCGGGAGACTCAGAAACCTCAGGTTTTCATGGATACGTTCGCCTTCTCCCGGCCGGGAAACGGTTTTATTCTCACTGTGAAGAACGGTAAGAACGGCAGCAACCGCGTGAGCGCCGCCCTCATCTGGATCAACGGCAGACAGATCCTCGGCGAATCCGATTTCAATAATCAGGTCGATCTCCTGACCCGCCCCGTTGTCCTAACGGCTGTCAACGAAATCAAGGTTGAACTCCGCAGCAAACCCGGCGGTTTCATCACAATAAATATCATCGGCCCCGACATGAACACCCCGCCCGTTGCCCATGCCGGTCCGGATCAAACCGTGCCGGTCGGAGACACTGTTACACTCGACGGCACTGGGTCCAATGACGCCGACGGAGATCCGATCACCTATGCCTGGTCTTTTGTCTCCCATCCTTACGGAAGTAATGCATTCCTGTCGGATCCCGCCGCGGTCAAGCCAACTTTCACCATTGACATGCCGGGCACTTATGTGGCGCAGCTGATCGTCAACGACGGCACGGCCGACAGCGAGCCGGACACCGTTTCGATTTCCACCGACAATTCCGCTCCCATAGCCAATGCCGGACCCGATCAGAGCGTTCATGCCGGGACTACCGTAACACTGGACGGCAGCGCCTCCAGCGATGTCGACGGCGACGGATTGGCCTATGCCTGGTCTTTTTCCTACAAGCCCGCCGACAGCAAGGCTGTGTTGTCCGATGCCGCTGCGGTGAATCCCCAATTTGTGGCGGATCTGCCCGGCAATTATGTTGTTCAGCTGATCGTCAACGACGGCCGCTACGACAGCGCGCCCGATTCCGTAAGCATATCCGCAGCCAACTCTGTTCCTGTCGCCAATGCCGGCCCCGATCAATCCGTCGTTCTCGGCGCAATTGTCACACTGGATGGCAGCAACTGCAGTGATGTCGATGGAGATCCGCTTACTTTCAAATGGTCCCTGATAAGTGCTCCCGATAAAAGCGCCGCGGCTTTATCCGATCCTGATGCCGTCAAGCCTGCCTTTACCGCGGATCTACCCGGAACATACGTGGCGCAGCTTGTCGTTAACGACGGTCTGGCGGACAGCGATCCCGATACCGTCAACATCACCACCCAAAACTCTCCGCCGGTCGCCGATGCAGGTCCCGACCAGAGCGTTTTTGTCGGCGATACGGTGACGCTGGACGGCAGTAATTCGAGTGACGTCGACGGGGATCCACTGACATTCGCATGGTCTCTTGCTTCCAGACCCGCCGGCAGCGGCGCAGCTATCCCCGATCCTTCGGCCGTCAAACCCGCCCTTGAGATCGACAAACCCGGGACCTATGTCGCCCAACTCATTGTCAATGACGGAGCTGTCGACAGTGCGCCCGACACGGTCAGCATCACCACCAAAAACTCGCCCCCGGTCGCGGATGCCGGCCCGGACCAGAGCGTCTACGTCACTCAGACAGTGATCCTGGATGGAAGCGGTTCCAGTGACGTCGATGGGGATCCGCTGACTTTCAAATGGTCCCTGATAAGCGTTCCCGATGGAAGCGCCGCGGTTTTGTCCGATGCCTCCGCCGTCAAATCCAGCTTCACTGTGGATAAGCCCGGGACTTATGTCGCCCAGCTCATTGTTAACGACGGCACGGTGGACAGCGCCTCCAATAACGTGACGATCAGTACCCAGAACTCCCCGCCCGTCGCCGATGCGGGGCGGGACCGGACTGTATCTGTCACGCAAACCGTGACTCTGGATGGGAGCTCTTCCAGCGACATCGACGGCGATCTCCTGACATTCGCCTGGTCGCTTCTATCGAAGCCCTCGGGAAGCACCGCAGCTCTGTCGGATCCCGCCGCGGTCAAGCCGACCTTCACGGTCGACATCCCCGGCACTTATGTGGCGCAGCTGATCGTCAACGACGGCACGGTCGACAGCGAGCCGGACACCGTTTCCATTTCCACGGAAAACTCCGCTCCCGTAGCCAATGCGGGACCGGATCAGACGGTATACATCTCCGCAACAGTGCAGCTGGATGGCAGCGCTTCCAGCGATGCGGACGGTGATCCGCTTTTCTACACCTGGTCCTTTCTGAATACTCCCGAGGACAGCGCAGCGGATCTCAGCGACACTGCAGCCGTGAATCCCTCTTTTGTGGCGGATAAGCCGGGAACCTATGTTCTCCAGCTGATTGTTCATGACGGCAAGACCGAAAGTCCTGCAGACACGGTCGCAATTAATGCAATTGAAGATCTGCGGCCCCCGGTCATCACCAATCTCGCAGCTCCGTCTGCCGTCGCAATGGGAGGGACCGCGCATATCACCTTTGATTATTCCGACCCGCACGGTGATATTGTCGCTGTCCATATCTCGCAGACGAATGATCTCGGCACCATGATCGGCGACCTTCCGGCCTCCCTGTTCGGCATCAGCGGCACAGCCGGCCAGGCAACCCTCTCGCTGCCGGCCGATAACCTTCCCTATGGACCATCCAGCTTCACGTTTCAATTAGTGGACAGCCGGGACCGCAAAAGCGACACGCTCGCTTTTGCGTTAACGGTGGTGGGCCAAACGACGACCGGTGTAGCTCCCGTCATCTCAGATTTTTCGGTATTGAGCCCGTGGAACCGTCCCTCCGGGGCGCTCGACAGGCTTAGGCCCAGGTTCACCCTTTCCTATGCCGACACGGACGGAGATATCGACAGAATCCGCGTGCGCATTGTCACGCCCTTGAATGAATCCATCAGGGAAGAAAGAGCCGAAAAGCACGGCATCGCAGGCATCGACGGAGTGATCGAGGAGCGGTTTCTGACCTTGCGCTCCACGGATCCTCCGGGAACCTATACCGTGGAACTGACCCTCATAGACCTCAACGGCCATTTCAGCAACACGGCGGCGGCTTCCGTCACACTGGTTGAAACGGGAGGCATCGCTGCGCCTGGAATCACAGGCTTTGAGCCACAACAGGGAGGAGCGGGCACAGAGGTCTTGCTGGCGGGCAGCGGCTTCGACGGCGCATCTCCGGAAAGCAACCGGGTGGAGCTATCCGGAGTACCGGCCGAGATCACGGCGGTAACGGAATCAACAATTGCGCTGATTGTCCCCGAAGGAGCCCCGACAGGGCAGTTTGTGGTAAGAAACCGCAACGGGGCGGCCGCCAGCGCCGCGCAGTTCACGGTTCCGGCTTCGGTGAAACTGACTCCCGAGACTCCTTCCCTCGTCGTCGGGCGGACGATTCAGTTTGCAGCTCGAGTCGTATCCTCTCCATCGACCGATGTGCTCTGGAGTGTAAATGGCATGATGGGAGGAAATGCTGCCATCGGAACAATTGATGCGCAGGGGCTTTTCACCGCTCCCTCCGACATCCCCCCGGGCGGCGCGGTGACGGTGGCGGCGGCACTGGTGAGCGATCCCGCCGTTGTGGGAACAACCCAGGTCATGATTCTCCCTCCGCCGTCGACGCCGGGCCATGCCATGGTGCTCGCATCCGTGGGAGGTCGAGTGACCTCTGCAGACGGAACCGTTTCTGTGCGGATCCCTCCCGGGGCTCTATCGGCGAATACCGAGATTGGTGTGGTTCCCCTTCGAGGATCACTGGTTCCGCCGCCTGTTTCCGGGCACAGGATCGTGGGTGCGGCGGAATTCATGCCTTCGGATCTGCTTTTTGGCGAGCCCGTGACGGTTAAGCTCCCATTGGCGCGATATTTCGTGCCGGGGACCGTGTTGCCCTTACGGCGTCATGAGGGCAGTGGTTCCTATAGCGACCAGGGGAATGCCGTAGTCGACGCCAGCGGCGAGCAGGCTACGGCCCTGGTAATGCATTTCTCAACTTATGTCATCCTGGGCCCTGAAATGCCTCCATGCGGCTCCGTAGCGTTGCCGATGATTGCCGGAGTGGATACAGCGGCGCCTCTGCTGGAAGGGCGCAGGCTGCCGGTGCGAATAGTGGGGACAAACCTGGAAAATTACCTGACGCCGAAGATCCTATATAACGGGACTGAAACCAGCGACATCATCCCGCGCACATTTTATGGATTGGGGGCCCAGGCAGGCGTAATGCTGGATATTCAGCCGATAATCGGGCTGCCGTCAGGCGCGAATCGCGTCTATACCCTTCGTATTGAGGCGGAGGGCTGCGGCCTATATGCGGATGCGGATCTTTCGGTTGAAGGATTGGACGAGATGACCGTCAAAT
The DNA here is from genome assembly GCA_964481255.1 of uncultured Acidobacteriota bacterium. Classification (GTDB taxonomy): domain Bacteria; phylum Acidobacteriota; class UBA6911; order UBA6911; family UBA6911; genus UBA6911. The sequence goes on along the minus strand of CAYZTZ010000152.1, from coordinate 552 downwards.
CGGGCGAGATAGCTCAAAATCCACCCTCCGGCAGATTCTCGGCAGTGAGCATTGCCTCGGGCGGCCAGGTGAAAGTGACCTCGGGCCAATGGGTGATAGAGTCGACGGGACCCGTGATCATCGACGGCATTATTGATGCGGAAGGGACAAGGGGGATGGACGCCACGGGAATCGTTTGCGGGGGCGTCAACCCGGACACCGGCGATCCCGAGGATCACTGCGGCCGAGCCGGAAAAGTGAATGACGGCAGAGGCGGCTACGGCCGCGATGACGGAGGAGATCCGAATGATGAAAACTATGGAGCCGACGCTCCTTTTACGAGAATGACGAGCGGAAAAGGCGGTGATCCGGGAGCAACATTGGATGTCGGGGATGCAACCCTTGTGCTTGAAGCAGTCGGCTGTGTGTCCGCTTTTTGCGCCTCCGGGCCGCTTGCTATCCCGCTCTGCACCATGGCTGTAATTCACCTGATCGATTTTGTGGAGGATGTCGCTGATATGGTTGATCACCCGACCGGAAAGCCGGGGCTGGGAGGATACAAACAATATACGG
>CAYZTZ010000151.1:0-7912 GCA_964481255.1 uncultured Acidobacteriota bacterium | reverse complement strand
TTTCTGTGGTACGTCGACATCGACAAGGAAATCGCCCTCCAGACGGCTGCGGAAATATCCCGTCTCTGGAAAGTCCCGGTGAGCGGCCTTGCGATGCACGAATTGAAGTCCGCCGTGCGCCGAAGCAACCCCCGCCATAAGATCCTGGTCCATCAACACCTGTATGAAATCGTGCGTTCGATGCTCCCCAAAGGCAAATCGGCCTTAATCAAGGTTGAGGAGCGCGCCTGGAACGAGGACACCCGGTTTCTCAATAAAATCAAAAAGAACTCGTCCGTACTCTTCCTCCACCTGCCCCAGCCCTCCTTCAGGGTCCGTTTCATCGTCACGAACCTGCGTGAAATGCTTACGTCCCGCGGAGTCCGGATGGACTCGGCCTCCGTGCGCAATATGAAGACCTTCCGGGAGCGGATCCGGAGCACCCGGTACGATTATTATATTGTGGGCCCCGCCGCGCGGGGGATGATCCCGCCCGAGATGCAGAGGGACCCCCGCATCCTCCCCATCCGCCCGCAACTGGACCCCGCATCCCTGGAAGTTGCCAGAATCCGCGCCGGCGTGATCATCTGACTTCTGTTTATCCAATGATTCCGAGAAGCGTCGCCGCATAAATGTCCACCAAGGGGATATCGCGCCGGAGCATCCCTTTCAGACGATGCCCCGGAAGGGATGGAAAAGTGTCTCATATTTGAAACATTTGACTTGACAATGCGACAATACCTCTTTCATACTCCGCCGCAGAAACAAATACGAGAAGAGTTGACGACCGTGCGCCGCGAACAGGCAGCGAGGGAAACCCCGGACTGCATCGGCCCGGCGGGCGGGAGACGCGACGTCCGGATTCCCGGCGCACGACCCTGATCCCGTTTCAAGGCCCGCGGGCAGCCGGAAACGGCAACGGCGCGGACGCATGGCCGCCGTCGGAAACGGCCGATCGATCTTTTCATGGGGAGAATGGGAGTATGAAAAAGACGCTTGCCTCCATAGGCTTGATCTTGAGCATTTTTACTTTGCAGGCGTTCAGCCAGTCCGGCAACGCCTCGCTGAGCGGAACCATCGCGGACACCGCCGGAGGCGTGATGCCGGGGGTGACGGTCACGGCCGCGAACATCAATACGGGAGTCGTCGCAACGGCGGCGAGCAACAGCGCCGGCGTCTATAGCTTCCCGAGCCTCCTGCCGGGCGTCTACAAGGTCAGCGCCGAGCAGAAAGGCTTTCAGACCCAAACTTACACCGATGTCCGCCTCGGGAACGCGGCCCAGGTCCGTCTGAATTTCAGATTGGAGGTGGCCGGCATCCAGCAGGCCATTGAGGTGAGCGCGGAGGCGGAAAGACTGATTCTGGAATCGAGCTCCTCCACGGGCGACGTGCTTGTGGAAAAAACCGTTCAGGATCTGCCGCTCGTCAACAACAACGCCCTAGACCTCGTCCGGGTCATGTCCGGCTACGTCCCTGTCGCCGGCAACGTGGTCATGAACGCCAATGCCGCGACCGTGGGCGGCGTCAGCGTGGCGAATCTCAACCTGCAGCGCGACGGCATCCCCATCAGCGACGTGCGGTTTCCCGCCGGCATCCACGCCCCCACCCAGATCAACCCGGACATGGTCGGGGAGTTCCGCGTCATCCTTTCGCCCGTCGATGCCGAAATGGGGCGCGGCAACGCGCAGATTCAGGTCATGACAAAATCCGGCACCAATTCCTATCACGGGAGCGCGGTATGGGACATCCAGAACTCGGCCCTGGATTCCAATCAATTCGAGAACAACCGCAGCGGCGTGGTCCCGCCCTGGAGGAACCTCCATCAATATACGGTGAGCGCCGGCGGGCCGATCATCAGGAACAAGACCTTTTTCTTCGCGCTGTTCAACGGCCAGATCGCACGCCTGCGAAATTCGATCACTCCCCTGGCGCTGACGCCCTGTGCGAAAAAGGGCGTTTTCCGGTACTTCGACAACTGGAACAACGGCCGTTACGGCCAGGTGACGACGACGGCCGGAACACCGACGATCGCCGTGGTCGATTTCAACGGCAATCCCGTGCCGCCGGCCACGAATCCCGACGGCACCCCTCACAACGGCATTCTCCGCTACGCCAGTGTTTTCGGACCCCTTCTTAAAACACCTCAGACGATCGATTGCTCCGATTTCAATCCGGCGACCGACGTGGCACCGAACTCGAGCTGGGATCCTTATCGGACCGGGGTGGATTCAACCGGTTTTATTGAGTACCTCTTGTCCGTGATGCCGGAGGCCAACAGCTACGAATCCGTAGGAGACGGCCTGAACACGGCGGGCGGCCGATGGACGCGGGGCACCCGCGGGGCCGACAACATGTACGGCATCGGCGAGGACAACAATCGCAAGCAGATCAATTTCAAGATAGATCATGTGTTCAACGAGAAACACAGGATCAACGGGTCTTTCAGCCTTGAAAGCAGCTGGGCGGACAACAACTTCAAGGTTTGGCCGAAAGGGTATGGAGGCAGGACGGAAAGAGAACCGAAGGTCTGGACGGTCAACTATACCGCCACCCTCTCTCCCACGCTCCTCAACGAGGCCCGTTTCGGAGTCATGCGCACCGGCAACAACGGATACTTCCCGCTCGAAAGCCCGGAGACCGGCCACGAACTCCTCGAGAAGCTCCCAAAGGTCAACGGGCTCCCGGTTGTCGTGAGCCCGGGGAACGGCGGGGCGTTTTTCGCCGCAGGCTCAAGCAATATTTTCGGCGGCAGGCAGCCTTCCGTGGGATGGACCAACCAGGATCTCAGTCCCAGGTATACATATGCCGATACCCTTACCTGGACGAGGGGGGTTCATTCATTCAAGGGAGGCGCCGAGCTCCGCTTCAACAGGACAAGATCGTCCGTCTATGGCGTCAACTGGAACTACAACTCCACGCCGACCGCCATCGGCGGCGATGCCATGGGGCTTGCCGTCAAGGGGATCAACAGCACCAACATGCCGGGGCTCGCAGGGAGCGCCACCGCCGGGAACCAGTCGTTGATGCAGAACCTCCTGAATTTCCTTTCCGGCTCGTTAGGCACGATAAGCCAGTTTTATTTTATAAACTCCGCGGATCAATTAAGCGGGTGGAACGACCCCTTCACCGAAAAGCAGAAGGTCCGCGACATACGCCAGAGAGAACTCTCACTTTTCTTTAAGGACGACTGGAAGGTCCACGCGAATCTCACTCTCAACCTGGGGCTGCGCTATGACTATTACGGCGTGCCTTATCTCAAGAACGGGCTGACGGCCGGCCTGAAAGGCGGCGGCAACGCCCTGTACGGCATCTCGGGGCGAAGCTTCGACGAGGCTTTCTGGAACCCGGGGACCCGCGCCGACATGACCGAACTGATTTTCACCGGCCCCGATTCCCCGAATCCCGATCAAAGGCCGTTCTCCCGGGACCTCAACAACTTCGGTCCTGCGGTCGGTTTCGCCTGGCAACTGCCGTGGTTCGGCAAGGGCAAAACCACGATGCGGGGAGGCTACCAGATCAGCTATGTCGGGGGAGGACAAACCAACACGACCTCGGAGGGGATCCTGGCGAACCCGCCCGGAAGCACAGCCTCGGCGACCTATACTCCGGACAACATCTACATCAATCTGGCCAATATGGCGAGCGTCATCCCGGTGCCCACAACGGCGACGCCCATGGCTCCGATTCCCTTTACGGACCGGACTCAGAGCATCACCGTTTACGATCCCAATTTCGTGATTCCCTATATTCAGAACCTGACGCTGGCGGTGACGCGAAACATCGGATCGAATTTAACGGTGGACGTGCGTTATGTCGGGACTTTGACCCGGAAAAACGCCAACTCCTTCAACATCAATACGCCCAATTTTCTTACGAATGGATTATTGGAGGCGTTCAACGCAGCGCGCACCGGGGATGACGCGAATCCTGCGACCAAGCTGCTGGATCAGATCTTCGCACCCGTGCGGGGCAGCAAAAGCGGAGCGGCTTATCTTCGATCCTCCACGCGAGTGAGTGCAGGCACTCAGATTCGGAGCATGCTCGCGAACGGGAACTACCAGGCTCTGGCCGCGGCGATAAGCAGCTGGTCCAATCCTAATGCGCCCCGCGGCACGACGGACAACGGCTGGCTTCTCAGGACTGCCGGTTTTCCGGAGAATTTCATCGTGACCAACCCTCAATTCAACGCCGTAAACCTGTACACCAACCAGGTCAGGGCCAATTACCATTCCATGCAGGCGCAGGTCACCATGAGGCCGACGGCCGGCGTCAGCTTTCAAGCATCCTATACATGGAGCAAAAACCTCGGCCTCACCGGCGCAGCCTATACGGATCCGCGGAACCGTGAGGCGGACTACACCCTGTTGGACAGCGACCGCCGGCATGTCCTCGCGACCTACGGGACTTTCGATCTCCCCATCGGGCCCAACAAACTCCTCTTCTCAGGCAGTTCCGGACTGCTGGCCCGTTTCCTTGAAGGCTGGCAGGCCAGCTGGATCGCGAATTTCAGCAGCGGCCAGCCCCTGAACGTCACCGCCCAGACCACGCTCTTCGGCACCGGCGTCCCCGACGCGGTCGGCCCCTTCCCGTTTGACCTGGTCGGCGTCTATTGGGAGCCGAACGCCTACCAGGGAAATTATTTCAGCAACTACTTTCAAAAGGTCAACGACCCGCAAAAGTCCTGGGTTACAACAAAGGATAGTCTCAACAATTATTGCACCCTCACCGCCGTCGCGGACCCCGACGGCAACATCGTGCTTCAGAACCCCCTGCCCGGGACGCGCGGCAACTTCGGATTCAACAGGCTGGCCGGCCCCGGGACCTGGAACGTCGACATGGCCATCGGCAAATCGGTCATGATCGACGAATCCAAGAGCATTCAGATTCGTGTCGACGCCACGAACATTTTCAACCATCCGCAGCCGGCGGGAAGCGTTGGGACCGCAAGCACCAGGATCTCCTACGCCAATCCTCCCGTGCTGGCCATCAACAGCACCGATCCCTTCGGCCACCTCGGCACGAAGGTGGGACAACGCACGTTCCAGGCGCGGATTCGTTTCAGCTTTTAGGAGGCAAACCGCAAAGGCCTCCAAGACCTCCAAGGGATAGAGATATTTGGGCCTTGGAGGTCCTTGGGGCCTTTGCGGTTTGTGTTGAAATCCCTTGTCGTTCATGAATCGTCTCCAGAATATGCAGTGGAATCAACAGAGGGCGTGATAATCTTAAAATTATCGCCGCCCATGAAAACGGGGGAAGAGTTATGAAGAATCCCATCATGCACCAGAGGACGCCTTTGATTCTCCTGGCGGCGGCCGCGGCGCTGTGGGCCGCTTTGACACTGAACTGTTCGCGCCAGGGACGGGCTTCCCAGGGCAACGCCGCCGAGCAGGCGCGCGAAATACTCCAAAGAGCCGGCGTGCAAGGAGGGCTCATCGTCCATGTCAACTGCGGCAACGGGACGCTGACGGCGGCCCTCCGGGCCAACGCAAGCTTCCTTGTTCATGGGCTGGATACCAGAAGCGAAAACGTCCAGAAGGCGCGGCAATACATCCTTTCAAAAGGAAGCTACGGTCCGGTTTCGGTGGACCGGCTCGCGGGGGGACGCCTGCCCTATATCGACAGCCTCGTGAACCTGGTCGTTTCGGATGATCTGGGGCCCGTTCCCATGAGCGAGGTGATGCGCGTCCTCCGGCCCAACGGCGTAGCTTTGATCCGGCAGGGAAACGATTGGAAGAAAAGCGTCAAAGCCCGGCCCGCCGGGATGGACGAGTGGACTCATTATTTATACAGCCCTGCTGGCAACCCCGTATCCAAAGACGCGGTCATCGGCCCCATAAAGCACTACCAGTGGATCGGCAGCCCTGTCTGGGGCCGGCATCACGACACGACGGCGAGCATGAGCGCCATGGTCTCGGCCAACGGGCGCGTTTTTTATATTCTGGACGACGGCCCCAGAGGAGCCATCCAGCTGCCCGCCAGGAACTCCCTGATGGCGCGTGACGCGTTTAACGGGACCATCCTGTGGCAGGTGCCGATCCAGGAATGGCAGGACCATCTGTTCCCCCTGAAAAGCGGTCCGGCCTACCTGCCGCGCCGCCTGGTGGCGGTCGGGGACCGCGTTTTCATCACGCTGGGCATCAACGCTCCTCTGAGCGAATTGGACGCCGCCACAGGGAAAGAGCTGCGGACTTTTCCCGGGACCGAGCAGACCTCGGAAGTCCTCTTCTCGGACAACAAGCTTTTCCTCGTGATCGGCCGCCCGGAGAAAAAGAAGGACCGCTTCGCGCCCAAGCACACTTATGTCTGGGATAATGCAGACAGGGGAAGATCCGAATGGGGCTGGAGCAAAGAGACGAGGCGCATCGCGGCCCTCGACGCCGGGAGCGGCCGCACGCTATGGACCAGAGACTATGCCGTGGCGCCTCTTTCACTCACCGTTGATCCCAACTCCGTCTATTTTTACGACGGCACGAGGATCATTTGCCTTAACCGGCGCGACGGACAGGAAAGATGGAAATCGGAGCCCATCGAGAGCAAGGCGATCGACACCGCCTACGCCCCGCGCGTGGTCGTCCACGAAGACGTGCTGGTTTTTTCCAACGGCCTGAAGTCCATGATCGCGCTTTCGGCCGCGGACGGGAAAAAACTGTGGACGGCCCCCCAGCCCATGTCCGGCCACTACTCTCCGGAAGACGTATTCGTGATCGACGGGCTGGTCTGGACCGGGGACACGGGCATGATGGGCGCCAAGGGAACCTATACGGGAAGGGACCTCTATACGGGAGCCGTGAAAAAGGAAATCCCCTGCGACGCGAACATCTATTTCTTCCATCAGAGATGCTATCCCAGCAAAGCGACGGGGAGATACATCATTCCCTCGCGCACGGGAATTGAATTCGTCGACCTTCAGCAGAAACACTGGACGGTCAACCATTACGTCCGGGGCGGGTGCACCTACGGCATCATGCCGGCGAACGGACTGGTTTACGCGCCGCCCCACGCCTGCGCCTGCTACATGGAGGCCAAATTAAGCGGGCTGAGCGTCATGGGGCCGGCCTATGAGTCCGAGCCGGATCTTGCGGCCGTCGGCGAGGGAAGCCGCCTGGAAAAAGGGCCGGCCTACAACGCGAAAATTTCCGAGGACGCGGGCGCGGAGGACTGGCCGACCTACCGCCACGACGCTTTCCGCAGCGGATTCACAAGCACCGGTGTGTCGCCGGAACTCAAGCCCCGGTGGCAAATCAAGCTGGGCGGGAAACTGACCAGTCCCGTCGTCGCGGGTAACAGGGTTTACGTCAGCCAGGTCCACGCGCACACCGTTCACGCTCTTGACGCGAAAACCGGCGGCGTCCTGTGGAGCTACACCGCGGGGGGGCGGGTGGATTCCCCGCCGACCATCCATCAGGGACGCGTGCTTTTCGGCTCCGCGGACGGTTACGTCTACTGCCTGCGGGCTTCCGACGGCGCCCTCGTATGGCGGTTCCGCGCCGCGCCCATGGACCGGCGCCTGACGGCCTACGAACAACTGGAGTCGGTCTGGCCGGTTCCCGGCAGCGTCCTCATCCAGAACGACCGACTTTATTGCGTGGCGGGAAGAACCATCTTTCTGGATGGGGGGATGAGACTGCTTCAGCTGAACCCAATAACCGGAGAAAAGCTTTCGGAAATCGTTCTCGACGAAAAGGACCCCGAGACGGGCCAGAATATGCACAGGTATGTTCAAGGCCTGGACATGGCCGTCGGCCTGCCGGACATCCTTTCCAGCGACGGAAAGTACCTGTATATGCGCTCCCAGCAGTTCGACCTCGCCGGGAACCGCAAGCATATCGCGGTGAGAAACGTGACGGACCAGTCGGGCGAAGGAGCCCACGTCTTTTCCCCGATCGGTTTCGCCGACGATACGCAGTTCTACAGGTCCTACATGATGTACGGC
>CAYZTZ010000150.1:0-8063 GCA_964481255.1 uncultured Acidobacteriota bacterium | reverse complement strand
GGGTTGCCTTTGCCGGGATCCGCGGCCTGCATCCGCGAATCCCGATCCAGAGTGCCGTTGAACAGCCCATTCCATGCTGCACGCACGAGGGTTTCGCCCATTTAAAAACCCCCGAGGCTCATGGGGGAGATTTCACGGGCATCACCCGCAGGGAACTTAAAGCCAGCCAGTCCGCCACCAAGTCCCCCTGAGGTCCCCCCGAAACCCGGATCTCCAGACTGTCGCCGGCGCCTGCCCTGAAAAGCGACTCCATGCGTATCCAACGGCGATCCTCGGCCCTTCGCCCGGCATCAAAATAACGGCTCGCCAGCAACTCCTTCTTCCCGTCATGGACGAGGAACAGATCCATCCGGATTCCATCACCGAGATTGAATACCGGCGCGGCCAGAGCTTCCATTATCAGGTCCCCCGACGCGCCCTCCAGCGGCGCCCGGACCGCGGCGGGCGCCACGAGAACCAGGGACTCCCGCCGCTCCCCTTGCCTTGCCACGAAGAAACCCTTCCGGATTTCTCCGGGCTGCAGCGGCTCGACCGGCGCAAACCTATCCATCAAATCGACCGCGCCTTCCCGCGGCGCCGGATTCCTTGAGCCGGCGCATGCGCCGCATAAGGCCGCAGCGGTCATCAGGAGCACCAGGCCCGCAGGTCCGGCGCGGCCCAAAACCGCGCGCGGCTCCCGGGCGATCCGCAAAGACGCAAATATTGTTTCGCAAACGGAAGAAGCTGCAGATTGCAGCGATGAAAGCGTTCTGCGTCCCGCGCGTTGCATCGGGTCGCCGAAGGCCTGAAAATCTCCCGGGTTCATTCGTCCCCTCCCGCGATCGGCCCCTGCGCCGCCTGCCCGACCGCGGGCCGCAGGACCGCCTGCGCGAAAGCACCCGCGCCGGCCGCCTGCGACCTGCCGCACGTATATTCAAAATCCAGAGCGCCCTCCGCCGTCTCTCGCAGGCGCAAACGGGCCGGCCTCCAGGCATTATCCTCCTGTTTTGTCCCGGGCCGCAGTTCGACGCCGATTTCCGCCAAAACGCCCGCATTCCCCGCCGTCTGACGGATTTCAAATCTGCAGGCGCTTCGCTCAGCGGCACCGCCGCTTTCCGGGTAAAAACCCACGAGCAGCTCAAGGTCGGCGGGTTCCCGGACGGACAAAGGATAGGAAATTCGAGTTCCGGGTTTGACCAGGATGGCCGGAGAAGGACGGCCGCCGATCGTCACGATGCCGGGCCACGGCCTTATATCCGACGCTGCGGCGACGCGCGCCCAGGGAAGGCGCTCGATCATGAAGCCGACCTGCCGCACCTCGATCTCCTCCAGAGGCTTTCCGGATATGGAAAAAGGGATCAGTCCCCATCCGGTGGAATAGAACCCGGCCGCCGTCTCGCAATCCAGGATCCGAATGGGCGTGCCCGGTCTGTACGTCCACATCTCCACCGGCAGCGTCATGGAGCTCAGGCCCGCCGGCATGTCGTGGGGCAGAGCGAGTTTCGGGATCGCGATAAAGCTGCCGCCGCGCACCGTCGATTCATCCGCAGGCAGCGGCCGCGCGCCCGCCATCCCCATATAATATCGGAACCCCCATTCCCCCGCGCCGTAGGCCGGGGCCGCTTGGGCGATAGCGGCAAACTGCCGCGCCGCGCGCGGATAAACGCGCGCAAACTCCAGATCCGCATGCGACAGGACAAGGCCCCACAAAAGGGTGACGACCAGGCTTCCGCTCGCCACCATCGCCGAGTTCAGCGTCCTGGGCGGGAGCCGGTATTCAGCGGCTTCCGCTGTTTCCAGACGCCGGAAATAACAGATCAGGAAAGGGGGGACCAGGGGCAGGATGTAGCGCGCGGATCCCTCCGTGAGCAGAACCACGCAGTAGAAGAGCACGCCGAAATACCACAGCCCCAGAAACTGATGCTCCGCCCTCGCCGGGTCCGGCCGTTCATTCCTTCCTCCGAGGAAGGCGATCCACAGGACACGGCCCATTTCCAGGGCGACAAAAAGGCCTGCGGCCAGCCCGAACACGAATATCGCCTTGTCCGCCGCGCGGTATTCCGGCGCCCAAGCCTGCGCCAGATACAACGCGCCCAGCAGGGCAAGCGCCGGAGCCCGCCCTTTCAGTCCGCGCGCAAGGACATAAAAGATAAAAAAAGGGAACAGGATGAGCCATCCCTGATATTCGAGCACGGAGAACAGCTTGGTCCCGAGGACCTCCCATGAGAGCGGAGAACGCGATTCGATGTAGTCCAGGGTCATCCCGAAAAGCAATCTTTTATAATGGAGGCAGTTGATCCCGTACCAGACCGCAAGGATGACGGGTGCGAACAGCAGAGACCACCGGCCCTTCCTGCCCCCGCCCCTGCGAACATGATAGAACCCGAGCAGCGGAGTCAGAGCCAGGGACTGGTAGCTGGCGAGCATCGCCGCCGTCTGCAGGGTTGCGCTTGCCGCGTACAGGCGGGCCTTCCCGGTTTCGGTCGCCCATAGAAAAGCCCCGATGGACCCGAGCCATAAAGCCAGCGTCGGGATGTCCGTCATGAGGTTATGCTGCATGATCAGAAACAGGGGCGAAAAGGCGAGGAGAAGCGAAGGCCAAAGAGGCCGGCCGACGAAACGCGCACTGATGGCATAGAAGGACAGGACGGCAAGGAGAGGGAACACCAGGGCCGCCAGATGGTAAATCCATTCCTTTCCGGGGCCCTCTCCGAAAAGCCGCATCACCGCCGCCAGAAAATAGGTCTGCAGCGGAGGGTGCGAGTGCGATCCGAGGTCGCGATAGAGGATTCCCTGGAACATGTAGGGAGCGTCATTGGGGAACAGAGGGTTCCGCTGGGCATTGCGGGCCATGTCCATATAGAAATTGTCATCCATATGGAACGGCTGGTTCAAAAAAGGAAGGGCGCAGACGATGACGGCCAGCGCGAGAACAAGCGCGTCCCGCCTCCAGTGCCGCCCCAGATCCCGCGTCCCTTCAAGCAGGGTCATCGTCATCCCGCGTCCCGTCTCCTCCCCTTTCAGGGAAGCCCTCCCCTATCGATAAAATACAGCCGCAGTGTATCGCCGTTCGGCAACGGGTAAAGCCCGAGAAGCCGAAAAACGTCGGGGCGGTCCACGATCCTCTGATTCATGGCCCGGCTGCGCCGCGTCGTCCAGGGCATCCCCTGGTCCCCTTCCGTCATCAGCACATAATTGAAACCGTCGAAGGGGTCCGATAGCTCCGCGGCCGGCTGCGGATGGCGCGCCCGGATCGGGATCCCGCGCAGCCGCGCGAAAAGGTTCAGGTTCACGTCGCTGAACCGGGGAAGATCGGGGACGACGGCGACGCAGGGAAAAACCTTTCTCCTTTCCGAATCCTCCGCCAGCGCCCGCAGTATCACGTCCTGCTTCCAGTCCTCCAGCCCCGGTTTCCCGAAGACCCCGAAATAGTCCTGAATATATAAATTCCAATCCCAGCGGAGAGATCCCTGGTAGCCTTCCCGGATCACCGCGCGCTGCGGCATCCAGGAGATTCCGAAATTGACCATGTAGGCCTGGAAACCGAGCGCCGCGACAAGCAGCGCCTGAGCCGCCCTGCCGGGGCGAGTCCTTTTCCACGACTGCACCCAGGCGCCCGACACAATCGCCAGAGGTCCGAGGAGGGGCAGCGTGAAACGGGGGTCTTTCGTTCGGAGCAGCGTCATCATCAGCCACGCGGCCGCGACGGTCCAGAAAAGGAAGCCGCCGTCGTTCAAAAGTCCGCGCCGGCGGACGAGAAAACAGGCGAGGACGAGGACAAGGAAAAGCAGTCCGAAGAGCTGATACCCTTCGAGCAGGCGCAGGTAATAAATGAACGATTGAAACGAGAATACCGGAGGCTCCCCCTCCATCGCGCCGATTTCGGCGTTCTGACCGAAGAACCGCACCAGGCCGGGCAGATTGGGCAGGTACCACGGCGCGGCCAGAGCCGCGGCGAGGATCAAAGCGTCCGCCAGGCGCAGAAGGCGCCCCTCCTCTTTCCACACGCGGTATTTCACGCAGACATACACGAGGGGGGCCAGCACAAGCCCGGCGAAGAACCATTTTGTCAGCAATCCGAGCGCAAGAAGAACCCCGAGCGCCAGGCTCCAGGGACGGGACTCAAAGCCCCGGGTTTTCCGCAAAGCGACAAGGAAGGCCGCAAACCATGCGGAAAGCCAATAATCCAGCACCGTCTCGCGCGAGATCCACATCATGTATGGCGTGAGCGCGGTCAGAACGCAGGCCCATCGCGCCGCGGCGGTTCCCGCGAGATCCCTGCCCAGATGGAAGAGGGCCCAGAAGAGAATGAACGTCGCCGGGGCGTTGGCGAGCACGGCGACGTGCGGTCCCGGGTGGAAGATAAAAAAAACGGCTGCAATGGCCAGGTGCACAAAAGGAGGATAATTTCCGGACCGTTCCCACGGCCGGAGCGCGCCCCCCCCTTCCCGCTGCCCCGCGTCGAGGTAGTTGAGCGCGTAGGCCTGATGCAGAGCCATATCCCACACGGGCGGGCGTGTGTCCCGTTTCAGCCACGCCAGGTGCATACCCCACAGCAGCGCCGTCAGCAAGCAGGCTGTGATCAGCCCTTCCCTATCCGCCCTCATGCCTTCGCTCCCGGCGCTCCCATTCGGGGATCCCGGCCTTCAGACCCGCGTTCCCATGCCGACTCCGGCGGCGGGACGCCGACGGGGTCCGCCCTTGTTGCACGTATCCGAAAGCCGAGCGAATAGTTCCTGTCCCGGTCCATGCCGTCCATGAAATACAGGATCGTGGGGAATAAAAGGCCGAAAAAAGGCGCCAGAACGGCAAACACGACCCATCGCCAGCCTTTTTGGAAAAAGCTCAGGAGATTCACACAGCGCCGGGCGCACACCCAGAAGAATCCCCCGATCGGGTTCAGCAGGTCGAGCCGCAGACCGGAAGAATCAAAAAGGCACCTCACCCCATGGCGCGTGAAACGGAAATAGTCGTGCGGGGCCTGATGTTCCTCCCAGAGAAACGGCACCACCATCACCAGCTTCCCGCCCGGTTTCAGCACCCTGGCGAATTCCAGGATCACCCGGCGCGGATTCCGCGTATGCTCCAGGACCACCATGCAGAGCACGCAATGGACCGAGGCGTCGCGGAGCGGAAGGTGCTCCAGGTCGCCCCGCAGGTCCAAACGGGAATAGTCCCATGAAGGGTCGCCGTATCCCGCGTCCAGGGCGACATAGAAACCCTGCTTGAAGAAGACTCTGTGGCGCGCTTCCCCGGCGCCGGCGTCGAGAACAATTTCCCCCTCCTTCACCGCCTCGGCCGCGAGCCGGATCTCTTCGTTGATCAGCCTCTGCACCGGGTCCAGCCAGCCGACTACAGCCGCGGGCAGCAACCTTTCCGCGATGTTTTTGATCCTGGGATGAAGTTCCATGGGGGATCGCCCGTTCCCGCGCCGCCTCCCTCCAAAGGTTCCCGCGGCGGCGCGCCCGGATCCGTCCGAAGCGCCGCGCTCCTTCGCCCGGGGCGCGGCACGCGGGCTAGGAACGGAATATGGTTTCGTGATAGTGCCTGCTGACGACGTCCGTCAGCCTGCTGTCGAAAAAGCGGAAACGGCACAGGCCGATGCGCTGGAGCAGGAACTGCGCCATCACCCCGACCGTTTTCAGTCCGTAGATCAGGCTCACCCTGAAATTCACGCTCGAGGCCTCCGGAAAGTACCGGGCCTGCACGGGAATCTCATCGATCTTGAACCCCATATAGGCGGCCTGCGCGATCATCTGGGTGTCGAAGACGAAATCATCCGAATTGAGAAGAAACGGAACCGTGGTCAGCAGTCTGCGGCTGTATGCGCGAAAACCGCTGTGGCCGTCCGTCAGTCTCGTTCCGAAGACAAGATTTTCGGCGGCCGTAAGCGCGCGGTTGGCGACATATTTCCACAGGGGCATGCCCCCTTCGAGAGCGCGTCCGTTCCGGATCCTGGAACCCAGAACCATGTCCGCCCGCCCGGTGAGAATCGGCTCCACGAGTTCAGGGACCAGCTTCGAGTCATACTGATGGTCCGGATGAAGCATCACGACCACATCGGCGCCTTCCTTGAGAGCTTCGATGTAACAGGTCTTCTGATTCCCGCCGTATCCCCGATTCTGGATGTGAATGACGACCGACAAACCGAGGGCCCGGGCGATCTCGACCGTCCGGTCCTGGCTGACGTCGTCGACGAGTATGATTTTGTGAACCCGTTCCTTGGGAATGTCCGCGTTGGTCTTTTCGAGAGTCCGGGCGGCATTGTAGGCCGGCAGGACGATGACGATCCGAGCGTCTGTACTCATCGGCTTCAACCCGGGAGAAAATGTGAAGCTTCATCCTACCCCAGGTCTCGGGCGGGCTCAAAAAAATTCTAAGAACCGAGCGTCCCCGGGGCCTCCTGCAGGCGCATGAAGCACGGCCAGGAACCCTCCCCCCGTGCCTCGCTGTTCCGACGCCGTGAGCCGCCCCGGGCGCGAAGGCTCTTCACTCCACGCGTTCGTCGTTAACCAGATATTTTGCAACAACGGATCCCAGCGAGCAGGTTGCCGAAAGACCCTGTTTCAACCGCCGCAGCGTCTCCAGGTCCGATTTCCACGCGGCATCGCCGGGGGCCAACAAACAGACCGCGCCGCGCGCCCAATCCCCGCACAGCTTTCCGTCCCTGTAATAATAGAAGTCGTCGCTTGTTTCGACCGGATAGGGCTGCATGCTGGGCGGGATGTCGCAGGGCTTGAACCACAGTTTGATCTCGCGTTCCGCTTCCTCGCCCGTGGCCGAAGCGTGAATCAGGTTGTCCATGCGCTCCCCGATGACGGCGCCGGCTTCGTCATGCAGGACAACGATCGTTCCCAGCGCGCGGATGCAGCCGGGCCGGTCCCTCCGCGAATTGTGCGGGTTCGTGGGGCCCGCGATATCGCGTATTTTGGCGACGGCGTTGGGGCCCTGGTAAACGATCGCGATCACCCTCCGCTTCCAGGGCTCGTCCGGATAATGGATCGCTCCCATGATGTAATCCAGAAGGGACTCGTAGAATACCTTTCCCCGGTGCTCGGCATAATGCTCTTCAGCCAGCATCCGGCTGACCCGGACGATCTTTGCCCCGGCGAAATGCAGCCCGGTGTGGAATTCGGACAACTGGGAAAGAAGATAGCCGGTGAGAGAGTTTTTCAGCGCGTCCGGCTTGATGAGAACAAGCGTTTGCTCCAGCTCGCTTTTATCCATGAAATCCGTCCTTTTCGGAAAAAACACCTCTTAACGCAGTCCGAATCCCGGCGATCCCGCCGCTTCACGGTCCCGCGCCCCAGCATTATGCCAATGCGGCCCGCCCAAGAAAAGCCCGGTTTTGGGCGCCGCGGCGCCGGATCATTCAGCTTCCATCGTCCCTGAGCCGGGCGCAGGCCCAGATCGTGCCTCCGCGGCCGAGGATGCTCTCCGCGAAGGCCGGAAGAACTGAGAGCAAAAACAGGCCCAGGTAGGCGAAGACGGCGGCGCCGTCGAGCCACGGATCGGGGGCGGAGCTCCTTCCAGCCCGGCCGATCGGGTCCAGACGCGGCGCCAGGCTGGACGCGATCGAGGCAGGATTATCGCGGAGCGAAAAACGGCGCACAAGACGAAAGGCGTATCCCGCCTCCTGCAGGATCAGATGGAGAGACCTGGAGCTGAAATTGATGACGTGCCGGGGCGCGTCCAGGCCGTACCAGCGGCTTCGGAAAAGCTGCGCCTGGATGGAACAAACATTAGGGACCTGAAGGAGCAGAATCCCCCGCGGCTTGAGGAGTCCGGCCGCGTACCGAAGGCCTTTCCGCGGATCGGGAAGGTGCTCGAGTACATGAAACATGGTTACGAAATCGAAACGCAGGTCCTCCCAAACGGCTTCCCCGATCGCGCCCCTGCGGACCGGCAATCCGTACTGCTCCTGCGCCGCTTCCACAGCCCTGGCGGATACGTCCATGCCGTGCGCGATGAAGCCGCGCGAGCGGGCGGCATTCAGGAAGGTCCCGCTCCCGCAGCCGATGTCGAGCAGAAGCTTTCCCCCCGAACCGGCTTGACGCGCGCAGCCCTCGAGGAACCGCACATGG
>CAYZTZ010000149.1:0-8076 GCA_964481255.1 uncultured Acidobacteriota bacterium | reverse complement strand
TGTTCTTGCGGACATTGTCCCAGCGAAAGAAGCGGCCGTTCATGGCGATGTAGACCCCCGGAGGCAGGCTCTGGGCGAAGGCCAAGGCGCTTCCCAGGTTGAAGAGGCCGTCCGAGCTGCCGAACTTGAAGGGCACCATGGCGCCCGTCAGCACGATCGTCTTGCCGAGGGACGGCTCGCCCAGAACGCGCGCGGTTTCCTCCATCGTGTCCGTGCCGTGAGTGATAACGATGCTCTTTTCCGGGCATTTGACGCAGTTGTCGAGGATGATCTTCCTGTCCTCTTCGGTCATTTCAAGGCTGTCGATCATCATCAGGGTGCGGATATCCACCTTGACCTTGCACCGCCCCAGTTCGAGCATTTCCGGCAGATGGGTGTCACGGAAGTAGAGCTTTCCCTCCAGCTCGTCGTATTCCTTGTCGAAGGTCCCTCCGGTCACAAGAACACGAACCGTCATTTTCTTCCCGCGCCCCCCGTCCTGATAAAGCGCCCCGGTTCCGGCCTATCCCATGTAAAGCGTCTGGGTGTTGACCGGGAAGCCCAGCAGTTTGAGATAGGTGAAGAGCTGCATCTTGTGATGAACGAAATGGTCCCGGAAATCAAGCGCCATACGCTCCATCTTGTTCTGCCAGCCCCATGGGACCGAAATGACCTTGTTGGTGAACTCCTCCTCCGTCACGCCGTCGAGGATCTCGCGCAGAGTGGTCTTGTCCTTTTCGAGCTTGGCGAGAGCTTCCTCGACGCTGCAGCTGGGGTGGGGAGGCGGGCTGGAAGGTTCGCCCTCCATCTTGGGCCAGCTGTTGGTAAGCGCCATGCGCAGTTCGCTGCCGATGCCTTCGCTCAAGTGGCAGATCAGTTGCCCGAAGCTCATGAAAGTGGGGCCCGGCTTCCAGTCCAGCTTGTCGGCGGGAACCATTTTCAGCATCGTCTCGGCGGGCTTGAAGGCGTCCAGCGCGTATTGGTAAAACTCGTCCTTTTTCACGGGGCTAATCCTCCTTCTGTTGAGATTTGGACTCGACCTAGATTATCACAAACCTGCCCGAGATGTCAGTCCGGCGGCAGAAGGTGGGTGCAGTAGCATGTTCCTCGCCCCGGGACAGGGTACACCGGATGGCCGTGCAGGATCAGGGATACAGGGCGATGCGCTATAGACCTCACGCGTCTTAGGAACTTGCAGAACTGTTCCCCGGCACGTATCCGGACTGCTTCAAGGGTCTTGGGATCCGACTTGCGCGCATCGTTCCTTTTCATGCGGCACTCATGCCATAGATCAGAGGCGTGCGTCTCCGTGCCTATACGTCGATTGGACCTTTATTTGAAACGCAACGGAAATTTTGTTCCCGTTTCGAAAGCAGGAAGGCTGGATCCATTCCGGCTCGCGGCTTCTCAAATCCCCGCGCGCAAGTTAACGTACGGACTTCCATCGCCCGATTCGGCGCGAGGGCATTTCAAGGGCCTCAGCCCTTGGCGGGTATTTCAATTGAAGGCAGAAGGGAAAGGGGCTTTTCCCTTGACATCCCCTTATATGGGACCTATCGTCATCCCAGCGATCCGGGCTTGCCGGCCTGAGCCTTTGATCCAGAAGAGCAAAGGACCGTGATTTTCACTGAGACGCCGAGTGTCAATCCTCATGGGAGCCTCAAGAAGCTCAGGGTGTTTGATGCATATGATGCAAGGCGCAGGGAAAAGGCTAAGACCAGGAATAGGGGGCAAAGATGGCGGCGAAATGACACGATTGGCGCATCGCATGGAGTTATGGGACCGCAACCATGTGGCACAGCCGCTATTCAAGCGCTATCGGCTGCGCCTGGCCTTCCGTTTTTCCGTGTTGGAGCCGCGATATGAACTTTATCGACACCGGTTCGGGTTTCTGCATGAGACGCCGCAGACTGTTTCCGGAAGGACGGCGGTCCATTTCAATTCCCTTGGACCTGCGGCTCTGCATACGGCAAGCCCTGCGGGAGATGCCCCGGGCCCCTCGTCTCTATCATCCGGACGGACCGGAATATGGGAAGCGCCTGCGCATCCGACTTGGATTGGAGCCCCTGTGATTCCCAACGGATCGATACGGCCGATTTCTGCAATGGCGTCGATGATATTGTTTCTGGCTATTGCCTGTGGAACTCGTCCCATCGATAATCGCGAGGTAAAAAAGACCGACCCGCCTACGCCGAACATTAAAAAGGAAGGTGGGCCGCAATCTGTTCCGCCGACGTCCCGGCAAGCAGAGTCTGCGGAACATAAAGTCAAAGCGTCCAGAGCCCCCTCGTCCGATCCCGTGGACGATGAAACATCCGGGAGCGGTGCTTTTAGCAAAATTGATTGGGGGCGGGAAGCCGAGCTGGATGAAATCATCGGAATGGCGAAGCGCGGTGAGATTCAGCAGCTGGAGTGGCACGTGATGCCGAACGTCATTCGGGCCCAGGCCCGGGACAACCGAATATTCCACATAAGAAATGAGAATAAAGGGGTGGACATCCGAAACGCCTTGATGGATGCCGGCATCAGGATAGGAAAGGATGGAATCCCCTTGCGATATGTGTTTTGAAACTGAGAGGGTCCAATGGACTAGTCCTGGTTCGGGACTGAACGTTTTGATATCGACGGGAGGGATGGTCGAATGGGCACCGTGAGGACGCTTTCGCTGGAAGGAATATGCATTTTGCCTGCCGTCGTTTCCGTCGGCCTTGCGGTTTGGAAATGGCACATCATCAGGGATCGCCGTTTGATCCTGTCCACGATAGGGGCCGCAGTCAAGGAACGAAAAGCCTTTTGGATCGGGACACTGGCCGGCGTCATTTATATGGCGGTCTTCATGATCCTGGGGGGGAAGGGCGGCCGTATCCATGTTTTGTTCGGCCGATTGGTGCTCAATGCCACGGCCGGGGAGATACTGGCAGGGCTTCTGCTTGGGTTCCTGGTGATGATTTCGATGACTTTGTTTGTTTACGGCATTCAGGTGATGGGCCCGGCAAGACCGGGAAAAGAGGGCGGAATCAGGCTTTTCGCCGCGTTCCTGGCCGTGTTGGCCGCCTTTTGCCCCTGATGAATGCCGGTCATAACGGCTCTGGGCGGAGCTGCGGGAGCACTGGTTCTAATTCGATTTTGGCGCACGCTCGCCGTATTGTCGGCGGCGGTGCTGATCCTGAGTATCCTGCATACGGCCGTAATTTTAAAATCTGCTCAAGGTTGACTCTGAAAGTCTAAATCGCCCTAGGCTGGGGCGTTCGGGTCAAAGCTCCCATGGAAGGAGGGCTTTTTTTCAAGGACGGCATGATTTCAGGTGCTTCCAGGACGCATGTCCAATCTGTTTTAAGAGAAGGAGAACAAATATGAAAGGGATGAGGGTGGAGATTGTCGCGGCATGGATGGCCGGGACCTTGATTTTTTCCGCCGCTGCGTTGACTGAAGCTTCTCAGCCCGAAAAGGCTCCGGCTGGAAAATCATCGGTGATCTTGACCGTGATGAATCCCCAGGGTCGTATCGAAAAGAGGCGGGAACTGGCTCCCCGCCTGGAAACACTGAAAGGCAAAAGGGTGGCCCTGTGGCTGTCTGCTACGCGCGATCAGGTGTACGCCGGCAGGGGCGCGGAGCTCTACGATATTCTGGAAAAGATGCTTAAAGAGAGATTCGCAGGCATTCAGATCGTATCCTATACGACCCTGCCGATGAAATTTGCGCCCGAGAAAGAAGTGATTGCCGCAATTGAGAAAACCAGGCCGGATGCGTTGATAGCAGGATTCGGCGGCTGATGAGGGTGCGTCAGCGCGATGGGTTCCATCGCAATCGCTTTTGAAGAAAAAGGCATCCCCACGGTGACGCTGTATAACGAGCGTCATGAGAAGCGCTTTATGGGAACAGTCCTGTCCAGGGGATATGCGGACTACCCTGCGATGAATTTTGAAGAATACGACATGTTTACTTCAGAGGGCATCAGGACCCTGGCGCCTGCGGCTTTGAATTTCATAGTCAAGGGATTAACCGCATGGAAGCCCGAGTATATGAAGCTGGACGGGGACAAATGGATTCCTAAAGAAAATGAATTCTCATACAGGGCCGCCACTTACCAGGAAGCCTATGAGCAATTTAACAGATCGTTCCTTAAGATGGGTTGGGGTGATGGATTGCCCATGGTGCCGCCCACTCGCGATCGCGTGAAGGCTCTGCTGAAGGGCACGCCGCTGTCCCCAACGACGGTCATCGGAAGCTGGGGGCCTTCTCATGCCGAATTTACCGTTGAAAAAACGGCCGTCGTCGCCGCCATGGCGGGCGCCGAACCGGAATACATGCCGGTCATCATCGCGGCTTTGAAAGCGATCACTTCATTCCGGTGGGATGCCTATTTCCCTGTAATGCGAGCGCCGGTTCCACTGGTGATCGTCAGCGGTCCCTATGCCAAAAAGATAGGGATCAACTCATCGGCAAATGCTCTCGGACCCAATGCCAGGTATCATGCCAATGGTGCCATCGGGCGGGCCGTGAATCTCGCCATGGCCTGTATCCCTGGGAATGGTCGCGGCATAAATCCATCCAACCTGGCAGGCAATCCTGCCGCCTATGCCGGTATTGTTATAGCCGAATCAGAGGACATGGCCTCGCTGGGACCCGGCTGGGATCCGGTCAGTGTTCAGCTGGGTTACGAGGCCGGGATCAACCTGGTCACCGTGATGGGCATCGAAGAGATGGATTTGAGCGTGTCGGGAACAATCGCCAACCTGGCATCCTGTATCGCGCCGCACAAGGAAATCTGGCCCAGGGACCGGAAAACCTGGAACGCCCAATATGCCGGCGTGCTGGTTGTAACGGAGATGCAACGCGTGATCGAGGGCTTGATGGGAAGCAAGACGAAGGCCGATATTGCGAATGAGCTCTGGGAATCCGCGCGTGTTCCGATGGACCAATTTAAAAGACTGATCCTGACGAATGAATTCGGGGATCCTTCCGAGCCCGGCGAATTCATCAAGTCCCTGATGGAAGACCCGGATAATGTCAGGAAAGGCATGCCTGTGGCCTCCGGCCCGAACAGGTTTCTGGTCGTCGTCACAGGCGGACATTGAGGGTGAGCACCTTTTTCGTGGCTCGGTGCGAGCCGCTGGATGAATGTGCCGGTTTGCGTCAGGATGGAGCTCCCATAAAAGAAGGGGACAGTCACCGGTGTCCCCATGCTTCATGGTTGCGCGAATGTCAAGATAGACAAAACCCATTGCGGCAAAAGGATGAAATCAGCGTCGACGTCTTCGAGACAGCAAAGGTCTGTTGAGGCAGCGCTCAATTTCTCGAATTCCCGATTCACTGGCAATGGGCTTGCCTGTTTGGGTGGCGGTGCGGATTTTATGGAGTAACTTGTCATCCTGCAGTTTCTTCTGCAGGAAATCAGCCCACGACTCCGGAGTGAAATGCTCCCGCCACCATGTCATATCCAGTAATCCTGTTGCATCAATTCCGGTCAGGTGTGCCCTTGCGCTGGACCATTCATAATCCTCAGGACGCTTCACAATTCCGGCGCGGACCGGATTAAGCTCAATATAGGCAAGCACTTCGGCAAGAGAGGCAAATTCCACTGGGCAGGAAAAGAACCGGGCCTGCCAGAGGTGGCCCGTGCGGTTGCACTGGACATTCTGCCAGCGTGAGAAGTCGTTATGAGTGCGGCCGACTCCCTTTGCCAGGGAGTCTTCGAATTCTGGAATTACAGCCTTGTGAACATGATTGGTCATCAGCGAGAATCCAAGGAGAGAGAAGTGATGGATGCGCTGATATTTGGCAAGAATATCCAGATAGATTCTGCGATCCTTATCGCGATAAAAGACGGTTTGGCGATGGTTTCCTCGTTGGGTGACATGATGAGGCCATCCGGGCATGACCACGCGAGCGACACGTCCCATAACACTGGAAGTTTCGCTTGGACAGGTTTTATTTCGCAAAAAAGCATGGGGACACCGGTGACTGTCCCCCTTATAATATTATGATGAAGCAGACGCAGGGAGACGCTGAAGAAGGCGATTCGTTGCCAATCTCCCAACTGATGCCCCTTGTGTATGAAGAGCTTCGAAGGCTTGCGCGCCGCCACATGGCGCGGGAGCGGCCCGGAATCACCCTTCAGGCAACCGCCCTGGTCAACGAGGCCTATTTGCGGCTGATGAAGGAAAAAAGGCCGCCGTGGCGCAACCGCACCCATTTCTGTGCCATCGCCGCCAACGTGATGCGTGAGATCCTGGTGGAGAAAGCCCGGGCGCGGGCCGCCCTGAAGCGCGGCGGGTCGCGGGTGCGCGTAAGCTTGAGCAAGGTTCATGCGCATGCAAAGGAAGAATCACTGGATCTTCTGGCCCTGGATGAAGCCCTCGAGCGTCTGGACCGCTTGGACCCCCAGCTGGCACGCCTGGTCGAGCTCCGCTTTTTCGGCGGCCTGACGGTGGAGGAAGCCGCGGGCGCCTTGGGGACTTCGCCGGCCACCGTGAAGCGCGGTTGGAGCATGGCAAGGGCCTGGCTGAGGCGCGAAATGGAGCAATCCCGTGAATCCTGACCGTTGGCGGAGGCTCAGGGAAATCTGCGAAGCCGCTCTGGAGATGGACGCGGCGTCGCGCGGCTCCTTTCTCGATAGCGCCTGCCGCGGCGATCCGTCCTTGCGCATGGAAGTGGAAGCGCTCCTGGAAGGCGGGAGCGTGGGCGGCTTTCTTGACAATCCCGCCTATGTGGAGTTCCAGGAGCTTCTTGAAGGCGAGGAGGAGGATTCCTTTGTCGGGAAAGACCTGGGCGTGTATTCCGTCACGGCCAAATTGGGGAGTGGAGGCATGGGGATTGTGTATCTCGCCCAAGACACGCGTCTGGACCGTCCGGTCGCCATCAAGATGCTGGCGCCGAGATACACGAGCGACCCGCAGCAGCGTGAACGCCTGAAGAGAGAGGCGCGTGCGGCGGCCCGCCTGTCGCATCCAGGCATTGCCACGGTCTACGCGCTCGAAGAATACGGCGACACGCTTTACATGGTGTCGGAATACGTGCGCGGCGACACTCTTCGCAAGGCTATGGCCGACGGGCCGGTCGCGATGCCCCTGCTTATGGACATCGCGACTCAGATCGCGCGCGCCCTGGCGGCGGCGCACGAGCAGGGCGTGGTCCACCGTGATCTGAAACCGGAGAACGTCGTGCGTACGGACGCCGGCATCGTAAAGATACTTGATTTTGGTTTGGCCAGGTTTGAGCCCGGGCTCGGCGATGCAAAGGACGCGCGTCTGACGCGCTCCGGCGTGTTCATCGGCACGCCGGCTTACGCTTCACCCGAGCAGCTTCTCGGCGGGGAGATCGACCGGAAAACAGATCTTTTTTCCTTCGGAGTGCTTCTCTACGAGATGGCTTCCGGCCGGCACCCTTTCGGGGCTTCGGATTCCATGGCCGTCATCGCGCGCATCCTGGAAACGGATCCGGCGGAGATCCGCCTTGTCAATCCGTCGGTGCCGATGGAACTCGGCCGCATCATCCGGCGCTGCCTGCAGAAGAAGCCGGAGGACCGGTACAACAGCACGCGCGATCTGCTCAAGGATCTTGAAGAGCTGGCCGGCGCGATAACGCCCAAAACCTCCCCGCCGGAGCCGGCCCGCGCCGCCCGCGGGAGGATGAACCCCTTCTGGTGGTGGCGGTTTCACCAGGCTGTCGCCGGATTCGGCTACTACGCGATGCTTTACCCGCTGTGGCGCGTCAAGCAATGGCTCGGGGGCGTCGAAGGGTCTCTTTATTTCTTCCCGGCCGTTGTCGCCGTCGGCCTGGCCGCGAATCTGCGTCTGCACCTGTGGTTCACCTCGAGGTTCTATCCGTTGGAACTCGAGCGTCAGCGCCGCATGGCCTTGCGCTGGATCCGCGCGGCGGACTGCCTGTTTGTGTTCATGCTCGCGGCCAGTGCGGTCCGGATCCACGTCATGCACGCGATCATCGCGACGTTGCTCATGGGCGTGGCGATATACGCCCTGGTGGCCTTCGCGCTGATCGAGCCCACCACCGCCCGCGCCGCATTCGACCAGCAAACCAAACCGTGAGCACGGCTCTCCAGAGCCGTGCGTCCGCCCGGCCCATGGACCATCGGAC
>CAYZTZ010000148.1:0-8179 GCA_964481255.1 uncultured Acidobacteriota bacterium | reverse complement strand
TAACTAACCGGACACGGCCCGCCGCAATTTTGGGTTGCGGCCGGAGGCTGCTCCGTGGAATGCTTGGGCGCCATGAAAACCAAGACCTACCAGAACAGCATCGCCGTTCTTTTCGCCCTGACCTGGGGGCTGGTGCTGCTTGACCGGAACGCCATCGCGTTCCTGTTCCCGATATTAATGAGGCACTTCGGCCTGAACAACGCGCAGACGGGCCAGATCGTAATGGTGACCGGGTTCGGGTTTGTCATTTCATCCATCCTGGTCACTTCCCTCGCCGACAAGTCCGGGCTGAAAAAAGCGTGGCTGGTTCCCGCCATCATCCTGTCAGGAGTGTTCTCGGGGAGCACGGCCTTCGCGGCTTCCTTGACCGCCTTTCTTGTTGTCCGCTTCCTGACGGGTTTCGCCGACGGGCCGATCTACCCCCTGATGACTTCGGTGCTCAAAGTCCAGGGGGATCCAAACCGGTTCGCTTCCTACATCGGGATCACCCAGTTTTCGGTGGGGCTGATCGCGATGATCCTGGGGCCGTCCCTGACCATTCAGCTGGCTCTTCATCTGGACTGGCATTACGCCTTCATCTTTACGAGCCTGCCCGCGGTCATCGTCGGCATTATCATCTGGTTCGTCCTGAAGGAGCTTCGACCGCCGGCGGTTGAAGATACGGGCGGCGGGTCTTCTGAGACGCGGGCTGCCGCCGAAAGCGGCATGAGATGGGAGGATGTCCCCAAGATATTCGCCTATCGGAACTGCACGCTGTCTTACATCGCCAATGTTCTCGTGATGGTGGGTTTTTGGGGCGTCGTCAGTTTCGGGACGACGTACTGGGCCGGTGAGGGGGGGCTGACGCTCTCGCAGACGGGATACATGAGCTCGATTTCCGGCATCGTCGGCCTCGGCTGGGCGTTGGGGATACCGATGCTGCTCGATAGAATCGGCCGAAAACCCTCGGCCTCCATATTCACGCTCTTTATCGCCGCCTCCATGGCCGTCCTCTATCTGACCAATAATCTTTTCGCCCAGATATGCTACGTCCTGGTGATCGGGTGCTGCGGTTTCACCTCGGTCCTGTTCGTGGCCATCATCTGCCAGGAGTCGGTCCCGCCCGCCATCGCGGCGACGACGACGGCGATCGGCATGGCCATCGGGGAATTTTTCGGCACCGCAATCGCGCCGCGCGTTCTGGGATCCCTGGGCGATATGTACGGACTGAGGACCATTTTCCTCGTGGGAGCCGTCACCAACGCGCTCGCCTTTTTGCTCACCTTCGCCCTGAAGGAAACCCGTCAGGCTAAACCGGATAGGAAGCGCGAAGCAGCGTAAGCAGTGGTGCGTCGGACGCAGGACTTCATGCGGCGGAGGGCTGCTCCCGCCAGCGTCCAGTAGGAAGCCACCAACTCCACATGCGCCATAAAAAACCCTCCAGAAGGGCTATAAAAAAAGCCGCGGATTTCACGAAGGCCTATCCAGGGAGATTGTGAAATCTGTGCCTGTCGGCGTTGCGGTCTTACCCGCCGGAGGCCAGCGGCAGTATCAAAACCTCATCAGCCTCCTCCAGCGGCGTGTCCATTCCTTTGAGAAAGGCGATCGTCCGGCCGTTGACCATGATCCGTACATGAGGGAGAACCGTGCCGTTGACGGGATCGATAAAATGAGGGGAGAGCCGGTCTCCCCAACGCCGCTTCATATAGGCGACGAAATCGCCCACCGTGGATCCCGGATCGAGCTCGATCTCCATTTTTCCCCGGCCGATGGCCTGCCTGAGCCCCAAGACGGTATGAAGCGTGATTTTCATGGGATGGCCGCTTACAGTTTGAGAGCGTCGGCGGCGTATTGCAGCCCCAGCTCGGCAAGCTTCGCCCGGGTGGGCACGCCTGTTTTAAGGTCCCATCCACGTTCCGCGTAGTACTCGTCCAGCATCCTGTCCAGATCCTCTCGACTGATGAGTTGCCCCTTGGAGGCTCCGGCTTTCAGCGGTTCCGTCATCAGCCTCTCGGGCAGGGTGTCGTCGGCCCGCGTGAAGCCCTCGCGGACGTTGAATACCCTGGCCAGGTTGGTCAGGCGCTCCCCCACCCGCATGATCTCGTCCGGGGTGAAGGCCAGCCCCGTGATCGCCTCCATGAGGTCGGCGGTGTTGCGGCAGGCGATGGCCGGGACGGCCATATCCAGAAGGAATTTGCACATGGGGGCGCAGTCGCAGGTGACCGCCTGGATATCCTGATTCCACATCGTGAGCCTGCCCTTGCCTTCGGTGGAGAGGCGGTCGACCTGCCATGGGACGGGCAAGCCGAAGATCTCCTGGAAAGCGTAACCCCTGCAATGATCGGCGCCGGTGTAGGCGGTGGCGTAGTTCAGGCCGTGAGCCTTCGCGCCGCGCACGTCGTATCCGGCGAGCTCCAGTCCTTTGATCTGGATGGCGAACTTCTCGGTCCCCTTTCCTATCTTTTTCGCCGCGGCCAGGCTCCCGTCCGCCAGGAGATCGCCGATGCCCTCGCGGTAAGCCATTTTCCGCAAAAGCTTCATCATGGCTTCGTCGTTGCCGAAGCGCAGATCGATGCCTTCCGTGTCCGCCGGCGTGAGAATGCCCTTCTCAAAGCACTCCATGGCGAAGCCGATGGTCACTCCGGACGAAACGCTGTCGAGACCCAGTTCGTCGGCCAGCCGGTCGGCGGCGATGACGGGATCGATGTCCCCGATACCGTTATTGGTGCCGAAGGCATATATCGTTTCAAAGTCCGGTCCTTCCGAAAGGATTCCCGCGTAGGCGCCGGTCCTGGCCAGTTTCATCTGGCTGCACCCGACGGGGCAGTCATGACAGTGTTCCCTGCCGATCTTCCGCGACGTCTGCGCTTCCAGATAAAGACCTTCGGGGACGAACTGGCCCGTGGCCGTCCAGTTCTTCGCCGACAGGATGCCCATGGCGCCCGTCACCTCCACGACCATGGGGGTGCCGTGCCGGGCGAATTCCGGGTAAAGGACGGGGCTGTCTTTAAAAGCTTTGAGCAGGGCGGCGCGCGCCTTCCTGTATTTTTCCTCCGAAGCGACGGCAACCGGCTCGGTGCCCCGGATGGCGACGGCCTTGAGGTTTTTCGATCCCATGACGGCGCCGAGTCCCTTGCGCCCGACGGCCCGGCGCTCGTTGATCATGCAGGCGATTCTGCAAAGATGTTCGCCTGCGGGCCCGATGCAGCAAACCCGCACGTTCTGGTCGTGCAGCTCGTCCTTGATGATCTGCTGGCAGTCTTGGGTGAGCGTCCCCCAGCAGCGCGCGGCGTCGCGGAACCTCACGTTCTTCCCCGTGACCGCGACATAAGTGGGTTTATCCGCCTTGCCTTCGATGATGATCGCGTCCCATCCCGCGTATTTCATTTCGGCGGGGAAATGCCCGCCGGACAAGCCCAGGCCCACGGCGCCGGTGAGGGGGGATTTCGCCGCGACCGACATGCGGCTCGCGCAGGGCACGCCCGCCCCTGTAAAAGGCCCGCAGGCGAAAATCAGTTTATTGTCGGGGCCCATAGGGTCGATGCCGGGCTTTACCTCGTCATAGAGGTACTTGATGCAGAAGCCCGTTCCGCCGAGGAAGTCCCGCGCCACCTGTTCCGGCAGTGGTTCCTCCTGTGAAGTCCTGTTCGTCAGGTTAATTCGAAGCACCTTGCCGGCATAGCCCCCTGAATACATATGCGTCTCCCTTGGCCCCTATTTTCTGTGAAAAGACGGGCGAGTCAAGACAAAAGCCCGATGCTGCGCGGGTTACAGACACATGAGGGGTGACTGTCGGGGACGCTTTCTGGCGGCGCGCCCGGACCGAGGGGGCGACATTTGTGATATATTGGGCGGCAAAGAGGGTTGCTTCTATGAAACCGAAAGAGGCGGGCGCGCGCGTCCGGCGAAGACTTAAGGACAGATGCGGTTTCGAATCAACAGCCAAACGGTAAAGGAGGAGTTATGTCGGCGGAAAGAAGGCTTGCTCTGGTGACGGGGGCCACCATGCCCAGGGGCATCGGGAGGGCGACCGCCCTCACTCTTGCTCGGGAGGGATGCGACGTGGTCGTGACTGGCTTCAGCCACATGGAGGGCGCGGAGGCGGTTGCGAATGAGATCAAGGCCATGGGCCGCCGGTCCCTCGCCCTCAAGATGAATGGAAGGGATTACGGCGACGTTCAGAAGACCTTCGCCTCCATCAAGCAGGAGCTCGGGCCGGTGGATATCCTCGTCAACAACGTCGCCCAGATGAGACGGATGGTGACCATCGCCAAGACGACCATCGAGGACTGGGAGAACGAGGTGAAGCTCTGCCTGCATTCCGCCTTCTACTGCATCAAGGAGGCGTGGGCGGACATGTGCGCCAACAAGTGGGGGCGCATCGTCAATCTGACCTCCGTCGCGGGCGTCATGGGCGGTTACGGGCAATCGGGCTACGGCTCGGCCAAGGCGGCCCTCATCGGTCTCGCCAAATGCGCGGCCCTGGAGGGCGCAAGGTTCAACATCACGGCCAACTGCGTTCTTGTGGGGATGGCCCAGACCGAGGCGTACGACGAAACGATTTCGGAAGAGATTCGGAAGACCATCGAGAAGGGGATCGCCTTCCGGAGGGCGGCGTCGCCGCAGGAGGTCGCCGACGCCATCGCGTTCGTGGTTTCCGAGAAGGCCGGGTACATGACGGGGAGCATCGTCAACCTCATGGGCGGCCTCGATCTCTTCATCATCTAAGGGGGACAGGCTACACTGTCCCCTTTTTTAAGGGGACAGTGTAGCCTGTCCCCCTCAGCACCGCTGCAATTGCGTCTACGGCGGGTTCGGACAACATGGCAAGATGCTCGCCCGGCACGTCGTAAAGGTCTACGCGTCCTTGAAGCAGTCCCTCCCACCCCATCAGAGGCGCGGGATAGATTCCGGCCGCCGGGTCCGTTGTTCTGAAAAGCGAGACGGTGCCGGAGTAGGATCGGCGCTTATATTTCTGCTCCGCCCAGC
Source organism: uncultured Acidobacteriota bacterium (assembly GCA_964481255.1). Classification (GTDB taxonomy): domain Bacteria; phylum Acidobacteriota; class UBA6911; order UBA6911; family UBA6911; genus UBA6911. Next base: position 3,211 of record CAYZTZ010000148.1, on the reverse strand, counting down.
GGTGGGCGAAGTCGATTTGGGAGACGATCTCCGGCAAGGGTTTTCTCATTCGGACGCAGGCGTCATGAACGCGCTGCAGAACGCGCAGACGCGCCTCACGAACGAACAACGCGGCGCGCCGTTTTAGATAGTCGAAGCGCTGATCCATGCCAAGTCGGCTGAGATTCTTCCAGTGAAAGCGGAACCGCACAGCCGCGTGATTGGCCCTGAGCGTGCATAGCCTTGCAGCCGGCAGACGGCGCCGCCACGCGATATTGAAACAGTCCAGCATGGCCAGCAGCACCGTTTCCTCTCCTTCCTGAGAAAGCTGCCGCGCCATTTCATAGACGACGAGGCCGCCGAAGCAGTTTCCCAGCAGGCGGTAGGGGCCGCGGGGCTCGATCGACCGCATAAGCCGGACGCAGGCGGCGGCTATCTCCTCGATGGTGAGTGGCCGGTTCGATCGTCCGGTTCTGTCGGCAGCAAAGGCGTAAACCGGTTGTTCGGGTCCCAGGCGGCGCGAAAGGTTCCAGAAACCGAGCAGGTTGCCGTCCCGTCCGGGAAAGCAGAAGAGCGGCGGGAAATTGCCACGGGGTTGTATCTCGACGAGCAGATGCGTACCGGCGGCCGGTTTTCCCTGTATATCGGCTTGGATAGCCTCGGCCATACCCGCAATGGTGGGGTTGTCCATGAAATCGGCGAGAGACAGATGCGTTCCCATTTCGCGCGCGAGCCGGATCATGAGCGCCGTCGCGAGAATGGAATCGCCTCCCAGCGCGAAGAAGCTGTCGTCCACACCGATATCTTTTACGGCCAGCACATCGCTCCACAGGCGGACCAGTTTCTCCTGCAGAGGATTCTCCGGCGCCCGGAATGCCGCCTTCGGGACGGCCGTGTCGTCGATCGGCTGCAGACCCAGACGCTGCGCCAGTCCCGTGCGCTGGACCTTCCCGGTCGCGCCTTTCGGGATTTCTTCCAGGATACGAATGACTCGGGGCACCTTGAAAAACGCGAGCCGCGACGCCGCAAACCGGCGGAGGTCGGAAACCCTCGCCTTCGCCCCCGGCTTGAGCACGACCGCTGCGCCCACGTCCTCCCCAAGCTGTACGTGAGGGATGGGGAAGGCAACCGCCTGGGACACGTCCGGATGCTGCAGCAGCACCTCGTCGATTTCGCGCGGCGATATCTTTTCTCCGCCGCGGTTGATGATTTCCTTGATGCGGCCGGAGATGAAAATATAGCCGTCGCCGTCGATATGACCCTGGTCGCCGGTCCGGAACCAGCCTTTGGAGAAACCTTTTTCGTTGGCCTCGGGGTTGGACAGGTATCCGCGCGTTATGGTCGGGCCGCGGAGGACGATTTCCCCGGTCCGTCCGGAGGGCAGCAGATTTCCCTGGGAATCCATGACGGCGACTTCGGGACCTGCGGCCGGCCCCACGGAACCCGCTTTGTGCGGGCGGGGTGGAAGGGGGTTGCTGGCGATCTGATGGGAGGCTTCAGTCATGCCGTAGGATTCCAGCACGGGTACGCCGAAGGCTGCTTCAAGATCCTCCATGAGCTTCGGCGCAAGCGCCGAAGAGCATGAGCGTATGAAACGCAGCCTGCCGGCCTTCACGATATCTTCATGCAGGGCCGCTCTCGCAAGGATCGCCTGGTGCATGGTCGGGACCGCCGTGAACCAGCTCGGCCGGAATCGCGCCATCCATTCGTACCACCGCGTGGCGTCAAGACCGGGCGTGCAGACGACGGAGGCGCCCGCAGCCAGGGAAGACAGCACCGCCCCGATCAGGCCGTGGACATGGAAGAGCGGCATGATGTTGAGGCAGCAGTCGGACTCCGACAGCGAAAACCATTGCGCGATATGGCGGGCGGAAAGGCAGAGGTTCCGCTGGGTCAGGGGCACCATCTTCGGGCGCGAGGTTGTGCCCGAGGTATGCAGCACCAGAGCGATGTCGTCCGCTTGCGCAAACGGCGGACATGCGGCAGCGCCGGCTGCAGGATCCCATTCCATAACGGGAATGCCGCGCGCGGCGGCGACCTCGACCGCGGGCGAACCGATGCCTCGCGGGACAATTAACAGGCGGGCTTTGAGATCCGAGAGGTAAAAGTCAATTTCGTTCGCGCCATAGGCCGGATTGAGCGGGGCGGAAACCGCATACGAGGCCGCCGCAAGGAACGCAACGGCCGCCTCGGGCCCGTTGGGCAGGACGATAGCGACCCGGTCGGAGCGTTTCACCGCCGCGTCTTTAAGAAGGCTGCCTGCGGATCTCACGGCTTCAAGCAGCCGGGCGTACGTGTAACAGGGGCCGCCGGGAGAAAGAATGGCGTCGGCGTCGGGGATGCGTTCGGCTTGAAAGGCAAGGATGTCCGGAATTGTTTCCGGAATGGGAGTGGAAGCGCTGTTGGGATTGGAGGGCGTATTTTGAGTCAATGGGAATGTCTCCTCTTCGAATGCAGAGCACGCAGTATCCGGCGCACGCTCAGATACATACCAAAGCGCGCGGTAAACAGGGAACCCAAAATTGCGGGGCGGCGCAGATAGTGCACGTCGATGCGCGGCAAGACAAACGGATCGTCGTCAGGGGCCAGGGCGCGGAGATCCGTGGAGCAGGCGCCCCAATAACGCTCCGACACCGCACGGCGCGTCCTTGCGTCATAGATGCCGTAAGGGTAGCAAAAGAAGCGCACCTGCTGTCCGGTTTCAGCCTGGATCCGGCGTTTGCTTTCCTCGAGTTCTATGGTTAGCTCGCCATCGGTCAGGCCGGTCAAGACCAGGTGGCTCATTCCGTGAGAGCCGAAACTTATTCCTTGCTTGGCCAGCTCTCTAACCTGCTTCCATGACATTACGGCCTGCGGGCCTTTATATCGCTGCCAATCAGAGCGCCGGCCGCAGTAGGCGGCGGGCAGGAAAACCGTCGCGGGCAGATCAAGATTTCGAAGCACCGGAGCCGCCGCGCTATAGAAGTCCGAAAGGCCGTCGTCAAAAGTCAGCGCCACGGACGGCTCCGGCGGCGGCGTTTTCTTGGCCAGAAATCCGGCCAGGACCGCCAAGGGCACGACGCGGACGTTCGCCCGAAGCCAGTGCATCTGCGCCACGAAAACGTCGTAGGAAATGCAGAGAGGCAAAGGACCGCCGGATATGGAATGATAGGTCAGAATGGCGGCCTTGAAGGCTTGGGTCATTTTATCTCAGCCAGGCCGTCTCTGCGGCCCAGGGGACGCGCCCGAATTT
>CAYZTZ010000147.1:0-8262 GCA_964481255.1 uncultured Acidobacteriota bacterium | reverse complement strand
CCGTATTGATAAAAAGCTCGTGTGCGGACGGGTCTCCAGACCCGTCCGTCTGTCTTAACATATCGCTCCGGGGCAGGGCTGACGCACGGCTCTGGAGAGCCGTGCTCACGAAAAGCTTATGTATAGGCGGGTCTATCGACCCATCCGGTAGTCCAAGGAAGAGGAGGACGCACGGCTCTGGAGAGCCGTGCTCACACAAAAAAAGAGAGAGACGTACTCACAGAAAGCTCTTGTGCGGACGGGTCTCCAGACCCGTCCGTCTGTCTGAACATATCGTCCGCGGGCAGGGCTGACGCACGGCTCTGGAGAGCCGTGCTCACGAAAAACACAGGGGAGGAGGACGCACAAAAAAAGAGAGAGACGCACTCACAGAAAGCTCGTGTGCGGACGGGTCTCCAGACCCGTCCGTCTGTCTGAACATATCGTCCGGGGCAGGGAGGACGCACGGCTCTGGAGAGCCGTGCTCACGAAAAACACAGGGGAGGCTGACGCACGGCTCTGGAGGGCCGTGCTCACATTTGGATAGGCGGACATTCGGGACGCGGCGGGCGGCGGTCTGTGATATCATTCACAGTTTCGCGGAGGAGCTTTTATGGAAGCGGATAGGAAATGGGAGGATCTTTCGCCGGACGAAAAGCGGGCACGGAGATACGACTGGTGGCTCAACCCCGGCATTCAGTTTTCAAGCCCCGAGGCGAAGGAGCAGTACCGGGTCCGGGCTCAGAGGTTTATCGCGGCCTACAACGTCGAAATACCGGACCGGGTGCCCGTTTCGCTCCCTGTAGGCAACTGGCCCGCCTACCTGGCCGGCACGGACCTGCGCACGGTCATGTACGACTATGAAAAACTCGCGGCGGCCTGGAGGAGGTTCTACGACGACTTCGAGACCGACGTCGCCGTAAGCCCGGGCATGGTCCTCCCCGCGAAGGTGTACGAACTGCTGGACTACAAGCTTTACGCCTGGCCGGGTCACGGCCTTCCCCTGAACGCCACGGGCATTCAGTTCATCGAAGGCGAGTACATGACCGAGGACGAATACGATCTTTTGATCAAAGATCCTTCCGATTTCTGGATGAGGGTTTACATCCCCCGCGTCTTCGGAGCGTTCGAGCCCTGGAAAACGCTCTCCCCTTTCACGAGCATCATCGAGGCCCCGGCCGCTTGGTTCATGCCCTACACCGACCCGAAAATGCAGGCCGCGGCGCAGACGCTGATCGACGTCGGAAGGGAACTCTCGGCATGGTCGAAGGTGATCGGGGAATTCAGCCGGTGGGCCCAGGAATCGGGCTACCCGGCTATCCGGATGGCTTTCGCAAAAGCCCCTTTCGACACGATCGGCGACACGCTGAGGGGAACAAAGGGCATCATCCGCGACATGTATCGGCGTCCCGAAAAGCTATTGGAGGCCATCGACGTTGTGGCCGACTTCACCATACGCCAGACCGTGGCCGCCGCAAACGCCTCCAGGGCGTTCATGGCGGTCTTCCCTCTTCACAAAGGCGCCGACGGTTTCATGTCCCCCAAGCAATTCGAGACATTCTACTGGCCGTCGCTCAAGAAAGTGATTCAGGGCCTTGTCCGGGAAGGTATCCGGGCGGAGCTTTTCGCCGAAGGCACCTACACGTCGCGCCTGGAGACCGTCAACGAGTTCGCCAAGGGCGAGGTGTGCTGGCTTTTCGACAGGACGGACATGGCCGCAGCCAAGAGAATACTCGGCGCCACCTGCTGCATTTCGGGCAACGTGCCTTCCTCGCTGATGGTCACCGGTACACCGAAGGATGTGAAGGAATATTGCCGCAAACTCATCGAGGTCTGCGCCCCCGGCGGCGGCTTCATTTTGACGGGAGGCGCCCATGTCGATCAGGGCAACCCCGATAACCTGCGCGCCATGATGGAAGCCGCGAAGGAGTACGGCACATACCGCTGACCATGTCCGACCGGCGAGAAGAGCCGGTCGCCGCGCTGATCTTCGCATTGCCGGGCCGCCGCGGACGGCGGCCTGGCAGGCCGCGCGCAACCCCGCGCAAGAACCCGAAGCGCTTTTCCAAGGAACTCAAAATTCCCCTATGTCCAGCATCGCCATACCGGAACTGAAACAACGCAATCTGCCCGCGGGATACTCCATCGCCGGGGTGACGTTCGTGCTTGCGGCCCTCTCGTGGATCGGGCCTTTTTCCATCGACACGTATCTCCCCTCGCTTCCCGCCATCAGCGTGAGCCTTCACGCGTCTCCGGCGCAAGTCCAGCAGACCATGACGGCGTTCCTGCTCTCTTTCGCCGTCATGTCCCTCTGGCACGGCGCGATCTCGGACGCCTACGGGCGGCGCCGCCTGACGCTTATCTCGCTCGCGGTGTTTCTCGCGGCTTCCGCCGGCTGCGCCGCGGCGACGAGCGTGCACCTGCTGATGCTCTTCCGCGCGCTGCAGGGCGCCACCGCGGGGGCCGGCATGATCGTGGGACGCGCGATCGTGCGCGACCTGTTCGACGGGGCGCAGGCCCAGCGGCTCATGTCCCACGTGGCGACCATTTTCACCATCGCGCCCGTGCTCGCGCCGGTGATAGGCGGCCGGCTGCAGGTCCACTTCGGCTGGAGGTCCGTGTTCCTCTTCCTGGTGTTCCTGTCGGCGTTTCTTCTGATCAGCTGTTTCCGCGCCCTGCCGGAAACCCTGCCGAAGCAGCAGAGGCAGCGGCTGGACGCCGCGTTCCTGGCCCGGTCCTACTGGAAGGTGATGACGAACGGGCCGTTTCTGCTGGCGTGCGGCTCCATGGCGCTCACCGGCTCCGGGTTCTTTATCTACATCGTGGGGGCGCCGACATTCCTGATGAAACATCTGGGTCTCCGCGAAACTCAATTCCTATGGCTTTTCGGCCCGGTTTCCGCCGGGATGGTTGCGGGGGCGTGGATCTCGGGCTTTCTGGCCGGAAAGATATCGGGCCGCCAGACCATCGGCCTCGGCTACGTCATCATGACCGCGGCGGCGGTCGCCAACGTCCTGTTCCATCGGCTCCACCCGCCGACGCTCCCCTGGAGCATCCTGCCGCTGGTGCTTTACGTGATCGGCATGAACACCGCCATGCCCAGCCTGACCCTCCTGACCCTCGACCTCTTCCCCGCCCAGAAGGGTCTGGCCGCATCCTGCCAGGGCTTCATCGGCCTGGCCGCCAACTCCGCGGTTTCGGCGTTCGTTCCCCTGATCTGGGCGACGTCGCTTTCCATGGCATGGACAGGCGTCGCCATGCTCGCCGCCGGCGTCGTGACAATAGTCCTGTACATGAAGGCCATGAAAAAAGAAACGGCCTGACAATCTGATGGACAGGCATGGAGATCCGCCCGCACATGAAATGTTTCTGGTCCGTGGAATCCGTGGCGCTTCAAGGAAAGTCACAGGAAGGCGGCGAGGGCGGTCCTGGCGAAATCCCCCAGTTTCGACTGCAGAGTCACCGTCGCCATGGAGTCGTAAGGGGTCTCCCCGAGATTGACGATGACGAGCCGGGCTCCGTTTTCGACGGCGATCATGGGCAGCTCCGCCGCCGGGTAAACCACCAGCGACGAACCCAGCACCAGCATCAGATCGCACTCCTTCGCCGCCCGCACCGAGCCGTCCCAGGCGTCCATCGGGAGTAGATCCTCAAAAAGCACAATGTCCGGCTTTATGGGGACGGAACAGCGGCCGCAGAGCGGCACCCTCAGCCCGCCGCGCTCGATTTCCGAATAGAACCTCTCCATCTCAAACCCCGCGCCGCACTGCGGGCAATGTCCTGTGCGGTATGTCCCGTGAAGCTCGTAGACGGTTTTGGAGCCCGCCGCCGCGTGCAGGCCGTCAATGTTCTGGGTGATGACGGCCTTCAGTTTGCCGATCTCTTCGAGACGCGCCAGCAGGCGGTGGGCGAGCGTTGGCTGGGCGCGGGAGATGGTGGAAAAAAGCCTCACGCTGGTCCTGTAAAAAGTCTCGGGATCCCTGCGGAACCCGGTGACCGAGAGCTGATCCATGAGGCCGGGCTCCTCCCACATGCCTCCGGGGCCCCGGAAGTCCGGGATACCCGCTTCGGTGCTTATCCCCGCTCCGGTAAGGGCCGCGACGTTGTTGGATTTTCGGATGAGGCTTACCGCCTGATCCGTCAGCGCCATCATATTCATAAGCAGCATATTATAGCCATACTCGGAATCAGGAAAAGCCTTCAGGGATCGCGCGCGTCTCACGGTAACCAGAAACAGAAGGGAAAATTTCCCCACCCGTGTCCTGAACCGCTATACTTATGGGGCCGAATTGGGAGGATGGGGTAATCCCCCATAGCCAAATACCTCCGGCGGATCGGGGAAGATTTAAGACGTGAACACCCCCAGCACCAGAATACTGGTCGTCGACGACGAAGAGGCCATGAGAGAGATCCTCAAGATGCGCCTTGAGGAATGGGGCTTCGAGGTGCGCGCGGCCGCGGACGGGATCGAGGGGGAAAGGCTGGCGGAGTCGTATGATCCGGACATCGTGATTTCCGACATCATCATGCCCGAAGTTTCCGGAATGGACCTGCTCCGCATCCTGAAAACCGGGAACCCGGACCGCCCGGTAATCCTCATAACCGCCCAGGCGAGTGTCGGCCTGGCGGTGGACGCCATGAAGCAGGGGGCGCGGGACTTCATCACCAAGCCTATCGACTATCCCAAGCTGAAGCTGACTCTCCAGGCCGTCGAGCGCGAGATCGACCTGCACCGCGAGTCGCGGCGTCTCGCCGATCAGATCAAGCACGGCGCGGGCTTCGGCGATTTCGTAGGGACGAGCAAGCCCATGAGGGAAGTCTACCGGCTGATCTCCAGCATCAGCGGCACGGACGCCGCCGCCATCATCACCGGAGAGAGCGGAACCGGGAAGGAGCTCGCCGCGCGCATGATCCACTCCCTGAGTTCCCGTTCCAAAGGGCCTTTCGTCGCCGTCAACGCCGCCGCCATCCCTGAAAACCTGATGGAAAGCGAGATGTTCGGCCATGAGAGGGGCGCCTTCACGGGCGCCGTCGGCGCCCGCGCGGGCTGTTTCGAGACGGCGGACCACGGGACGCTTTTCCTCGACGAAATAGCCGAGATGCCCCTTTCGCTCCAGCCCAAGCTCCTGCGGGTCCTGGAGGACGGCAAGGTCCGGCGCCTGGGAGGGACCCGCGAGACACAGGTGGACGTGCGCGTGCTGGCCGCCACCAACCGGGATCCGCGCGAGGCCGTGGACGAGGGAAAGCTGCGCAAGGACCTCTATTACCGGCTCAACGTCTTCACGGTCGCCCTGCCTCCGCTCCGCGACCGCAAGCCGGACATCCCCCTGCTCGCGCAGGCCTTCATTCTCGAGTTCAACGCGAAGCACAGGGCGCGCGTGGAGTCATGCCGGAGCGAGACTCTGGAACTGCTGAAGGCCTACTCCTGGCCGGGCAACGTCCGCGAACTGCGAAACATTATGGAAAGGGCGGTGATTCTCGCGAAGGGGCCCTGGATCGAGCCCTCGCATCTGCCCCCCTACGTGTGCAACCTTCCCTCCAGCATCATTCTGCCGGTAGGAGTGACCGCGGCCGAAGCCGAGAGAGAACTGATCCTGCGCACCCTGCGAGAAACAGGGAACAACAAGGCCGCGGCGGCCCGCCAACTGGGACTGGACGTGAAAACCATCCGGAACAAGCTCAAGGCCTACAGGATAGGCTGAACGGCGGCGTTCGAAAGCGGGAAGGAACCACGATGAAGATAACGACGCGCATTATCGCCGGATACGGGCTGTTCATTGTCATTCTCGCCGCGCTTGCGATTTACCAGATCCTCACGATCCGGCGGATGCAATCGATCAACGACGCTCTTTCAGAGGTAAACTTCAAGGGCGCTCTCAGCTGCCTGAAAGCCCTGGGAGACCTGGATCTCGTCGCGGAATTCACGCGCAAATCGTTCGCTTCGGAGGACCCCGACTACCGGGCCCAGCTGAGCGAGTTTCAGAGAAATTTTGAGGCGAGCCTGGCGGAACTCAAGGCGAAGGCGTCCCTGGACGGGGAGCGGGCCGAGGCGGAGAAGCTGGCCGGGCTTTGGGAAGCGTATCGCGCCGATCTGAGCCTGCTCGAAAGGAGCCTGCCCGCCGGCGGGCCCTCCCTGCCCCAAAGCCTCCAGGAAGATCTCGACAGGCTGCGGGCGCAGACATATTCCATCTACCAGTCCGGCATGCGCTCGATGTCTATGAAAGTGGAGAAATCCCGCGAGACCGGAGAAACCGCCGCCGTCATCCTGGGGCTCTCCACCCTGGCCGCCCTCGCGATCGGCATACTGGTTTCCTTCCTGATATACCGGTCCATCTCGAAGCCCCTGGCCCACCTGACCGAAGGGACGCGTGCCATCGCCGAGGGAAAGTTTTTCTACCGCCTGGACACGTCCCGCAACGACGAGTTCTCGCAGCTCGCCCGGGACTTCAACACGATGACGCTCCGGCTCAACGAGCTGGACAAATTGAAGAAGGACTTCGTGTCCCACGTGTCCCACGAGCTGAAATCGCCGCTTGCGACCATACAGGAAATCGTGCAGGCCCTTCTTGAAGAGATACCCGGCCCGCTGACGGAGAAGCAAAGGCGGCTGCTCGAGCTGAATCTTCAGAGCGTGCGGCGGCTCCAATCGATGATCGGCAATCTGCTCGACCTATCCCGGATAGAAGCCGGCGTCATGGAATACGAGATGAAAAGCCGCGATCTTGCGCAGCTGGCGCGCGCGGCGGCCGCCGAACTGGAGATGCAGGCCCGGGAAAAACAAATTCGCATCCAAACCGCCCTTCCCGGGGAGCCGCTGACTCTTGAATGCGACGGCGACCGCATACTCCAGGTCCTTGTCAACATTATCGGCAACGCCGTGAAATTCTCGCCGCCGGAGGGGACGGTCGAAGTGAAGGCGGAGGCGGTCTGCGACCTCCCGGAAGGCATACCGCAGCATTGGAGACCCCTCATAGCCGGGACGGCGGGCGGGGAACGCTACCGTTGCGTCACGGTTTCGGATTCGGGGCCGGGCATCCCGGACGAGGAAAAAGAAAAGGTGTTCGAGAGGTTCCACCAGGTCCGGAAGGGGAAAAAGACGCCGGGACAGGGAGCCGGCCTGGGGCTGGCCATCTGCCGGACCATCGTCAAGGCCCACGGCGGCGCGGTTTGGGTGGAGGATAATCCCGGGGGCGGGAGCCGCTTTTGCGTGCTGCTTCCTCCGCGGCATGGCGGCGGAAGCGCCGCGCCCGGCGCGTCTTCGCCTATTTGACGGACGAGAAGTTGCGTATGACGGACTGCGGATCAAAGCCGGATCATCATGGCCGCAAAATGCCGAGCCGGCATCCAGGACCCGGGCGGGACAAAGCTAACGTCTCCGGCAAGGCGACCGGCGCGCCCGGATCCGTCCTTCGTCCTTCTTTGCTTATCCTTTTACTTTTATTGATCCCGAGCGGCTGCCACAGGAAAACCGCCGTCCCCGTCGCCGCTCCCACGCGCTCCGCAGGCCCGCCCGCGGCGGTGACCCCGACTCTTCCGCAGCACCGGAGGCCCGTGGCGCTCGAGCCGGCTCCTATTCCCGGGAAGATCTCCGTGCCCAGCGACCTGGAACTGGGCGAACTGAATTTCCAGCTGGGCGAGTATTCGCGGGCCGCCCTGCTTTATGAATCTTTTTTGCGGGAAAATCCGAAATCCAGGGACAGGGACAAAGCGTTGTTTCACCTCGCGCTCTCACACTCTCTGGCCGGAGATCCGAACCGCGACTGGGGCCTGACGGCGGCGGCCTTGAGGCGTCTGATCGCCGAATCGCCGGAAAGCCCCTATCGCGACCAGGCCGAGTTCATTCTCAGACTTCAGGAACAGATCGAAAAACTGCGGTCCGATGTCAGGGAAAGAGACGAACGGATAAAACGGTTGAGCGAGGAACTGCAGAGACTGAAGGAGATCGACATGCAGCGCCGTCCCACCCGTCCGCCCTAGACCCATCCGCCTGTTCTTCGTCCCTCTTTTTCGTGAGCACGGCTCTCTCTTTTTTGTGTGAGCACGGCTCTCCAGAGCCGTGCGTCAGCCCGGCCCACGGACCTCCGGATGCTTCCAGAGACCCACCCGCACACGAGCTTTCTGTGAGCACGGCTCTCTCTTTTTTGTGTGAGCACGGCTCTCCAGAGCCGTGCGTCAGCCTGACCCACGGACCACCGGATGCTTCCGGAAACGCGCCCGTACAAAATTCCTATAATAGGCGCCGCGTCCAAAACCACCGCCTATTTGAGCTTTTCTTCCACGCTG
>CAYZTZ010000146.1:0-8372 GCA_964481255.1 uncultured Acidobacteriota bacterium | reverse complement strand
CAGACGGACGGGTCTGGAGAGGCTGTCTCAAAACTCGCATGCCCGATCATTCGGCGGCCGTAAATGACTGATTCTATTAAAGCGATCTCTTTAATTTTCCAGTTATGAGACAGCCTCTGGAGACCCGTCCGCACGGGGTGTTTTCTCTTTTTTTCTACGGTCCTTACCGGATCAAAGCAGCGGCCCCTATAACGCGAAGCAATTCCAATTTTCTTTGCGAGAGAGCGCGGTCCATGTCGAGCAGCGCCTTCTCCTTTTGATTCAACTGGGCGCGCAAATCTTCCATCTCGCCGGCGCTGATCCTTCCTGCCTCGAACAGGGCTTCGCCGACCTGGACCATTTCGCGCGCCGATTCCAGGTCCTTGCGCGCAAGATCGCAGTCTCCGCGGGCCACGCGAACGGCGCTCAGCCCGCGCTGAACATTTAGTTTGAGTTCTTTCTGAGCGCGCTCCAGGCGATAGCGGGCCTCAGACACCTCATGTCGGCTCTGAGCGATCCGCGCGCCTGTTCGGGACCCGTCGAAAATCGGCACCTGCAGAGACAGCCCCACGAGGAAGTTATTCCTGGTGAACCGGTTGAAGAAATCGTCGTAATTGTTCGTCCTGCTGAAAAGGGCGTACTGGCCGATGATATCCATTTGCGGCAGGCGTTCTCCCTTATCCGCCTCGAGATGAAATTCCCTGGCCCGGATATTGGCTTCCGCCTGTTGAATCTCCGGTGTCTGCTCGAGCGCAAGTTGATACAGGGCTTCCGCCGTCATGTCGAAAATCGAGCTCTGGATGTCCGGCTGGACGACCTGGAGCGGGGCCTCTTCTCCCATGCCGGTCAAACTTCTGAGTTCCGTCTCGGCGACCCTGGCCTGTTCCCGGGCGGCTAAAAGCTGGTGTTGCGCGGCCGACGCGGCGTTTCTGGCCAGAGTCAAATCAACCGGCCGCACTTTCCCCGCCTCAAACTGGGCTTGGACAAACTCCCGGCGTTTTTGCGCCGCGTCCAGTTCGGCGGCTGCGAGCTCGGCCGCTTTGCGGCTTCTGTAGAGTTCGCAATACACCGATGCGGCTCTCGCGGCCAGTTCATTCCGGGCGGACTCCTTCTCCCAGCGGCTCGCCTTCCCGGCTTCCTCGGCTTCGCGGATGAGGTTTCTGTTCCTCTTGCTGAAAACGGCCTGGCTTGCGGCGATCTGGAAAATCGACGGGGCGGCGCCTTCCATACTGAGCGGGTATCCGTTGTTATAGGCGAGTCCGGTGCCGGTTACCACTTGCGGTCTGTTCAGGGACCGGATTTCCCGCAGGGCCTCTCCCGCGCGCGCCGCCTGAGCTTCGGCCAGCAGAACTTCCGGCGCGCGCTCGAGAGCCATCTGGACCGCCTGCTGAACCGTCAGCGTTCCGGGCTGCGGCCGCGGCTCGGGCCCGGCGAATTCCGAAGAAGGCGCCGGTGCAGCGCCGGCAGGGCAATGGATGAGGACAAGAAGCATGAATCCCAATGATCTTTTCATAGCGGAGTGCCTCGGATCTGATCTGGTTTCGCCGGCCTTTCGACCGGGAGAAAACGCCTCTTCCGGTCGGGCGCGGCTTTAGAAGGAATCAGGGCGTCATCGCATTCCGGAGAGACTCTTCTTAGCGGGTTCATACTCGGGATTGAAAAAAAGCGCCGCCTGGAACGAGCGGCGCGCCTTCTCCGCCTCTCCTTTCGCGAGATGGCACTCCCCAAGCCAGTAGTACAGCTCTTCGCGGGGAGGGTCCTCATCCCGCAGGCGCCCCGCGGCCAGTTCCCGCAAAATCTCTTCGGCTTCGTCGAGTCCGGTCCGCGACCGTATTTTGGATGCTTCCCGGATTAGAAGGGAGCGCTTTGAATTCGGATCCAGCGCAAGGGCCTTTTGGGCCGAGGCCAGAGCCTTTTCGAAGTCCCTGCCTGCGAGATAGAAATCGGCCAGATCCTTATGGGCGTCGGCGTCGTCGGGAAAGTCCATGGTTGCCTGGATCAATTCTTTCATCGCAAGGTCGCGGCGCCTGTATTTTTCGAATATCATCGAGCGGGCCACGTAGCCCTTCCGGGGATCCAGTTTTGCGATCGCGCGGGCCTGAGCGTCCGCCTTGTCCCTGCCGCCCCCCACCATCCCCGGAGCGTTGATGTAGAAATCCAGAAGATCGAAACGCGCGTCGAGATTTTCGGGGGCAAGTTTCACGGCGGTCTCGAACGCCCTCGCGACGCGCCTGGCCCAGCCGAGCGCCTTGAAAAAAACCGTATGCGATGCCTTGGCTCCGCATGCCCGTCCCAGCCAGAGGTGATACAGCGCGTTGGACGGGTCCAGTTCAACAGCCTTTTCGATCTCCTTTACGGCTTTATCCCACTCCCGGAGCTTCAGGTACGATTTGCCGAGCCAAAGCCTTATTTCGGGCTCATGGGACGAACGGAGTCTGGATTGAGACAGTAGCTTGACAGCCTCCCCAAACTCACCCATTTCATAATGAAGAATCGCCTCGTCCAACTCGGCCGCCCGCAGAAGTCCGGCGGAGGCGATCAGCAGAAAAAGCAGAGCCCGCTTTCTCATTTTCGAGCAGTCCGTGTCCCTGAGCGTGAAGCCCAATATATCCGAAGGCTGGTTGTCCGTTCAACATTATCCTCAGCGGGCCCTTTGAGTTGGGCGCAAGCGCCGCTGGCGCGAACTCCCTTTACTCCGACGCCGTGCGGACCTATCCTTGAATGGTATGCTTTTGATTGCCGCCGCCCTGGAGGAAGAACTCGAAGCCGGATTGGAGCTTTGCGCCGATCGCGAAAAAATCCACATGCCGGGAGTCAGCCTCTGGCAGGCCCGGCGGAATCAAAAGCCTCTCTGCTTTCTCAGGACGGGCGTCGGTCCGAAACGCTCTTCGGAGAGGCTCGATCGGGCCCTGGAGGCCGTGCGGCCGTCATGCATTCTGGTGATCGGGTATGCGGGCGCCCTGGACCCGGAACTCAGGCTCGGCGATCTTATCGCCGTTCGAAGGGCTACGGCGCTGGGCCTAGATGAAAGGTTTCCGGATTGGGAGCATGCCCGGGCGGAAGACGTATTTGAGCTCGACGGCGCCGAATCGCTCGCCGAGTCGGCGCAATCAATCGGGCTTCATGCACGCGCGGGGGACGTCCTGACCTCTTCGTATGTCGTAGGGGAGCCGGCGCACAAATGTCTTCTGCGCGATAAATTCGGCGCCTCCATCGTGGATATGGAAACCGCGGCGCTGGCGCGCGTGTCTCTCGCCGGGGAAATTCCCATCAGCAGCGTTCGGGCTGTAAGCGATGAAGTCCGGGACACATTTCTGGTCCCCTTTTCCCATGATCCTTCCACCGGGATCCCGGCGCGCGCCAGGAAGCTTATGGACGCCGGGATGCTGCATACTCTGAAGGAATGGAAAGAGCACTCTTCCGCGGCCCGGAAAAGTCTCTCCCGCTTCCTGGCAGGGTATCTGTGAACGGGAGGCTATTCCATCATGATTTTCGTCGCTTCCACGCAAATGGCCTTGCCGACGACGGGAAACTCCCTCTCCTGGACCGTCCCCGTCACCCGGACATTCAGGCCCTGAGGGGGCTCCTCCTTTCCTTCGGGAAGCACGACCCAGATGAACTCCTCATCCTGATAGACTTTGAACACGCGGAAGGAGGACAGGGGGGTCTTTGTATCCGCCATCCCGACAATGATAACGTTCTGGCCGACCGCCGCCGCCCCTTTTTTCTGAAGGTCGCGGATGGCATCCGTTCCTGAGGGGATGGACGAGCAGCCGGAAATCAAAAGCAGGGATAGGACGAGCAAGACAGCGGTGCACGATTGTTTCATCACAGTCTCCTTTTGCCTGGTTCGTTTCCGGGAACGCGATGGCGGCCCCGACACGATCATATTACCCTGAGAACCTTGGACGGGGCAATGCCGACATGCTCCGAATGCGTCGAATCGGGCCCCGGGCGGGCGCGGAACCGGATCCGGATATCCGCGACGTTCGTGGCTGCTTTCCCGTATGCCGGCCGCCTGACCCGCACATAATCCCCCCAATCCCGCATTTGGCCGAAATTTCCGCTCCGACCGGACGTATTAGCCAGAGGAACGCTTTGCATATTGAGGGAGACGCATGGAGGACCAGGACCAGCCGTGGAAGTGGAAAATACCGGAGGCGAGCGAAAGCATCAAGCAGACCATGAGCCGCCACGACGCAGTCGAAAAAGTGTCCGGGCAGGCGGTGTACACGAGGGATATCTCGCTGCCCGGGATGCTTTACGCCAAGATTCTGACCTCGCCCTACGCTCATGCCAAGATCGTGCGCATGGATACCGGCAGGGCGGCGTCACTGCTGGGAGTGAGGGATATACTGACGTTTGACGATCCGGACATAGCAAACGACGGCGGAGTGGGCACCGACACGGGGATGTTCTACAGCATCCCCACCCTTTCCGGGACCGGCGATTTCTATCAGCACCCCATGGGTGTCGCCGTCGTGGCCGACAGCGAGGAGATATGCGACCAGGCCCTGAGACTCATCGATATTGAGTGGGAGGAAAGGCCCTTCATCCTGGATATGGAGGAGGCCGCGAAGCCGGAGGCGCCCAAGATCATGCCCGAGGCGAGACGCATGAATTCCAGGATCAAGGAGCCCAACGTCATCCTGAAAGAAAAAAGGGAAATCGGGGACGTTGAGAAGGGCTTCGCCGAGGCCGACAAAATCATCGAATGCACCATCCAGAGAGCCATGAACTCCCCGGCCGGCGTCGAGGCCATGGTCTGCGTGGCCCAGTGGAGGGATGATTACCTCGACCTTTGGGTCCATCACCAGGCGAACCCGCAGAGCAACCTCAGCACCCCGGCGATGATGGGAATGGGCATGTTCGGCTTCGCCGGAATTCATGTCTCAAAACCCTTCACGCACTGGTCCAAGATAACCGTGACCTTCCCCTATCAGGGATCCTGGTTCGGCGGGCTGACCTGGCTGGCCTATTCCACCCTTTTTGTACGTCTCGCAGCCGTGCTCGCCCGCAGGGCGGGCAACAGGTCCGTGAAACTGCTCTACGACGAGAGCAATTTCTATTGCGGCGGGGACGAAGCGGGGACCTATGTCTGCAGAGTCGGGGCCAAAAAGGACGGTACGATCACCGCCTACGACTGGCACATGATCGGGGCCAGGAACCCCGCCATGGACAAGACCTACGAATGCACCAAGATACCCAACATTCGCGGCACCCAGACGTGGCCTTTCACCAACAGGGGGCATCAGGCTTGCTTCCGGCACGGGGCCGCGTCCTGCGTCCCCCACAACATCATGTTCGACCGCGTGGCCGCGGAGTTCGGGCTCGACCCGACGGAGGTGGCCCTGATCAACGACGGGTGCCGGGGCCATGACTGGGACTGGATCACGCAATACCAGAAGGAAAACGGGTTCCCGCAGAGACACAGCCTGAGGGAAGTCATCGAAATCGGCAAGAAAGCGATCGGCTGGCATCGGAAATGGCACGCGCCCGGCGCGCGAAGACTGCCCAACGGCCGGATGCACGGCATGGGTTTCACATCCGTGAACGAATGGCACTGGGGCGCCGGGATTATGACGTTTGCCGTCACATCCTATGCTTGCCTGATGATGCGCGACGGCAAGGTCACCATTGTCGGACTGCGGTGCGACATGGGCGTCGACACGGAGTCCGCCTACCGCCATTGCGTGGCCGCCGAGATCGGCCTGAAATACGAAGACGTGCTCCTCCAGACGCAGCGCTCCGACAACAGCGCCTACTGCCTGGCTCAGCCCGCGGGCTCCGCCGGCACGGTGAACGCCACCTATCAGCTCGCCATCGCCGCCAGGGGACTCAAACATCAAATCCTTGAAAGCGCCGCGGCGCCGATGCCCGGGTTTATGTTCAATATGGGCGGCGCCGCCAAGGACCGGCCGCAGCCGAAACCTGAGGATTTCGACATCCGGGACAGCATGGTTTTTGAAAAGGCCGACCCGGAGAGGAAAAGGCCGGTCAGCCAGGTGGTGACCGGGTTCCTGAGCGCCAACACCCTGATTGCCCACCCCGACGTCAACACGCCCACCCGAATGATGGCCAACGGCATGATGGGCCGCAGGATCTACGTCATGGGACGGCAGGCGCATTTCATCGAAGTGGAGGTCGACACCGAAACGGGCCTGGTGGAGGTCACGGCCGTCGTGTGCGTCAACGACGTCGGCCATCTCTTCAACAGGCGGGGCGCCGAGGCTCAACAGTACGGCGGCGCCGTCATGGGCCTGGGCAAAAGCGCCACCGAGGAGAAGGTATACTGCCCGAAAACCGGCGTCGGCCTCAACCTGGATCTGCTGAATTATCATCTGGGAACGATGAACGATTACCCCGTCGTCCAGTGCCACCTCAACGAGAGTCACCTGGGTTACGGCACCTACGGGGCTTACGGCATCGGGGAAAACATCGGGGCCAGCCTCGCGGCCATCACAGCCTCCGCCGTCTACAACGCGATCGGGAAATGGATTCTCGATTTCCCGATCACGCCGGACAAAGTCCTCAAAGCCCTTGGGAAAATCTGAACTGCGCCTCCGGGCTTAATAATTTTTCGTGAGCACGGCTCTCCAGAGCCGTGCGTCTGCTTTTTCTCCCGCGTCACCAGACGGTTTTGGAGACCCATCCTCATGCGAGTTTTTCGTGAGCACGGCTCTCCAGAGCCGTGCGTAAACCTATTGCTCAGACAGACGGACGGGTCTGGAGAGGCTGTCTCAAAACTCGCATGCCCGATCCTTTGGCGGCGGTAAATGACCGATTCTATTAAAGCGATCTTTTTAATTTCCCAGTTATGAGGCAGCCTCTGGAGACCCGTCCGCACGAATCCTTAGGGAACGCCGTGCGACGGACATGAACCCGCACGAATTCCGGGCGCGAAATGGTAAACTGACCTTCCGAATTTGTTAGAGGGAAGGAGACCATGATCTATAGAGAATTGCGTTCAGGGCGTTCATTCAAGGCGGGCCTCATTATACTGGGCATCCTTGCTTTAACCTTTATCGCCTTGGGGATCTTCCGCGCCGGCGGGCCGCCCGATGTCAAAATAGAGCCGCGCGCGCCCGTCATCGGCAAGCGCACGCCAGTCAAAATCGAGCTCTCGGAGCCCCGCAGAGGTTTGACGCGGGCGACCGTCGAGCTCGTTCAGGGCGATCAAAAGGCTCTGCTCGGGGAAAAGACCTACCCTTGCGGTTCGCAGTTCTCATTTCGGGGCCCTAAGACCGTTTCAGACGTCTTTTCGGTCGACGCGGGCCGCGAGACCTTCCCGGGTCTGAGGGAGGGCTCGGCCGTCATCCGGGTCACGGCGGATAGAGCGGGTACCTGGCTCTACCACCCCAAACCGCGGATCGTGGAAATCAGCCTCCCGGTGCGCCTGACTCCGCCGTCCCTTCAGGTCACTTCAACCCAGACCTATGTGGCGCAAGGCGGGTGCGAGGTCGTCACCTATCGTGTCGGCGAGTCCGCCGTGCGCGACGGCGTGCGCTCCGGCTCATGGTGGTTCCCGGGGTATCCGTTGCCCGGAGGAGGAAAGCAGGACAGGTTCGCCCTTTTTGCCGTGCCCTACGACATGGGGCAGCCCGACGTGAGACTGGTGGCCGAAGACGCAGCGGGCAACAGGGCGGAGGCCGGTTTCATCGATATGTTTTTCCCGAAACAGTTCAAATCGGATTTCATCGAGCTCACCGACGCCTTCATCGGCAAGGTGGTCCCGGAAATCCTCTCGAACTCCCCTGAGATCGGCGACCGGGGCAGTCCTGTCGAGAACTACCTGGCGATCAACAGGGAGCTGCGCGAAAAGAACGGCGCCACGATCAAGTCGCTGGCCGCGAAATCGCGGCCGGAGTTTCTGTGGACGCGGCCGTTCGTCTCCATACCGAACGGCAAGGTGATGGCGACTTTCTCCGAACACAGGACCTACCGGTATCAGGGGCGGACGATCGACGAGCAGGTTCACCTGGGATACGACCTTGCGGCGACCAAACAGTATCCCGTGCCGGCGGCCAACGACGGCATCGTCGTGCATGCCAAATATCTCGGCATTTACGGCAACGCCGTCGTGATCGATCATGGATGCGGCCTGCAGACAATTTACGGACACCTCTCTTCCGTCGCCGTGAGCGAAGGGCAGAAGGTTTTCAGAGGAGATGTCCTGGGGAAAACAGGCGAGACCGGCCTGGCCGGCGGCGATCATCTGCATTACTGCACCATTCTCCAGGGGCTTCCCGTGGACCCCGTCGAGTGGTGGGACGGGCACTGGATCAAAGACCGCGTCGCGAAGAAGCTGGGCGCGGCGTTTGGCTTCGTGGAATGAGCCGCTCGCTTTTCGGGCGGAGAAGAGAAATGCTGTGCGGATGGATCTTCAGACCCGT
>CAYZTZ010000145.1:0-8389 GCA_964481255.1 uncultured Acidobacteriota bacterium | reverse complement strand
ACGGGGCATCACCATCAAGGGATCCGACACCCTCGTGATTCTCGGCCAGAGATGGGCCGAGATCTACATGCAGAAAAATCCCGGGGTGAAGATCCAGGTCACCGGCGGCGGTTCCGGAGTCGGGATCGCCGCGCTGATCAACGGGACTACGGATGTCGCCGAATCGTCGCGCCCGATGAAGGACAGCGAGAAAAACGACGTTCTGCAGAAACGCGGACTTCCGGCTGTCGAGCTGCCGGTGGCTCTGGACGGGTTGGCCGTTTATGTCCATGAGAAGAATCCGGTGCAGGAATTGTCGCTCGAGCAGTTGAAGAAGATATACACCGGCGCCGTCAAAAGCTGGAAGGATGTGGGAGGCAAGGACGAGCGCATCATCCTTTACGGCCGCGAGAACAGTTCCGGCACATACGCCTATTTCAAGGAGCATGTTCTTGGGGACGCGGATTACTACCCGACGACTCAGACGCTGCCGGGCACGGCCGCGGTCATCAACGCCGTTTCCAAGGACATCCGCGGTATAGGTTACGGCGGGATTGCCTATCTCAAGGGCGTGAAAGCCCTGAAGGTTAGAAAGGATGCATCCGGCCCGGCCGTGGAGCCGACCCTCGAAAACGTTCAAAAGAACATCTATCCCATCAGTCGCTTCCTGTACTGGTATCTGGCCGGCGCCCCCAAGGGTGAGATCAAGAAATTGGCGGATTGGATTGTATCCGAAGAAGGCCAATCGGTTGTCGAGAACGTCGGTTATTATCCGCTGCCTCCGGGGATGCGTAAGAAGTGAAAAAGCTTGACCCATTCCTCATGGGACGGTTGTGAATCGGACGGGTCTGACGACCCGTCCTCACATTCGCATAATTCTCGTGATCCGGGGCTCTCCAGAGCCGTAGAGGGCCCAATGAAGAGGACAGGACGAAATGGACGGCAATGCCATTGAAATGTCGAGCTTCCCCAAGATGCAATTGCTGGAGCGCCGCTTCACCTGGCGCGGCGCGAGGGACTGGGTAATCGCCCGCTTCATCAAGATCAGCGCCTGGCTCTCGATAGCGATCATGTTTTTGATCCTGGTGTTCATCACGAAAGAGGCCGTGCCGCTCTTCTATGAGCCGGCGTCGGTGGCGGAAGTCGGGTGGGGCAGGTTGTTTTTGCCTCAGAATTACGGGACGCCGGAAGCCCCTTTGCGATACTCCTGGCATCCGGTTTCCGTAGAGCCCAAATACAGCCTGATGCCTCTCATCCTGGGAACCTTTAAGGTCACTCTCATCGCAATGATCTTTTCGGTTCCGATTTCCCTGGCGGCGGCCGTCTACACGGCTGAATTCGCGCCGCGGTGGGCCAGGGAGACCATGAAGCCGGTTGTCGAAATGCTCGCGGGCTTCCCGTCGGTCGTCCTCGGTTTCTTCGCTCTGATCGTCCTGGCCTCCTGGCTTCAGGATCTGTTTCATTTTGATTTCCGTCTGAACGCTGTCGTCGCCGGACTGGCGCTCAGCCTCGCGGTGGTGCCGATCATCTTCACGGTGTGCGAAGACGCTCTCTGCGCCGTTCCGCGAAAGCTCCGGGAGGCTTCCTGGGCTCTGGGCGCGACACGCGCGGAGACGGCCATGCGCGTCGTTCTGCCGGCCGCCATGCCGGGGATATTCGCCGCGATTGTGTTGGGATTCGGCCGCGCCGCCGGCGAGACAATGATCGTGTTGATGGCCTCGGGCAACGCGGCCATCACATCGTGGTCCTTTTTGGATTCCACGCGCACTCTTCCGGCCACCATCGCGGCCGAACTCGCGGAAGTCGTGTTCGGCAGCCCGCACTACCGGGTTCTCTTTTTTATCGGGCTGCTGCTGTTTTTAATCACGTTCCTTCTGAACAGCACCGGTTCCTGGGTGATCGCCCGACTCCGGCGCAGGCTTTTGGGGGATTCCTAAATGAAAGGCAGGAACAGGACTTTCTTCGATAGCGGCGCGCGATGGCTCACGGCGCTCGCCGGGGCGAGCATCATCGCGATCCTCGGGATCATGCTCGGGATCATTTTTTACCATGGGTGGGAAAAGCTGTCGTGGAACTTCATCACATCCGCACCGACGGAAGGGATGACCAGCGGCGGCATTTTCCCCGCTATCTTCGGTACCGCGGCCCTGGTGATCCTCATGACGATATTCGTCGCGCCTGCGGGCGTGCTGGTCGCCATCTATTTCTCGGAATACGCCGACCGCGGCTCCTGGTTCTATTCAATCTCCAGACAGGCGGTGAACAACCTCGCCGGCGTTCCTTCCATCGTCTTCGGGCTGTTCGGACTCGGTTTCTTCGTCCAGTTCGTGGGCAAGGCTATGGATCGTGCCCTCCACGGGGGCGAGCTCGCCTATGGACAGCCTGCCCTCCTGTGGGCCGCCTTGACCATGGCTGTTCTGACGTTGCCGGTCGTGATTGTCAGTGTGGAAGAGGCGCTTCAGGCGGTCCCGCGCAGTTACAGGGAAGCCAGCTATGCCCTGGGTTCGACCAAGTCCCAGGCCGTGTTCCGTGTGGTTCTGCCTCATGCGATGCCGGGAGTGCTGACCGGGTCGGTGCTGGCCGTCAGCCGGGCGGCCGGCGAGGTGGCCCCTATTCTGTTCGTGGGCGCCGCCTATTTTCTGCCGCAGATCCCCACCCGGCTCAACGATCAGTTTATGAACCTGGGGTATCACGTTTTCATCATGTCCACGCAGTCGCCCGATGTCGATGCCACCAAGCCGCTCCTCTATTCGACCGTGCTGGTCTTGTTGATGCTGACGTTCGTTCTGAACGCCGTGGCGGTCGCCATCCGTGCGCGAATGCGCATCTCGCAAAGGAGTGTGTGATGCTTTCTACTGCCGCCCCTATTCAGTTCCCGACCATCCGGACGGAGGTGCAGGACCGGGCGGGCGACGAGGGAGCCTCGAAGGCCCCCGATGTCCGCGTCGCCGTAAAGCATTTCGATTTTTGGTACGGCGCCCACAGGGCCTTGCTCGATATCTCCATGGATATTTACGCCCGACACATCACCGCCATTATCGGCCCTTCAGGTTGCGGGAAATCCACCTTTTTACGATCTCTGAACCGAATGAATGACATGATCCCCAATATTCGGATGGAAGGTGAGATCATGGTGGACGGGCAGAACATCGTCGGGCCGGACATCGATGTCGTCGCCTTGCGCCGGAATGTGGGGATGGTTTTCCAGCAGCCCAATCCTTTTCCCAAGTCCATTTTCGACAATATCGCCTACGGCCTTCGAATCAACGGACTTGTGAAGTCGGCGTCCGAGCTGGAAGAGCGGGTGGAAGAAGCGCTCCGGCAGGCGGCGATCTGGGACGAGGTCAAGGACCGCCTGGATAAGAGCGCTCTCAGCATGTCCGGAGGCGAACAGCAGCGGCTCTGCATCGCGCGGGCCCTCGCGGTGCGTCCGGAGATACTTCTCATGGACGAGCCGGCCTCCGCCCTGGACCCCATTTCCACCGCCAAGATCGAGGACCTGATATTCCAGCTCAAGAAGAAGTACACCATTGTCATCGTGACCCATAACATGCAGCAGGCCGCGCGGGTCAGCGATTCCACGGCCTTCTTTCTTCAGGGCGAACTGATCGAGTTCGGCCCCACGGTCCGGATATTCACCACTCCCGGCGACAAACGCACCGAGGACTACATCACCGGACGTTTCGGCTAGATGGCGTGGACCGCCGGGCCGGCGTTTATCGGCGGCGGCCGGCTCCCGCACTCCAAGGCCGGCTTCCGGTCGTCATGAACTGCAAAACGTCGATACAAGGCTCTCCGCAGCCGTTCGCTGGAGAGAAGTTTCTCACTTTGGAGGGTATCGTGCAGCACCTTCTCGAAGAACTTGACGAACTGAAAAGCCGGCTGCTCGAAATGAGCGGCCTGGTTGAAGAATCCATCGCCCGCAGCGTGCATGCGGCCGTCCATCGGGATGAGCATGCGGCCATGGACGTCTTCCATAACGAAGGACGCATCAATCATCTGGAAATTGAGATCGACAATCTTGCGATCCGCCTCCTGGCCCTTCAGCACCCCGTGGCCGTGGATCTGCGCTTCGTCACCATGTCGATCAAAATCAACAATAACCTGGAGCGGATGGGGGACATCGCGGTGAATATCGCCGAGAGCGCCGTTTCACTGCTCGGCATGCCGGCTGTGAAGCCGCATATCGACATTGCCTACATGGCCAAGCTCGCGCAGGATATGATCCGGAACAGCATTGACGCCTTTGTGCGGAAAGACGCCGAGCTCGCAAGGTTGGTACTGAAATCCGACGACGCGGTGGATCGTCTGCGGGACCAAATGTACGCCCGCATCGTGCAATTCATGGAGGAGGATCCGCACAGGGTTCACCCCGGCATTGATTACCTTTTCATCGCCCGGGGCCTGGAGCGCCTCGCCGACCACGCTACCAACATCGCGGAGGACGTCCTTTTTTTCGTGCAGGGAATCGATGTGCGCCACCGCACGGCGCTCGCGACGCCTCTGCATTCCGGGGCGACCGACTTTTTCGGATAGGGCGCCGCGGCTTGGTTGCGGTCCGCGAGGAAAGTCTTCATTCGCGTCTCCGATGAGACGTATTTTCAGACCGGCATCCAGCCTAAGGGGTGCTCCTGCTTTTGTTCCACGTCTCAAGAGCTTTTTTATAGTTCCGGTTGAATTCATCCTTAAGGCCTTTGGGGACGATGAGGACCGCCGCTCTCGCACCCGCGAGCAGATAAGGCGCCAGAAATGAATGCGCCATCAGGTTTTCGCGCACGGGAAAAGCGACAAGCCCCAGGACCAGGACCGATGCAACGGCCCAGCCGCGGAGAAGACCGAAAATCCCTCCCAGCAGCCGGTCGATCCACAGAAGGGACGCGGCCTTGAGAAACCTGTTGAGGATCAGGGAGATGACGGCTCCGGCCAGCAGACACCCCAGAAAGATGACGAGGAAAGCCGCGAGATTGGCCACCGTTTCCGTCCGGCTGAATTCGATCAGCTCCGCGGCTATCTTCGGATAATACAGGGCGGCCAGAATGAGCCCGCCGATAAGGGCGACAAGACTTACGATTTCCCGCACCAGGCCCTTAAACAGCGCCATGATGGTGGAGATCAGGATGATGCAGGCGAAAAGATAATCCGGAAACGTCCACTGGCTCCAGTGCATGCCAATCCCCTCCGCCTCAAATCCCGCTGATTGGAATCTTTTGCGCCGCCCGGGGCGTTCAGATCAGCGGGGAACCCGTGAGCAGGCGATAGGCTTCGAGATACTTCTCGGTGGTGCCCCGCACGACCTCGGGCGGCAGCTCCGGTCCGGGAGGCTTCTTGTCGAAGTGTATCCGTTCAAGGTAATCGCGCACATACTGTTTGTCGAAAGAAGGCTGGGGCCCTCCGGGCTTATAGCCCGCGAGCGGCCAGAACCTGGAGGAATCCGGAGTCAGGAGCTCGTCGCACAGAATGATCGTCTCCCTGTAAAGCCCGAATTCGAACTTGACGTCGGCGATGATGATGCCTCGGGAGAGCGCGTATTCGGCGGCGCGGGCATAGATTCCGAGCGTCAGGTCTCTGAGCCGGTCGGCGTTCGGGCGGCCGATCCTCGCGGCCGCTTCCTCGAAGGAAATGTTGAGGTCATGCCCCTCTTCCGCCTTGGTCGCCGGCGAAAAAATCGGCTCCGGCAGACGGTCGCATTCGCGCAATCCGGCCGGCAGCTTGATTCCGCATACGGAACCTCTTTCCTGGTATTCCTTCCACCCCGAGCCTGCAAGATAGCCGCGCGCCACGCATTCGACGGGGAACATGTCCGCTTTGACGCAGAGCATGCTGCGCCAATGAAGGATCCCGCGGAAAGGCCTGAGTTCGTCGGGGAAATCATCGACATTCGTGCTGATCAGATGATTCGGCGCAATATCGCGCATCATGTCGAACCAGAACTGCGACAGTTGGGTCAGCACGGCTCCCTTCATGGGGATGGGGGTGGGGAGCACCACGTCGAACGCGGAAATCCTGTCGGTCGCGATCAGAAGCAGGTTGTCCTGAAATTCGTAGATGTCGCGGACCTTTCCCCGGCGGAGCAGCTTGATCCCGGGCAGATCCGTCTGGATGCATGGGGTCGACTTGATTTCCATATATATTTTGCGAGACTCCCTTCGCCGTTTCCGGCGATCGAAATGAAGCTTTAGGGCGCCGCGGCCTGCCGCCGCCTTTCAAGGCTGAATCATAGCGCAAGCGGTCTTGAGCATTCTCAGATCGGTCGGTATCAACCCGCCAGAGCCTCGCGGCGCTGCTGGAAATCCACGCCGATGATTTTGGAGACGCCCGGTTCCTCCATGGTCACGCCGTAAAGCGTCTGCGCGATTTCCATCGTGCTCTTGTTGTGTGTCATGAGGATGAATTGCGTGTTTCGGCTCAGCTCCGAGATCAGGCGCGAGAACCGGTTGATGTTGGCGTCGTCGAGCGGCGCGTCGACTTCGTCCAGGACGCAAACGGGGCTGGGCCGGTAGCGGAAAATCGCGATCAGGAGGGCTAGCGCGATCAGGGCCTTCTCCCCCCCGGAAAGCAGCAGCACGCTCTGGAGGCGCTTGCCCGGCGGTTGCGCGATGATGTCGATGCCGCTTTCCAGAACGTCCCCTTCGTCCAGCAGGCGGAGGTCGCACTGCCCGCCCTCGAAAAGGATCTGGAACACCTCCTGGAAATTTTGGCGGATGGCCTTGAAGGCCTCCTCGAACTGTTCCACGGAACGGCGGTTGATTTCCGCGATGGCCTTCTGGGTGTCCGCGATCGATTTCTCAAGATCGAGCCGCTGGGCGTTCATGAACTGGTAGCGTTGATCCTGCTCCTGGTACTCCTCGAGAGCGCGCATATTGATGGCGCCGAAGTTTTCGATGATCCCGCGCAGGCGGTCGTGGGTCTCGCAGACTTCCGCGTAGTCCCGATCCCAGTCGAAGGCCGGGATGCCGGCTACGATTTCAGGGAGCGCGAGATGGAATTCCTCCTGGCACGCGCGCTCCAGGTGCTCGAGGTCGCTCTCCAGGCGCGTCTTCTCGATTTCGATCGCGCCGCGCGTTTTCATGGCTTCTTCGCGGCTTTCGTGCAGCCGCCGCAGCCGCTCTTCCAGGGCCGCCAGCACGCCGCGCCGCGCCGAGAGTTCGTTTTGCCGCTCTTCCAGCGCCGCCTCCGTCTCATGGATCGCCTGCCGGCTTTCGGCGATTCTCGCGCGGACCTCCTCCTGGGCCGCCGCGAGCTCCTGGATCCGCCGGCTCGCCTCGGCCTCCTCGCCATGGTTGATCCCGGAGCGGCGGCGGATGTCCTCGGACTCGGAGGCGAGCCGGCGCAGATCGGATTCCATCGCGGACCGGCGTTCCTTCTTGACCGCGTGCGCGGAGACGAGGTTGGCGAGATCCCGCGAGAGTTCGGCGCTTTCGGAACGCAGCGACTGGAGGCGGACCTGAAGCCCCTCGAGCTCCTCGGAACTGCTTCCGCTGCGGGCTTCGATCTCCGCTATTTGCGCGTCGGCCTCCTTCAAGCCGGACTCAAGGTCGAGCCTTTCGGCTGCCAGCTGGGACATTTCCGAATCCGCGACGGCTTCGGCCTGGGCTATTTTCTCCATCTCGCTTTCCAAGCGGGCGATCTCGTGGCCGACGAGGGCGGTGTCCACATCGAGCATGCGCGACTCCGCCGTAAGGGCTTTTAGGGAATCGGCGACGGCGGCCTGTTCCCGGCGCAGGCCGGCGAGGTCGACTCGCGCGGACTCGATCGAGGCGCTCAGGGCGCGCAGCTTCTGCTCGAGTTCGCGCTTCTCCCGTTTCAGCGCGAGGAAGCCCGCCATCGATTTCCGCTCTCCGACGGCTGAGAGCACCCCCCGGGGAGAATAGGATTCTCCCGAGAGGGTCAGAAAATTCGCGCCCGAAATGTTCTCGGCGACGCGGAAAGCCGTGTGGAGGTCGGAGACCATGATCGTGGAGGCGTATTCCGGCAGGGCGCGTTCAAAAGCGCGCTTCACGTCCGGGTTCATGCGCAGCAGGTCGTCGAGGTACCCGACGATCCCGTCGCCGCTCAGCGGAGGCCGGCCTTCGGCCGACAAATGGTTGTGGCCGTTGCGCAGCGTCAGGAAAGTGCATTTTCCCGCCCCGATGCGCTTGAGGCGCTCCACGCCCTGGAGGGCTTCGTCCCGGTTCTCCACCAGGATGTACTGCAGAGGTTCGTTGAGGTAGTCCTCGAGCGCCGCCTCGTAAGCCGGATCGGTTTCGACGAGGTCCGCCAGCGTTTTGGCCTCGCGCTCCTCTTCGCCCGGAACGCGCGTCGAAAGGTATTTCTGGACGCCTTCGGAGTAGTTGCTCCTTCTTCTCTCGACTTCCTCGAGGGACGACAGACGGTGCTGCATCAGGCCGTGTTCGTTCAGACGGGCGTTCAG